>NZ_JBVVPT010000016.1:0-158587 GCF_055811715.1 Bradyrhizobium sp. WSM4872 | reverse complement strand
CTGTCCAGCAACGTCACGGAGTTGCCTCTGTTCGGCTCGATTCCCTATCCGCTGGTGTTCGCCGCGGTGATCTGGTCGATCCTGGGCACCGGCGTTCTCGCGCTTATCGGCATCCGCCTGCCCGGAATTGAATTTTTCAACCAACGGGTTGAAGCGGCCTATCGCAAGGAGCTCGTGCTCGGCGAGGATGATACGGCGCGTGCCAATGCGCCGACATTGAGCGTACTGTTTAGAGACATTCGCAGGAATTACTTCCGGCTCTATGTGAACTTCATGTACTTCAATATCGGCCGGATCGTCTATCTGCAGACTGACGTCATCTTTCCTTATCTGCTGCTTGCGCCCACAATCATCGCGGGCAGGATCACCCTCGGCGCGATGAACCAGATCCTCAACGCGTTCAAGCAAGTGCGAACCTCGTTTCAGTATCTCGTCAACTCCTGGAGCACGATCGTCGAACTGATCTCGATTTATCAGCGCCTGCGGAGCTTTGAGGCAATGATCCACGGTGGGCTACTGCCGTCGATCGAGATAAGGAAGCCAGCCACATGATTCCTATAGTTGTAGGGAGTTGACGGACACCTGACCTTCCGTTCCGCGTCAATCGGTCGCAACGCTGCTGAATTGCTTAAGTTGTGAGAAGGGGCACTCGAGAGAATGGCGCTCGGCGTGGAGAAACTTAGCAACTGCATATCGGAACCCCCGTGACGTGTTGTTGTGGATGACGGCTAGCGCGCTGTTGCAGCGCGCGGACTGAGGCAAAGGGGCGGCGGATGGCTGTAGGGGCCATTACAGCCGCGGCGGGTAAGCTACAAAGCAGCCGCGTCGCGTTCGACCTGCAGTCGAGCCAGCGGGTTCATGACACCGAAGACTTGCTCCGAGAAAACAGCCATGAATCTGATTTGCTCCTGGAAATGGGTTCTCAGAGTCCGCACCGCCTAGCTCTACAAATAAGTACCAGCTTGTCGTAAGTTCGACAGTGTGAGTCAGACACGCCTCAACGGTGTTGTCCCGCGAGCAATCATAATTGTGTCACACATGGCACCGGACACTGACTGACTAGCCAGAACGACCATGCGGGATGTTTCAAACTTGATCCGCCTCCATGGAATACGGTGCTAAACAGGAGTAGGCATTACGTGGGGCGGCGAGCCCTTGTGACCGCCGGATGTGTTGGTGTCCATTCTGGTTCTGGCGGAACGGTAATCGAGCCCAGTGGCACCCAAGCTCGTTCTAGCGTCACTGGATCGCGCAGCTGGGCGAAAGTTTCGGTGCGAATATCGAGCCACTCGAACCAGCGATCCTGGACGGCGACAAGCTGGGCTGGCCGGAGCACGCCGAAATGATCTCGAAGAGAAATTCTTATCACCGTAAGCTCAACTGTGAACCGTGCCAGAAGAGTTCAAGATGATGTTGCGTCGTGTTTCAACTACCAGAACCGGGATTTGACAACTCTGAGCCTGCGGACCAATCCGTTTCCGCCGAGCCGGAGCTCTGGCCGTGAACATGACCGCCAGATTGAGCAGCGTGGATTCACAAGCGTGGCTCGCCGACTATAGCAACCGCGCCGCACATCCGGCTCAAAAGGCGCGACGAGCTCCTAAGCCGGAATTGGCGCGATCGGAACAAGAATTCCACTAAGGCTGCCCAATTCACGGCTCGGCGATCCTCACCAAATGCTTTACGAATTTTTGTTGATAGCGTCAGCAAGCGTCGACTTGAAAACCAAAGGACCTATCCGCAGGATGCTTTCTTAAGCCGTCATGCATCCAGAATGAGCGGAGCACGAACTGTCACATTACCGAAACCTAGCTCTTGTACTTGTAGGCTCGGCCGTCTCCCTTATTTCTCCCGCTCCCTGGAGCGAAGAAGGTTTATTCCGCACGGCTTTCCGGGGGCCACCGGCCAGGCGGGCCGGAGCCGAGGTCGGCCAGATCTCCGTTGTTTTTGGATTAGCGCCATGACACCGAAAACCAAACTATGCGCTTTGTTGCGAGGTGTTCTGGACGATGCGATCGGGATGGTGCCCGAAGCAAACCGGACGTCTTCGTTGAAGGCGTGCCTCGCCGAAAAGGTATTAGCTCTGGCCGCAAAAGGCCACTTGGATCCAACTGTCTTGACGCGTCTCGCGCTACGGAGTCTGCAGGAATCCTGTTGTGGTTGCTACGGGTGCGAACTGCAGAACCCCCTTCGAGGTGTGAAGGACCGAGAATGAACTCCAAACCTATTCCCCGCGCTCCGGCGTGGCTGACCGACTGGGTTTCGGCGGGTTGCAAGGCGACGCGAGATTAGAGTTCTGCCCGGCCATGGAGCTTGCGCCCGGCAGCGATGCCATCTGAGCGCGAGGGTTATGGCGTCCTGGCCGGAGAAACTCGGGTCAGTCCTGCTGTGGATGCCGCCTTGCTTCATCATGGAGTCGCCCGTGTCCGCGGCTTTCACTGACGTCATTGCGCCCCGCCCGCGGCACAGATGATTTCTCCTCGGTCCGCATCGGCGGTTGGCGCGCGATATCGGCGATGTCGGAGGGCAGGGTGCTCGCCTGCTCGGTTGCCGCTAGTTGCCGAAGCGGGCGAGGCGAGTGATCCGAAAGATCGGACGGGCCGGTGAGATGTTGGAAAGCCGAGCTGCCTATCGTCCGGGTTCGCGACAGACGCGGATGAGCCGATCTATTATGTCCTCAACGTTTGCAGGCGGATCTTGCCGTGGCCGCCTCAGCGGAGGCAGCTGTGTTCGACGATCTCGTCTGCCTCGATTGCGAGGGCGATGCGCCGCTTACCCTGGCAAGGCGGCAGCCGCAAGCTAAGCAGTATCATTCCCGCGGCATCGACGCAGGTTCCGAGCTCGTCGCCCTTGCGACTACCCCTGTCCACGATTACGGCTGACTTTCGGTGTCGAGAGTGCTCAGCGCTGAGCCGGCGGTTCCCCGCGAAGTGCTGCCGAGCTTGCCGTCCGGAGAAGGAGGGGTCGCAGGCCAGCGAAAGGCGAAGGGCGGGATCGCGCAGGCGGCGCTTGAATCTCACGTCGGAATTGCCTGAATGGCCGGGCTCTGAGCGGGCCATGCTTTCCCTTCAAATGGCCCCGGCTAGGCCGGGGCCATCGACGCAACTACGGATCAATATTTCAGGAGAATCGGACCGCCAAACTTATAGTTGACCCGTACCGTGACAAGATCGAGATCCTCGCGGATGCGATCGGCCCCGCCAATGTTCCCGCTGAATTTCACCGTGCGGGGCTGGAAGAACAGGTGGTCGTACTCGAAGCCCACCGTCCAGTTCGGTGCGATGCCGTGCTCGAATCCGACCCCCAACACACCGCCCCAAAGAACGTCACTTTTCCTACCGGCGCCTGCCACGGTCGAGCTGATCTGATGGATGTTGCTCGTGACTGCGGCGCCGCCTTTGCCGTAAAGTACGTTGTTCCCAAAGGCATAACCAATCTGCCCCGTCATGAGACCGAAGGCGTCAATCTTAGTCTGGTTGGTAGTATCGAAAAACGCGATGCTGTGATTGGACCCGGTCAAATCAGCCCAGTTGCCCTGGCCCTCAACACCCAGCACGATCCGGCCCATCTGCCATCGATAGCCGATCTGGAGGCCCACGCTACCGCCTGTCGGATGATGACAGCCCTCGGGCGTGCTGCCAAGGTATTCCCAACAACTCTCGCCTGAGCTCAGACCACCGTTCACGCCGAAATAGTAAGCACTCCAATCGTAGATTGCAGCCGCGACAGGTCCCGCAGCGGTGGTGTAGAGAGGCCCGATGGGTTGCGCAGGCAGATCAGCACTGAATGCGGGGGCCAGCGCAGCAAGCGCCACCGTACTGACTGTCATAAGCAACAAGTTCTTCATTTCTATTCCCATGTCTTGAGTGCCCCCGAGCCTGCTGCGTCTTAACAACGTGCACGCAAATTGCTGTAACTGCATCGCAACATTGGCGCTGGAAGAAATGCGTGAATCAAACGCCGCGTCAGGTTGCGGCGTTGCAGATATCTCCAACTCCTTGACATGCCCCTTCGCTTGCGAGCGTAGATCAGCGCGGTGTCCTGCCTCTCGCGCACCCGACAGCTTGACGGCATCGCTCCACCTCGCGACGTAGTAGCGTGGTAGGTCGACGGGGCGCCCGGTAAGTGCGTGTTCCCGCCGTTCGTGATCACGGAGTCCAAGCCATCGTGATCGCCCATTCCAGAGCATCGTGATCACCGTTTCCAGTCGATCGTGATCGCTATTTCAGCGATTGATCGGGGTAACCAGGAGGCGCGCACCGCTGACAGTCTGCAACCCGGCTACCTTGGTGCCTAACTCCGACTGCTTCAGCTATGCGAACGCTACAAGGAATGGGCCGGCCCCCTCAAGCCCATCCTGTCCCCAGGTCCATGTCGCCGGCGAGAAGCTGTTCGTCGACTATTCAGGCCAGACCATGGAGCTGGGTTGACGGAGTACGATACACGCCAGTCCTGCTCCGGCTCCGCGGATGAAACCGTCAATGCAAGAGCGATCGGTTGGGCTTTCGGTCAGGGGCGGCGCCGACGGAGCAACGAACCCGGAAACTCTCACGCAAACAACCGCACACGTTCTTAATGTGGGTCAGTGGTGTGAGGTCCGCGATAGGATCTCCCGAAATCAGGCTCATAAGTGCCGCGGTTTTCGCCCATGGCACAAGTACGGGTCTGATTAGGTTGTGGGCGCGTCCGCTCCGCGGACGGGGCTCTATGAGCCAGCTTGCCGAGCCATGCTATCTCGGCCCTTCGGATCACGATGCCTCGCGCAAGCCATAAAGTGCTCCTCGCCGGGGGCTCTCGGAAAACGGGCTCGCCTGTGGCGAGCGTTATTACGGCCCCGTTCCCACGTGCCGCTCAAACACCGGTGTTGTCGCTGCACTCGTCCCGCATGCCCCTTCGGGCCGCTATGCTCGCGGCCGGGCTGACATTTCTCTCGAGGCGAGCTAGGGTGAACACTGAAGCTGATCCCGAAGGCGCTGCGGCTCGCCATGAAAGGGAATAGAAAAATCTGCGCTTGTTCACGCTATCGCCCTCCAGCGCCCCAACGAAATCAAGCAGTTGGTATTCTGTTGCGATATCGTCAAACCAGAGTTTTCGGGCATCGTCTATCACGCCAACTATTTGCGCTTCATGGAGCGCGGGCGGACCAATCATTTGCGGCTGATGGGCGCCGAGCAGCAGGCATTGTTCGAGCAGGCCGAGGCGGAAGACGCAGGCTTTGCCTTCGTGGTGCGTTCGATGCATCTCGATTTCCTCAAGCCTGCCCGGATGGATGACGTGCTCGATGTCGTGACCTGGCCGGTCGCCGTGAAGGGTGCGTCCATCGTGCTGGCGCAGGAGGTGCGGCGCGGGGAAAACGTGCTGGTGAAAGCCGAGGTGCGCGTCGCCTTCATCAGCGGCGGCCGCGCCCAGCCGATCCCGAAGTCGATCCGCGCCTTGATGAAGGCTGATCTGATTTCGTGATCGGGCGATAGCGGACGGCCTCTCGACTCCCCCGCGCGCGGCGATAGATTGCACTCCCGCCAACCGATGAGGCCATCATGTCGCGCCCGCCGCTTCCGCCCTTTACCCGTGAGACCGCAGCGCAGAAGGCCCGCATGGCCGAGGATGCCTGGAATTCGCGCGACCCGGTGCGCGTCTCGCTCGCCTACACAGAGGACAGCCGCTGGCGCAATCGCTCCGAGGTTTTTCAGGGGCGCGAAGCCATCGTCGCGTTCCTCACCCGCAAATGGGAGAAGGAGCACGACTACCGCCTGATCAAGGATCTCTGGGCGTTCGACGAAAACCGCATCGCCGTGCGCTTCCAGTACGAATGGCACGATGCGAGCGGCCAGTGGTATCGCTCCTACGGCAACGAGCAGTGGGAGTTCGACGAGCACGGCCTGATGCGGCGGCGCGAGGCGTCGATCAACGACATGGTGATTACGGAGAAGGACAGGCGATTTCACTGGCCGGCGCCGGGGCCGAGGCCCGCGGATGTGGTGGGGTTAGGAGAGAGCCCGTTCTGAGATTTCAACCCTCATGGTGAGGAGCCGCGAAGCGGCGTCCGAACCATGCAGGCCCCCGTTGCTGCAGCGGTGCCTCGATCCTTCGAGACGCGCGCAATTGGCACGCTCCTCAGGACGAGGAGATGGACCTGCGCGCCAGAAATCGCGTAATCGCGCTACCGAGCTTGGCGTGATCCATCGGCTCCGCCAGTGATTCCCTCGCCGTGGCAACGACAGCGTCCGGCGCCTTGCCGTCGCGCAGTTCGCAGCACACCTGCGCAAACTCCACGTCGAACTCCGGATGCGGCTGCACAGTCAGCGTCGCGCCGTTGGCGTAGAGCAGGCCGGCATGCGGGGTGAAATCGGAGGAGAGGATCGTCAGCGCATCGTTTGGCGGCTCGATGACCTGGTCCTGATGCGAGCAGGCGATGGCGACCGCTTCGCCGTCGACGACACCGTTGTCCGGCAGCACCTGATAGACGTGCCGGCCGATGCCCCAGCCCTTCTCCGACTTGCGCACGGTGCCGCCGAGCGCCTGCGCGATCAGCTGATGGCCGAAGCAGACGCCGACCATCGGTGTCCTGTTGGCGTAGGCCGTGCGCACGAAATCTTCCAGCGGCGCGATCCACTCGAGCCCGTCATAGACGCCGGCGGCCGCGCCGGTGATCAGCACCGCCTCCAAATTGCGCGGGTCGGGAAGCGCATCGCCGTTCGGGATGCTGACGATGTCAACCGTGGCTGTCGGATCCCCGGCGCGGACCATGCGCTCGAACATGTCGGGGAACGAACCGTAGCGCTCGCGATATTTTTGTGGGACCTGCCCGGTCTCGATGATGGTGATGCGTGCCATATGCCCTCTGGTCAAGGTCAAGCCTGGTCGCTTCCTGCCCCATGTTGCTGGTGTGGCGCTGTGCGCTCCAGCAACGCACTCTCTTTCCGGACCTCGTTGAGAAACGCCTTGGCCAGGCGCGACAGCGGCTCGGCTTCCGACCATAACATATAGGCCACCGCGTGCGTCGTCGGTGCAAACGGCCGCACGACGAGGCCGGTCCCGCCGTTTTGCCGCGGCGAGAAGGGATCGACCACCGCGGCGCCGACGCCGGCGGCGGCGAGCACGCAGGCCGTGTTGCAGTAGCGCACCTCGACGGTCGGCTGGAACGGTGCGCCGGCCCGGACAAAACTGTCACGCACGGCCTCGCCCAGTCGCGTCCCACGCTCGAGCCCGATGAACGGCAGACCGGATAGGTCCGCGGCCGAGATCACCGGCAGGTCGGCGAGCGGGTGCTGCGGCGGCAGCACGCACACCATCTCGCCGGTGTGCACCACCTCATGGGCGATGCCTGGATGATGTGTCAGCCCGAGCGCAAAGCCGAGCTCGGCGACGCGGTTGAGCACGCCTTCGATGATGCCCTCATAGCGCCGCACGTCGAAGAACACCCGCGTTTCCGGACGGCGGCGCAGGAAGCCTGACAGCGCCGAGGGGATGATGCTGTAAGCGAGCGGCGGCGTCGCGACCAGCGCGAGATGCCCGGAGCGGTTCTCGCGCAGATCGCGCACGCGGTTCTCGAGCTTGGCGTGCAGCGCGAAGATCGCCTCGCTCTCCTTGTAGAGCGCCATCGCTTCCGTGGTCGGAAACAGTCGGTTGTTGACGCGTTCGAACAGCGCAAAACCCGCCTGCGCCTCCATCGTCTTCAGCGCGTTGCTGACTGCGGGCTGCGACAGCGCCAGTTCGTCGGCGGCCGCAACCGTGGTGCGGTGGCGGATGACGGCGCGGAGAATCTCGAGCTGGCGCAGGTTCATATCACTGCCGGTTATACTCTGGGCCAAAACATCATAGCAGAACGAATTGATTTTGCAGCCCCGCTTCCGCGTAATGGCAGCGGATTTGCGCGTCGCATCAAAGGGTTCAGTCGCCCATTGAGGCAGCACTGCGCACAGATTGGAGGCAATCTTGGTTCGTGTCCTTCGCGCCGCCGCCGCACAGATGGGGCCGACGCAAAAAGCCGATACGCGCGAGCATACGCTGTCGCGGATGCTTGCGCTGCTGGAGGAGGCGGCCGGCCGCGGCGCCAGCCTCGTGGTGTTTCCCGAGCTTGCCTTCACCACATTCTTTCCGCGCTGGCTGCTCGAAGGTGACGAACTCGACCATTATTTCGAACGCGGCATGCCGAACCCGAACGTCGCCGCCTTGTTCGACCGCGCGCGTGCGCTGCGCGTCGGCTTCTATGTCGGCTATGCCGAGTTGACGCCGGATGGACGCCGCTACAATTGCGCCATCCTGGTCGATCGCGACGGCGAGCTGCTTGGCCGCTATCGCAAGGTGCACCTGCCGGGCTCGGTCGAGCCGCGACAAGGTGCGCGCTACCAGCAGCTCGAGAAGCGCTATTTCGAATACGGCGATCTCGGCTTTCCGGCCTTTCGCTCCGGATCGGCCTGGGCCCACGCCATCATGGGCATGATGATCTGCAACGATCGCCGCTGGCCGGAATCCTGGCGCGTGCTTGGCCTGCAGGGCGTCGAGCTCGTCTGCATCGGCTACAATTCGGCGGCTTATGATCCCAATGGCGGCAGCACGGAAGACGCCTCCTTGCGCACCTTCCACTCTACGCTGGTCACGCAGGCCAACGCCTACATGAACGCGACCTGGGCGATCTCGGTGGCGAAGGCCGGCGAGGAGGACGGCTCCGGGCTGATCGGCGGCTCCTGCATCGTCGATCCCAATGGCCGCATCGTCGCGCAGGCCGCAACGTTGACTGACGAGGTGATCGTCGCCGACATCGATCTCGACCTCTGCCGCCAGGGCAAGGACAAGATGTTTAACTTCGCCGCGCACCGGCGGCCGGAGCAATACAGGGTGATCACGGAACGCGCTGGCGTCATCGAGCCCGCGGTTCTCGACGCGGACTGACAGGACGTTCCAACAACGTTGGCAAAGGAGCTGACATGACACGCCTCTCGTATTTCCTCGGCATCGCAGCGTTGGCGGCCGTGACGTCCGCGCAGGCGGCGGAGCTTCCGGCGGAGATCAAGCAGGCGGGCGCGTTGAAGCTCACCGTCAACTCGACATATGCGCCGATGGAATATCGCGATCCCGCGACCAATGAGCTCGTCGGGCTCGACGTCGATCTGGCGAACGAGCTCGCGAAGCGTCTCGGCGTGAAGATCGTCTGGAGCGAGACGCCGTTCGCCGAATTGATCCCGTCGCTCCAGACCAAGCGCGCCGATTTCATCATCTCCGGCATCTCCGATCGCGCCTCGCGGCGCGAGACCGCCGATTTCGTCGATTATCTCGGGACCGGCCCGCAGTTCTTCGTGATGGCGGAGAACGAAGCCAAGGCTGCGACCGATCTCTGCGGCAAGAAGGTCGGGACTACCCGCAGCACCAGCTTCCCGGTCGAAATCGAGAAGTGGAGCAAGCAGAATTGCGAGCTGGCCGGCAAGCCGGCGATCCAGTACGTGCCGGGCGAGAACTCGATCGACGTTCGCAACCAGCTCAAGCAGGGCCGCATCGATGCCGCCGTACAGGGCAGCGAGACGCTGCCTTATGCGCAGACGCAGGAAGCCGGAAAATACCGCGTGATCGGCGAACCCTTCGCCAAAGGCTATCAGGGCATCATGTTCCGCAAGGACGATGCGGCGCTTCGTGAAGTGGTGACCGAGAAGCTCACCGCGATGATCGCCGACGGTTCCTACAAGGCTGTCCTCGACAAATGGGGTCTCGGCGCCAACGCAGTCGAGAAGCCCATGCTGAACGCGGCGCCGCAATGAAGCCGGTACCGGCACTCGCGGAGGGTTTTCCCGATCTGTCGGGGATGCGGATCGCGCGCGAGCCGCACTGGCTTCGCTGGCTCAGCGCCGCGCTGATCGTTGCTGTGCTCGCACTGATCGTGCGTGCGTTTGCGGCCGGCCAGATCGAATGGTCCTATGTCAGCCGCTTCCTGACCGCAAAGGTCATTCTCGAGGGCATCGTCAACACCATGGTGATGGCGGTGCT
The DNA here is from genome assembly GCF_055811715.1 of Bradyrhizobium sp. WSM4872. Classification (NCBI taxonomy): domain Bacteria; kingdom Pseudomonadati; phylum Pseudomonadota; class Alphaproteobacteria; order Hyphomicrobiales; family Nitrobacteraceae; genus Bradyrhizobium; species Bradyrhizobium sp. WSM4872. The sequence goes on along the minus strand of NZ_JBVVPT010000016.1, from coordinate 148,609 downwards.
GGCGATGGCGCTTGGCATCTTCCTCGGCGTCGTCATCGCGATCATGCGGCTGTCGCCCAACCCGGTGCTGAAGACCGTTGCCGCCGGCTACACCTGGTTGTTCCGCGGCACGCCGTTGATCCTGCAACTGCTGCTGTGGTTCAATCTCGCGCTGGTGTTTCCGACCATCGGTATTCCCGGCCTGTGGAGCGCGCGCGCCGTCGACGTCATGACGCCCTTCCTTGCCGCGCTGCTCGGGCTCGGCATCAACCAGGGCGCCTATACGTCGGAAGTGATGCGCGCCGGCATGCTGTCGGTCGATATCGGGCAATATGAGGCGGCGCAGGCGATCGGCATGGGACGCTTGCGTGCGCTGCGCCGGATCGTGCTACCGCAGGCGATGCGGGTGGTGATCCCGCCGCTCGGTAACGAGTTCATCGGCATGGTGAAGGCGACCTCGCTCGCCAGCGTCATCCAGTATCCGGAGCTGCTGCACAACGCCGAAAACATCTACTACGCCAATTCGCGCGTGATCGAGCTCCTGATCGTCGCCGGGCTCTGGTACCTGCTCGTCGTCTCGGTGCTGACGCCGCTCCAGATGCTGCTCGAACGCCGTTTTGCGCGCGGCACATTGCGGCTCGCGCGATGACAAAACCCCTCGTCGCGATCCGCTCCGTCAGCAAGAGTTTTGGCGAGTTTCAGGCTCTCAAAAATGTCTCGCTCGACATCCGGCCCGGCGAGGTGATGTGCCTGATCGGCGCCTCCGGCTCCGGCAAGACCACGCTGCTCCGCTGCATCAACCAGCTCGCCGCGATCGACAGCGGCGGCATCTGGCTCGACGGCGAGCTCTTGGGCGTGCGCGAGCAGGGCGGCCGGCTGCATCGGCTCAGCGAGCGCGAAATCGGGCGGCAGCGGTTGAAGACCGGCATGGTGTTCCAGCGCTTCAATTTGTTTCCGCACAAGACCGCGCTCGAAAACATCACCGAAGGTCCGCTCCAGGTTCAGGGCCGAAAATCCGACGAGGTGCGTGCGGAGGCGATCGAACTGCTGCGGCGCGTCGGATTGTCGGCCAAAGCGGACTGGTATCCCGCCCAACTCTCCGGCGGCCAGCAGCAGCGCGTCGCGATTGCCCGCGCGCTTGCCATGAAGCCGATGCTGATGCTGTTCGACGAGCCGACCAGCGCGCTCGATCCCGAGCTCGTCGGCGAGGTCTTGGCAGTCATGAAGGAGCTGGCGCGGAGCGGCATGACCATGATGGTCGTGACACACGAACTCGGCTTCGCGCGCGAGGTCGCCGACCGCGTCGTCTACATGGACCAGGGCGCGATCATCGAGCAGGGCAGCGCCTCGGACGTCTTAGGCACGCCGCGCGAGGAGCGCACCAAGGCATTTCTTTCGGCAGTGATCTGAATGGGGGCGTATCGATGAAGAGACTTCTGGTTACGGCGGCACTCGTTGGCGCCATGAGCGCTCCGGTCATGGCGGTCGAGCTGCCGGCGGAGATCGCCAAGCGCGGCAGCATCAAGGTCGCGCTGGTGCCGAACTATCCGCCGATGGAGTTCCGCGATCCCGCCACCAACGCGTTGTCCGGCTTCGACATCGATCTCGGCGAGGCCATCGGCCGCAAGCTCGGCGTCAAGATCGAATGGCAGGAGACCAGCTTTGCCGAGTTCATGCCGTCGATCTCGACCGGGCGGGTGGACGCCATCATGTCCGGCTTCACGGACTATGCCAGCCGGCACGAGATCGCGTCCTTCGTCGATTATCTGCGCAGCGGTCCGCAGTTCTTCGTGCAGCAGTCGCGTAAGGCGGAGTTCAAGGACGCGGCCGCGCTCTGTGGCAAGAAGGTCGGCGCCAGCCGCCGCACCATGTTCCCGGCGCAGATCGCGGCCTGGAGCGAGAAGAATTGCGGCACCAATCCGATCCAGTTCGTCGGCACCGACGGCTCGGCCGATGCCCGCACCCAGCTCAGGCAGGGCCGCATCGATGCCGCCGCCCAGGGCAACGAGACGCTGCCCTACATCATGGATCTCGAGCCCGGCACCTATGCGACCGTGGGCGAGCCCATCGCGCAGCAATTCACCGGCATCGCTCTGCCGGTCAAGGAAAAGGCGCTGCAGCAAGCGATGCTGGAGGCGGTCGATGCGCTGATCGCGGACGGCACCTATCGCACGCTGCTCGCTAAGTGGAAACTGACCGACAACGCACTCGAAAAGGCGACCCTCAATGCTGGACAGTAAGGCACTCCAGAGCATCCCGCTCACCCCAGCCAACACCGCGGATCCTGCGCCGGAATACCCCTGGCCGAAGCCGTACAATTCGGCGATGTTCCTGTCGTTCGACGTGGACGCGGAGAGCGCCTGGACCAGCAAGGACGCGATGCATGCGCAGCGGCTCATCACCATGAGCTATGGCGGCTATGAGGCGCGCGTCGGCACGCCGAAGCTCCTGGAGCTGCTCGACCAGCTGGATCTCAAGGCGACCTTCTTCGTCACGGGATGGTCGGTCGACGCGCATCCGGCGATGGCCGAGGCCATTCTCAAGGCCGGTCACGAGATCGGCCACCACGGTTATCACCATCTCCTTCCCGATCCCGGCGATCCCTGGATCGAGGAGGAGCTTGAGCGCGGCTTCGAGACGCTCAAGCGCCGGCTTGGCGTCAAGCCGACCGGCTATCGCGCGCCCTACGGCGAGTTCACCGAGGAGCTGCGGGTGGCGTTGGTGCGACACGGCATCGTCTACACCTCCTCGTTTCGCGACGACGTGCGGCCTTATCGGCATCGTCTCGCAGGCGGCAAGCCGGGCACGATCGAGCTGCCGGTGACCGCAAGCTATGACGACTGGATGCACGGCCTGTCGGCGCGCTTCAGTCCGCGCTCGATTTTCCCCAAGGAGCATGTGCTTTCGATCTGGAAGGACGAGCTTGACGAAGTCCGCGACTGGGGCGCGATGGTGACGACCGTGCTGCATCCGCAATGCAGCGGTCGACCGATGCGGCTGCGCCTCCTGCGTGAGTTCCTGACCTACGCAAGGTCGTGCCCGGATGTCTGGATCACGACCGGTGAGAAGATCGCGGCCAACTTCCTGCGCCACGAGGCCGGAAAAAGCTGAGCCACGCCATGACCCGCATCCTCGTCATCAACCCCAACTCCTCCGCATCGGTAACGGCGGCGATCGATGACGCCGTCGCGCCGCTGCGCATCGTCGGCGGACCCGAAATCGAGGTCGCCGGTCTTGCCGAGGGGCCGCCCGGCATCAGCTCGCAACGCGGCGCCGACAGCGTCGTCATGCCGCTGGTCAATCGCGTCACGCGCGACGAGGCGGATGCCTTCGTGCTCGCCTGCTTCAGTGATCCCGGCCTGCATGCGGTGCGCGAGGCCGCCGGCGGGCGCCCGGTGATGGGCATCGCCGAGTGCGGCATCTTTCGCGCGCTGATGCTGGGCGAACGTTTTGGAATCATCGCGCTGTCGCCGTCGAGCATTCGCCGCCAACAGCGGATGGCGCGGGTGATGGGCGTCGATAGTCGTTATGCCGGAAGCTGGTCGGTCGGCGCGAGCGCCGCGGAGACGGCAGGCGCGGACATCCGGGGACGGTTGATCGAAGCAGGCCGCGCGCTGGTCTCGCAATGCCGCGCCGATGTCGTGGTGATGGGCTGCGCCGGGATGGCCTCGCATCGCGCGGCGATTGCGGAGGCGATCGGCGTGCCCGTGGTCGAGCCGGCGCAGCAGGCGGTGGCCGCTGCGATCGGTGCGGTGTTGTTGAACGCGTAAGATCCTTCAGGAGCCTCGTGCAATGCCCCTCTCCCGTCGTTCGCTCCTCAAGGCCGCAGCCGCTGTGCCGGCGCTGTCATTTCCGGGCATCCTGCGCGCCGAATCCCAGACGACGCTGCGCTTCATTCCGGTGATCGACCTCGCTTTCGTCGACCCCATCTATTCCACGGCACAGGTGTCGCGAAACCACGGCTTCATGGTCTACGACACGCTCTACGGCATGAGCTCCTCCCTGCAGGTCTCGCCGCAGATGCTGTCGGGCCATGTCGTCTCCGGCGACGGGCTGCAATGGGACCTCAGCTTGCGCGATGGCCTGTTCTGGCACGACGGCGAGCGCGTGCTTGCGCGGGACTGCGTCGCGAGCATCCGCCGCTGGGCCGCGCGCGACGGCTTTGGCGGTGAGCTGATGGAGGCGACGGACGAACTGTCGGCCACTGACGACCGCACCATCCGCTTCCGCCTCAAGCGTCCGTTCCCGCTGCTGCCGCAGGCGCTGGGCAAGGCCGCGATCAACGCGTGCTTCATGATGCCGGAGCGGCTGGCGAGCCAGGATCCATTCAAGCCGCTGACCGAAGTGATCGGTAGCGGCCCGTTCCGTTATCTCGCCGACGAGCGCGTGCAGGGTGCGCGCAACGCCTATGCCAAATTCGAGCGCTATCAGCCGCGCACTGATGGCAAGCCGGATTGGACGGCTGGGCCCAAGATCGTGCACTACGACCGCGTGGTCTGGACCACCACACCCGATGCGGGCACCGGCGTCGCCGCGCTGCAGACCGGCGAGCAGGACTGGCAGGAGACCACGCCGCACGACCTGCTGCCGATCATCAAGGCGGCCGGCGACATCGAGACGCGCGTCCTTGATCCTCGCGGCTATGCCTGCATGCTACGCCTCAATCATCTTCAGCCGCCGTTCAACAACCCTGCCGTTCGCCGCGCGCTCCTGGGGGCGATCGATCAATCCGCCTTCATGACAGCGGTAGCCGGTACCGATCCGAACTTCCAGGTCTCCCCCATCGGCTATTTCGCGCCGAATACGCCGATGGCGAGCGAAGTCGGCCTCAATGTGTTCCGCGGCCCGCGTGACTACGCCAAGGTGAAGGCCGACCTCAAGGCCGCCGGCTATAATGGCGAGAAGATCGTGGTGCTCGTGCCCACCAACTCACTGGCGCAGAAGCCGCTTGGCGAGATCGCCGTCGATTCCTTGCGCAAGGCCGGCATGAACGTCGAATATGCCGGGCTCGATTTCGCGGTGGTGTTGCAGCGCCAGCTCAAGAAAGATCCAATCGGTCAGGGCGGCTGGAGCGCGGCGGTCGGCAACTGGCAGGGCATCGACTGGCTCAATCCGGCCGGCAACACCAACATCCGCGGCGAAGGCAAGGTCGCCGGCTGGTATGCGAGCGAGAAGATGGCCGGCCTGCGCAGCCAGTGGCTGGCGGCCTCCGAGCTCGCGGAGCAGCAGCGCATCTGCCGTGAGATCCAGGCGGTGGCTTTCCAGGAAATCCCCTATATTCCGATCGGCCTGTACAAGCAGCCGACCGCCTATCGCAAAGCCGTCACCGGCATTCTCGACGGCACCGCCGTCTTCTGGAACGTACGCCCCGCATGAGCACCTCAGCAATTTTCGGCAGCTATGTGCTGTCTCGCAAGGACGGCGCGCAGGATGTGTTGCGCGACCATTGGGTTCTGGTCGAAGGCAAGAAGATCGCCGCGATTACGCGCGATAAGCCGCGCGCGGACGAGGTGCATGACCGTCCCGGCCGATTCGTGCTGCCGGGCCTGTTGAACCTGCATAATCACTGCTTCTCGGAAGCGGTGGCGCGCAGTCACACCGAGGACGGCAATGGCCGCCGCAACAACCAGAGCATCGTCTATACGGTGCTTTTGCCGTTGACCAAGCGCGGCGCTGATATCTTGTCGGCGGAAGAGCGAATGGCGGTCGCGCGGCTCGGCATCCTTCAACTCCTGAAGGGCGGCGCCACCACGGTGATGGAGCCGTTCCGAAACTCGATCCCGGAGATGTTCGGCGCCGCCGAGGAGATGGGCATCCGTTTCTACGGCGCGCCCTATCTGTTCTCCACGTCGGACGCCAAGGCCGGCCCCGACGGCGTCGTGCGCTATTCCGGCGATGATGGCACCGCCGACATGGCGACCTGGGATGCGCTCTACCAGCGCTGGAATAATCGCGGCGACGGTCGCATCGGCCTTGCGATGAGCCCACACGCCACTGACACCTGCGGCCCCGATCTCTTGAAAGCCTGCGCCACGCGGGCGCGCGAGCTTGGCGTTCCCATCACGACGCATATGGCGCAGAGCCGTGCCGAGGTCGAGACCATCGGCAAGCGCTATGCTGGCCGCACGCCGGCGCAATATCTCGACTGGCTCGGCCTGCTGGCGCCCGATTTGATGGCGGCGCACTGCATGTTCAGCACCGATGACGATCTCAAGCTGATGGCCGCGCGCGGTATGACGGTTCTCAACTGCCCGCGCGTGTTCGCGCGCGCCGGCGTTACCGCGGCCTTCAGCCGGTTCGCGGAGCACGGCGTTCGCACCGTGGTCGGCACCGACGGCTACAACATGGACCTGCTCGGCGAGCTCAATGCGGCGTCGCTGATCTCCAAGATCACCTCAGCGCGCGCCGATGTCGCGAACTCAGCCGAATTGATCGAGGCGAACACGGCGATCGCGGCCGATGTCATCAAGCGGCCTGACCTCGGCCGCATCGCGCCCGGCGCGACCGCCGACCTCACGATCGTCGATCTTACCCATCCGCATCTTCAGCCGTTGTTCGATCCGCGCCGCGCACTGATCGCACTCGCCAATCGCGCCAATATCGCTCAGGTCATGGTCGACGGCCGCATGCTGGTCGATGGCGGCCGTTATCTTGGCGCTGACGAGGCGGCGATCACGGCGGCGGGGACCGCTGCGATCGGCAAGATCTGGGACCTGCCGGAAGCGCAGGCGGCGTTCAACGGCTGAGGGTTGGCTCGTCGAATTCGGCGAGCGCCTTGCGCATGGTCTCGACCAGATCCAGCGCCACCGGCGAGGGGCTGCGCTGCGCCGGAAAAACCGCGGAGAATTCGAAATCGATCCGCGGCAGGAAGCGGCGCACGACGACGCCGCGGGTGGAAAATTCCTGAGCCGTGAAGGGATCGCAGATGGCGACGCCAAGTCCTGACGACACCATGCCGCACATGATCTCCGACAGCGTGGTCTCGACCCTGAGCACGCGGCGGACATCGTGGCGATGGAAGACCTGGTCGACGAGGTGGCGACTCGACGAGCCCGCCGACAGCGAGATGAAAGTCTCGCTCTCGAAATCGCGGGGCTCCAGCACTTCCTTTTCCGCGAGGCGGTGACCGGTGGGCAGTACAGCCACACGCGCGGGCGCCGGCAGCTTCTGGCTCGGCAAGCCCGAATGCGCGATCGGCACCTCGGCAAAGCCGACGTCGCATTGGTTGTTCAGCACCCAATCGACCACGATCGGTGAGATCACGCCGAAGAAAGCGAGGTTGAGGTTCGGCCGCTCCTTCAGGAAGTGCCCGGTGAGACGCGGCAAATAGCCATTCGACAGTGCTGGCAGTGCCGCAATCCGCAGCGAGCCGGTGCGGCGGCCGCGAATTTCTTCGGCTGCCGCGGTGATGCGTTCGAGGCCGACAAAGGAGCGCTCGACTTCGGTGTAGAGTGCCATGGCCGCAGCGGTCGGCACGAGGCCGGTGCCGCGCCGCTCGAACAGCTCCATCTTCAACAGCGCCTGGAGGTCGCGCAGCAAGCGGCTGACCGCCGGCTGCGTCACTTTCATCAGCGCCGCCGCCTCAGTCACGCTGCCGGTCAGCATCGTCGCCCGGAAGGCCTCCACCTGCCGCGAATTGATCCGCGCCATCCCGAACTCCATTCATAACATTTAGGCATGCAGAGGCTGCCATTATTCATTGGACGATGGAAGCCGGAGTTTGCGATCTTTTTCATCAGAGCTGGAGACGGCCCGCTTTTTCGGCAGATTGGAGGGGTTCGACCTCCGGATCGCGCCAAAACCCGCCGAGCAGGGACCGGAGCCCTGGTCCGAGAGGGTCTGCGCGGAAGGAAATGCGGAAGGTTCAGCCAGCGAGACTCGTCGACGCGTCACCTCATCCCGGTATGGAGATCGGACCACATGAAGACTTTTCGCCTTCTGACAGCGGTCAGCATCGCGGCACTCATCGCCGCCCCGTCGGTCGCCACGGCCCAGCAAAAGACGCTCTATGTCGCCGGCTATGGCGGCTCGTTCGAGAAGACCATTCGTGACGAGGTGATCCCGGCCTTCGAGAAGGAGAACGGCGTCAAGGTCGAGTACGTCGCCGGCAACTCCACCGACACGCTGGCAAAGCTGCAGGCGCAGAAGGGCAACCAGCAGATCGACGTCGCCATCGTCGACGACGGCCCGATGTACCAGGCGATCCAGCTCGGCTTCTGCGGCAAGCTCGAGGGCTTGCCGACCGATCTCTACGACACCGCGCGCTTCAAGGACGATCGTGCGGTCGCGATCGGCATCGTCGCCACCGGCCTGATGTACAACACCAAGGTGTTTGCCGAAAAAGGGTGGGCGCCGCCGACATCGTGGAACGATCTCAAGGACACGAAATACGCCAAGCAGCTCGTGATCCCGCCGATCAACAACACCTATGGCCTCGAAGCCCTGGTGATGCTGTCGAAGATGAATGGCGGTGGCGAGACCAACGTCGATTCCGGATTCAAGATCTTCAAGGAGCAGATCAATCCGAACGTGCTCGCCTATGAGCCGTCGCCGGGCAAGATGACCGAGCTGTTTCAGTCCGGCCAGGCCGTGATCGCGGTGTGGGGCACGGGCCGCGTGCAGAGCTTTGCCAATACCGGTTTCCCCGTCGACTTCGTCTACCCGAAGGAAGGCGCCGCGACGCTGCTGACGACCGCCTGTCCGATCACCAAGCCGAACGCCTCGCCGCTTGCGTCCAGCTTCGTCAAGATGCTGCTCGAACCCAAGATCCAGCTCGTGATGCTGAAGGATTACGGCTACGGCCCGGTGCTGAAATCGCTGGTGATCCCGCCCGAGCTCGGCAAGATGGCGCCGATCGGGGAGCGTGCCGCAAAGCTGTATAATCCGGACTGGACCGTCATCAACGAGAAGCGCGAGGAATGGACCAAGCGCTGGAATCGCGAGGTCGAGCGCTGATCGGTCGTCCCGGAGACAGTGCGATGGCCTATCTCGAGCTCGAAGGGGTCGCCAAGCAATTCGGAGCGCAGACTGTCGTCGACGACTTCAGTCTCGCGGTGGGGAAGGGAGAGTTCATCTCCTTTCTCGGCCCCTCCGGCTGCGGCAAGACAACGACCCTGCAGATGATCGCGGGCTTCCTCGATCCCAGCCGCGGTGCGATCCGGCTGGAAGGCAAGGACCTGACCGCGATCCATCCGGCCAAACGCGGGCTCGGGATCGTGTTCCAGAGCTACGCGCTGTTTCCGCACATGACCGCCGCCGAGAATGTCGCCTTCGGCCTCGAGATGCGCAATGTGCCGCGCGGCGAACGGACCGAGCGGGTCCGCGCCGCGCTCGCGATGGTCGGACTTGCCGGCTACGAGGATCGTCATCCGCGCCGCATGTCCGGCGGCCAGCAGCAGCGCGTGGCACTGGCGCGCGCGCTGGTGATCAAGCCAAGCGTGCTGTTGCTCGACGAGCCGCTGTCCAATCTCGACGCCAAGCTGCGCGAGGAGATGCAGATCGAGCTGCGCCAGATTCAGCGCACCATCGGCACCACCACGATCCTCGTCACCCATGACCAGAACGAGGCGATGTCGCTGTCCGACCGCATCGTGGTGATGAGCCAGGGCAAGATCGAGCAGATCGGCACGCCGCAGGAGACCTACGAGAAGCCGGCCTCGGCCTTCGTCTCGCAGTTTTTGGGCAAGACCAACGACTTTGCCGCGACGATCGATCGGACGAGTGCGCCTGCGCGATTGATCGCCGGGTCGTGGAGCGCGCCTGCGCCTGCCGCGCTCAGCGGTCCCGTCACTATCAGCATTCGCCCCGAGCGGATCGACTTTGGCGACGCAGGCCTCGGCGCAAAGATCGTCACGCGCATCTTCCAGGGCAATCACTGGCTGTTCCAGTGCGAGAGCGAATGCGGCCCGGCGACCGTGATCCGCCAGAATGACGGCCGGTCGCAGCCGGTCGAAGGCGAGGCCGTTCGCCTGACCTGGCGGCCGGAGGACATGGGCGTGAGAGGCGTCGCATGAGTGCTTCCGCCGAGGAACGAAACGCACGCACCCCCTGGGCGCTGACTGCGCCCGCTTTGATGCTGTTCTTTGGCGTGCTCCTGATTCCACTCGCGATGACCGTGATGCTGTCGTTCCACGACTGGGGCCAGTACAAGGGCATCGAGCCGGTCTTCATCCTCAAGAACTGGCAAGAGATCGCAACCGATCCCTATTACGCCGAGATGTTCTGGCGGACGTTTCGCATCGCGATCCTGACCACGCTGCTCACAGCGCTGCTCGGTGCGCCCGAAGCCTACATCCTCAATCGCATGGGCAGACGCTGGAAGAGCGTTTTCCTGCTGGTCATCCTGGGGCCGCTGTTGATCTCCGTAGTCGCGCGGACGCTCGGCTGGGCGTTGCTGTTCGGCGGCAACAACGGGCTGGTCAACAAGCTGTTGATGTCGGCCGGGCTGATCCGCGCGCCCATCCCCTTCATGTTCACCGAAACCGGGATGGTGGTCGCGCTTGCGCATGTGATGATGCCATTCATGGTGCTGTCGGTGTGGGCGGCGCTGCAGCGTCTCGATCCGCAGATCGAGAATGCCGCGATGTCGCTCGGCGCCGGCCCCGTGACCATCATCCGTCGCATCATCATGCCGCAGATCATGCCGGGCGTGCTGTCGGGGGCGATCATCGTGTTTTCGCTCTCGGCCAGCGCGTTCGCGACGCCCGCGATCATCGGCGGCCGTCGGCTCAAGGTCGCGGCGACGCTGGCTTATGACGAGTTCCTCAACACGCTGAACTGGCCGCTGGGCGCGGCGGTCGCCACGCTGCTGCTGGCCGCGCTGGTCTTGATCGTCGTCGGCAGCAACGCGCTGATCGAGCGTCGCTACGCGGAGGTGTTCCGATGAGCCGGAACGGACCGCTGGCGCTGATCTTTCACACCGTCTTCGTCATCGTCATGGTGGCGCCGATCCTCGTCGTTTGCCTCGTTGCGTTCACGCCAGAAGGCTTCCTGTCGCTGCCGACAAACGGCTTTTCGTTGCGCTGGTTCAGGGCGATCGCCAACTATCCTGAATTCGTCCATGCTTTCTGGGTCAGTCTTGGCCTTGGCGCACTGTCCTCCTTCGTGGCGCTGCTGTTCGCGGTGCCTGCCGCGCTCGCGATCGCGCGCTATCGGTTCCGCGGCCGTGATGCGCTCGCGGCCCTCTTTCTCTCGCCGCTGATGATCCCGCATGTCGTGCTCGGCATCGCCTTCCTGCGCTTCTTCACCTCGGCTGGCCTCGGCGGCAGCTTCGCCGCGCTGATCATCGCGCATGTCATCATCGTGTTTCCGTTCGCGCTGCGGCTGACGCTGGCGGCGGCGACCGGTATGGACCTTTCGGTCGAGATGGCGGCGGTCTCTCTCGGTGCCGGCGGCTGGACGCTGTTCCGCCGCGTGACGCTGCCGCTGATCTTGCCCGGCGTCATCAGCGGCTGGGCGCTCGCCTTCATCCAGTCCTTCGACGATCTCACCATGACCGTCTTCCTCGCGGCACCCGGCACCGAAACACTGCCGGTGCGCATGTTCCTCTATATCCAGGACAACATCGATCCGCTGGTGACGTCGGTCTCGGCCTGCGTGATCGCGATCACCATGACCGCCCTCATTCTGCTCGACCGCTTCTACGGGCTCGACCGCGTGCTCGCCGGCAAGGGCGATACAGGGCGATAGGAGAATCCATGCGAACAGATTACGACGTCGCCGTCGTCGGCGGCGGATTGCTCGGCTCCGCCATCGCCTGGGGCCTCGGCCGGCTCGGCAAGCGCGTCGCCGTGCTCGACGAAGGCGATATCACCAAGCGTGCCTCGCGTGCCAACTTTGCGCTGGTCTGGGTGCAGAGCAAGGGCCTCGGCATGCCCGCCTATACGGTCTGGACTGTGCAGGCGTCGCAGGCGTGGGGCCGGCTCGCGTCCGAGCTGAAGCAGCAGACCGGCCTGGATGTCTCTCTTCAGCAGAATGGCGGCTTTCATCTCACGCTCGGCGAAGACGAATTCGGCCAACGCACCGAGCTGGTCAAGCGCATGCACAATCAGACAGGCGCCGCCGACTACAAGATGGAGATGCTCTCCGCATCCGAGGTGAGGAAGTCGCTGCCGCTGATCGGGCCGGAGGTCTCCGGCGGCAGTTATTGTCCGCTCGACGGTCACGTCAATTCGCTGCGCACGTTTCGTGCGTTCCACACCGGCTTTAGGGCATTCGGCATCGATTATCTTCCGGAGCGTCCGGTCTCGGCGATCAGTCAGAACCGCGGCGAATTCCGCCTGACGACGCCGCAGGGCGAGCTCCGTGCCGCCAAGATCGTGCTCGCCGCCGGCAATGCCAACCAGACGCTGGCCCCGATGGTCGGTCTCTACGCCCCGATGGGCCCGACCCGTGGCCAGATCGTGGTGACCGAGCGCACCATGCCGTTTCTGCCGCATCCGCTGACCACGATCCGCCAGACCGACGAGGGCACGGTGATGATCGGCGACAGCAAGGAAGACGAGCTCGACGATCGCACGATGAAGCATTCGATCAGCGCCGTGATGACCGATCGTGCCCAGCGCATGTTTCCGCATCTCGCGCGGCTCAACGTGGTCAGGAGCTGGGCCGGCATCCGCGTCATGCCGCAGGACGGCTTTCCGATCTACGACCAGTCGGAAACGCATCCCGGCGCCTTCGTCGCCTGCTGCCATTCCGGCGTGACGCTCGCCTCCAACCACGCTTTCGAGATCGCGCGGATGGTTGCGCAGGGCGCGCTCGAGCCGGAGCTGGTCGGTGCGTTCTCTGCCAGCCGTTTTGGCGCCGCCGGTGCCGCGAACAACAGCGGCTACTAGGGATATTGAAGGAACCCAGATGTTCAAACGATCCGAACAGGACAAACGGCCGTCGGTGCAGATCTTCGTCGATGGCGTTGTCGTGGCGGCGCGGCAGGGCGACACAGTCTCCGCGGCGCTACTGGCCTCGAGCTGCGATGCACGCCGTTCGACCGCGGTGAGCGGCGCGCCGCGTTTGCCCTATTGCATGATGGGCGTGTGCTTCGATTGCCTCGTCACCATCGATGGCGTCGGCAACCGACAGGGCTGCCTGGTGCCGGTCGCTGAGGGCATGCAGATCGAGATTCAGAAGGGCAAGCGGGAGATCGGAAAATGACTGTGGCTCCCAAGCGCGAAGAATACGACGTCGTGGTGATCGGGGCCGGGCCTGCCGGCCTTGCCGCTGCTGCGACGTCCGCCGAAGCGGGCCTGTCGACGCTGCTGCTCGACGAGAATGTCGGGCCCGGCGGACAGGTGTTCCGCGCCATCTCCTCGACGCCGGTGACCGAGCGCAATCAGCTCGGCGCCGACTATTGGGCGGGCGCCGATCTCGTGCAGGCGCTGCGCGCGAGCGACGCCGAGGTGATTCACCGCGCCACGGTCTGGAGCCTCGACCGCAATCTCGACATCGCGGTCTCGATCGGCGGCGCCTCAGCGTTCGTCAAGGCGAAGCGCGTGATCCTCGCGACCGGCGCGCTGGAACGGCCGTTCCCGATTCCGGGCTGGACACTACCGGGCGTGATGACCGCGGGCGCCGCGCAGACGATGTTGAAATCATCGGCCCTGGTGCCTGACGGACGCACGGTGATCGCGGGGCAGGGGCCGTTGCTCTGGCTGCTCGCCGCGCAGATCTTGCGTCTCGGCGGCCGCATCGATCGCATTCTCGACACCACCGAGCGCGGCAATTATTTCGCGGCTCTCCCCTACGCCTTTGCCTTCGTGACCTCGCCCTATTTCGCCAAGGGCCTGTCGATGATGCGCGAGGTGAAGGCGAAGGTGCAGGTCGTCTCCGGTGTCACCGAGCTTGCGGCCTCTGGCGACGGCCAACTCGCGAATGTCAGCTATGTCGCGGGTGGCAAGCGCGAGACCATCCCCGCGGAACTGCTATTGCTCCATCAAGGCGTCGTGCCCAACGTCAATCTGGCGATGGCGGCCGGAATCGAGCATCGCTGGGATGATCTGCAATTGTGCTGGTCTCCGGTGCTCGATGCCAGCGGCAATTCGTCGGTCGCCGGCATTGCGATTGCCGGCGACGGCGCCGGCATCGGCGGCGCGAACGCAGCCGTGGTGCGCGGCCGCATCGCGGCACGCGCGGCACTGGAGGCGTTGGCGCCTGCGGCTGCCACAAAACTTGCGCCGATGGCGAGCCTCCGCGCCGATCTCGCCAAGTCCGAGCGTGGCCGCGTTTTCCTCGACACGCTGTTCCGTCCGGCGCCTCAGTTTCGCATTCCCGCGGGCGACACCATCGTCTGTCGCTGCGAGGAGGTCACCGCAAAGGATATTCTCGACGCCGTCGCGATCGGCGCGACCGGGCCGAACCAGCTCAAGGCCTATCGCCGCACCGGCATGGGTCCGTGCCAGGGCCGGCTCTGCGGCCTCACCGTCACCGAGCTGATGGCGCAGGCGCGGGACAAGAGCCCGCAGGAGATCGGCTATTACCGGCTGCGCGCGCCGGTCAAGCCGATCACGCTCGCCGAGCTTGCCGCGGTTCCGAAGAGCGAAGACGACATCAAGGCGGTGGTGCGCGGATGACGAAAAACGTGGATGCGATCGTCGTCGGCGGCGGCATCCACGGGTGCTCGACTGCGCTGCATCTGTGTCTGGCCGGCTTGAAGCCAGTGCTGATCGAGAAGGACTATGCCGGCCGCCACGCCTCCGGCGTCAACGCAGGCGGCGTGCGCCAGCTCGCGCGGCACATCCCCGAAATCCCGCTGTCGATCCGCTCGATGGGAATCTGGGAGAAGATCACCGATCTCCTCGACGACGATTGCAGCTTTGAGAGCTATGGCCAGGTCCTCGTCGCAGAGAACGAGGAGGAACTCGCGGTCTGCCGCGCACGTGTGGCCGAGCTCAACGCGCTCGGCTTTACCCACGAGGAGCTGATCGATGCGGCCGAGCTGCGGCGCCTCGTGCCTGCCGTCGCTGAGACCTGTCCCGGCGGCGTGGTCTCGCGCCGCGACGGTGCGGCCAATCCCGCGCAGGCAACGACGGCGTTCCGGCGCAAGGCCGGCCAGCTCGGTGCGATCGTTCGCGAGGGCATTGCGGCCACGAACATCCGGCACACCGACGGCCTCTGGCGTGTCGATGTCGGCGCCGAGAGCTTTGCCGCGCCGGTGCTCGTCAATGCCGCCGGCGCCTGGGCCGGAACCATCGCAGCGGCGCTCGGTGAGCCCGTTCCGGTCGAGAGCGTGGCGCCGATGCTGATGATCACCTCGCGCGTGCCGCATTTCATCGACCCCGTCGTGATCCTGCGCGGACGCAAACTGTCCTTCAAGCAATTCAAGAACGGCACGGTGCTGATCGGCGGCGGCCATCTGGCGACGCCCTATCAGGATCGCAACGAGACGGTGCTGGACTGGAAAAGCCTCGCAACCAGCGCGCGCACCGTGTTCGAGTTGTTCCCGGTCATGCGCAGCGCGACGATCGTCCGCGCCTGGGCCGGAATCGAGGCCAAGATGAAGGACGATATTCCCGTGTTCGGCCCCAGCAGCCGGCACAAGGGCCTCTATCACCAGTTCGGTTTCTCGCTGCACGGTTTCCAGCTCGGCCCCGGCGCGGGCGCCGTCATGGCGGAGCTGATCGTCAACGGCGGCACCCAGACCCGCATCGGCGATCTCGGCATCGACCGTTTCCATCCTTCCACGCTCTAGCAACAAGAGGACATCATGAGCATTACCCGCAGCATCCGCACGCCCATCATGCACCGCGCCGTCGAAGCCAACGGCTTTGTCTTCATCGGCGGTACCATCGCCGACGACACCTCGGTGTCGATGGGCGAGCAGACCCGCAACATCCTCGGCAAGATCGCCGGCTATCTGAAGGAGGCGGGCACCGACAAGTCGCGCGTCGTGAGCACCTCGATCTTCGTCACGGACCTTTCCAAGAAGAAGGAGATGGACGCGGTCTGGACCGAGTTCTTCGGCGACAATCTGCCGACCCGCGCCACCGTCGGCGTCGCCGATCTCGGCGGCAGCGCGCTGATCGAGGTCGTGGTCACCGCCCTCAAGGGCTAACGGCGTCTGCCGATGGCGACTGAAGCCGGGCGTCCAGCCGCCGGAATGAGGATGCCAATCCGGGCCGTCGACGGCGCGCCGGTCGCGGCGTCGACCTTTGCAGTGATTTTCAAAAACCCGACGCCCTGCCCCCAGCGCGTCGGGTGGAAAACATGAGTATCAATCCGTGATCCCAACGCAATTGTTGTGACTCGCGACGCGCCAATTTACCACTCCGGGAAACTACCGCGTTGGAACCGGACTCCGCCAAACCCGCGCGCGGCCTAGGAGGCGGCGCTGCCGCCCGGTTCAAGCGCCTCACCCATCTCCAGCGGATGGGCCATGGTCTCGTGCAGCGCATCACGGTCGAGCTCGCCTTCGGAGATGCTGATGACGACGCAGGCGACGCCGTTACCGATCAGATTGGTCAGCGCGCGGCACTCGCTCATGAACTTGTCGATGCCGACCAGGATCGCGATCGACTGGATCGGGATGTCGGGCACGATCGAGAGCGTAGCCGCGAGCGTGATGAAGCCTGCCCCGGTCACGCCCGAGGCGCCCTTTGAGGTGATCATGGCGATGCCCAAAATGCCGAGCTCCTGCCAGATGGTCAGATGGGTATTGGTCGCCTGCGCCAGGAATAGCGTCGCCAGCGTCATGTAGATGTTGGTGCCGTCGAGGTTGAAGCTGTAACCGGTTGGAATGACGAGGCCGACCACCGAGCGCGAAGCGCCGAGATGCTCCATCTTCTGGATCATCTGCGGCAGCACCGTTTCGGACGACGAGGTGCCGAGCACGATCAGCAGCTCGTCCTTGATGTAGGCGATGAAACGCAGGATCGAGAAGCCGGCGAGCCGCGCGATTGCGCCGAGCACGACCACAACGAACAGGATGCTGGTGAGATAGAACGTGCCGATCAGGGCTGCGAGGTTGAGCAGCGAACCGAGGCCGTAAGCCCCGACGGTAAAGGCCATTGCGCCGAACGCCCCGATCGGCGCGACGCGCACGATGATGCGAATGATGCCGAAGAACATCTTTGCGGCCTTGTCGATCGCCTCCGCAATGGGCTCGCCGGCCTTGCCGAGAAAGGCAATGGCGAAGCCCGACAGGATCGAGATCAGCAGCACCTGCAACAGATCGCCGCGTGCGATGGCGCCAAGATAGCTGTCGGGGATGATCGCCATCAGATGGGCGACGATGCCTTCTTCCTTGGCCTTGGTGACGTAGGTCGCCACCGATTTCGGGTCGATCGTGGCGGGATCGATGTTGAAGCCGTGTCCGGGCTGGAGCACCTCGCCGACCAGCAGGCCAACCGCGAGCGCCACGGTCGAGACCGTCTCGAAATAGATCAGCGACTTCAGCCCGACCCGGCCGACGCGCTTGAGGTCGCCCATCGAGGAGATGCCGTGCACCACCGTGCAGAAGATCACCGGCGCGATCATCATCTTGATCAGCGCGATGAAGCCGTCACCGAGCGGCTTCAGGGCCTTGCCGAGATCGGGATAGAAATAGCCGACGAGCACCCCGAGCGCGATCGCGATCAGCACCTGGATGTAGAGGATCTTGTACCAGGGCTGGTGCCGGCGGTGGATGGCTGGCTGGATCGCAATCTGTGTCATAGAATAGGCCCCGGAACGTATTGATCTTGTTTGATTTGCATCATGTGATGGCCGCCGCAGAAGCGACAATCACATTTTTGTCTGTTCGCACGAAGATCGGTCGCTGCACCGCAACTGGGGGGAATATGCCGATTGCAACGGACTCAGATGAGCGAGCGCAAGGCTATTTCCCGCGTTGGACTCTGAAGTCCTCCGGCGTGATCATGCCCGAGGAGCGGCTGCCGCTTGGCCAGACCGTGGTCTCCGGTCTCCAGCATTGCGTCGCAATGTCAGGCTCGACGATCATCGCGCCGCTGCTGATGGGGTTCGATCCCAATGTTGCGGTGCTGTTTTCCGGCATCGGCACGCTGATCTTCTTCGTCGTCGTCGCGGGGCGCGTGCCGAGCTATCTCGGCTCGAGCTTCGCGTTCATCGCGGTCGTCATCGCCGCCACCGGCTATGCCGGGCACGGGCCGAACCCGAACCTGTCGGTTGCGCTTGGCGGGATCGTCGGAGCGGGCGTCCTCTACGGCATGATCGCGCTGATCGTGATGTGGTCGGGGGTTGGCTGGGTCGAGAGGCTGTTGCCGCCGGTCGTCACCGGCGCGGTGGTCGCCGCGATCGGCCTCAACCTTGCACCGGTGGCGGTGAAGGCCGTGAGCGCCAATGCGTTCGACACAGGAATCGGGCTCGCGACCGTTCTGATCATCGGCGTGGTTGCCGTTGGCGCACCTGGCTTGTGGCGCCGCCTGCCGATCATTCTCGGCGCGATCGGCGGATATCTTTTGTACCTGCTGTTCGCGAACGGCCTCGGCTTCGGCAAGCCGATCGACTTCACGCAAGTTTCAGCTGCGCCGTGGATCGGCCTGCCGAACTTCACCACGCCGACCTTCCAGACCGATGCGATCTTCTTGATCGCGCCCGTTGCGATCATCCTCGTCGCCGAGAACCTCGGTCACATCAAGGCGGTCGGCGCCATGACGGGCCGGAGCCTCGATGACTATCTCGGCCGCGCCTTGCTCGCCGACAGCCTCGCGACCATCGTGGCGGCCTGCGGCGGCGGCACCGGCGTCACCACCTACGCGGAGAACATCGGCGTCATGGCGGCGACGAAGGTCTATTCGACCTTGCTGTTTGCCTTCGCGGCCCTGGTGTCGATCGTGCTCGGCTTCTCGCCGAAATTCGGCGCGCTGGTCCTGTCGATCCCGGGTCCCGTCATCGGTGGGCTCTCGATCGTGCTGTTCGGATTGATCGCCGCGATGGCCGGCCGGATCTGGGTCGAGAACAAGGTCGACTTCTCAAGTCCGGCAAACCTGATCACCGTCGCCGTGGCGCTGACCGCAGGCGCCGGCGACCTCACACTCAAATTCGGCGCCTTCACGATCGGCGGGATCGGCACCGCAACCTTTGGCGCCATCATCCTGTACCAGATCCTGACTTCGCGACTGGCTCGCCGCCAAGGGTGAATCCCAGTGCTGCGCGGGGGGATGGAACAAAACGCCGGTTCCCTCCATGTTGATGTGTCCCCCGGAGAAGAACGATGCCACATACTGACCGCTCGACCACCTTTTCCTCGCGCCTCGTCGGCCAATACGCGTTGGTGACCGGCGCCTCCCAAGGCATCGGGCGCGCCGTGGCAATCAGGCTCGCGCAGGAAGGTGCGTCCGTCGCCATCAACTATGTCGATCATCCCGAAAAGGCGGAGGAGGTGCTCGCCCTGGCGCGTACGGCATCGAGCGATCGCGGCCATGGCAAGCTCGATCACACCATCGTCAAGGCCGACGTCAGCAGCGAGCAGGACGTCGCTGCAATGTTCGAGACGATCCTGGCGCGCTGGAAGCGCCTCGACTGCCTGGTCAACAATGCGGGCTTCCAGCGGGAATCGCCGAGCGAGGCGCTCGACATCGACACCTATCGCCGCATCATCGACGTCAATCTCAACGGCGCCGTGCTCTGCGCGCAGAAGGCGCTTGCCCATTTCGTC
Source organism: Bradyrhizobium sp. WSM4872 (assembly GCF_055811715.1). Taxonomy (NCBI): domain Bacteria; kingdom Pseudomonadati; phylum Pseudomonadota; class Alphaproteobacteria; order Hyphomicrobiales; family Nitrobacteraceae; genus Bradyrhizobium; species Bradyrhizobium sp. WSM4872. The sequence goes on along the minus strand of NZ_JBVVPT010000016.1, from coordinate 129,024 downwards.
GCGCGCGGCGGAGGCGGCAGCATCATCAATTGCTCCAGCGTGCACCAGATCATCCCGAAACCGGGCTACCTCGCTTATTCCATCAGCAAGGGCGGCATGGCCAATCTGACGCGTACGCTGGCGCTGGAATTTGCCGGCCGTGGCATTCGCGTCAATGCGGTCGGCCCCGGTGCGATCGACACGCCGATCAACGCGGCGTGGACCGGCGATCCGGAAAAGCGCGGCGTGGTCACCAGCCACATTCCGCTCGGCCGCGTCGGCACGCCGGAAGAAATCGCCGCCGTGTTCGCCTTCCTCGCCTCGGATGAGGCCAGTTACATCACCGGGCAAACCGTCTATGCCTGCGGAGGCCTGACGCTGTTTCCCGAGTTTCGCGAGAACTGGGCGAGCTAGCGGGCTTCCTTGCCATCTGGCAAAACCGAGCGCAGCAGACTACATCTGCGCCATGGAAAAAGCTCCGCTCGAAGACTTCGTCCACCGGCACGAAAATCTGTTCGTGCTGACCGGCGCCGGCTGTAGCACCAATTCGGGCATTCCCGATTATCGCGACAGACATGGTAACTGGAAGCGGACCCAGCCGGTGAACTTCCAGGCTTTCATGTCGGAAGAGCATACGCGTCGGCGCTATTGGGCGCGCAGCCTGATCGGCTGGCGGCGGTTCGGCCAGGCCAGGCCGAACGATGCGCATCACGCGCTTGCCCGGCTCGAGGCTAGCGGGCGTTGCGAGATGCTGCTGACCCAGAACGTCGACCGGCTGCATCAATCCGCCGGCCACCGCCAGGTGATCGACCTGCACGGCCGGCTGGACCTCGTCCGCTGCATGGGCTGCGGAGCGAAGACGCCGCGCAACGAATTCCAGGACAGGCTCGGCCGCGCCAATGCAGCATGGCTCACGCTCGATGCCGCGGATGCGCCGGACGGCGACGCCGATCTCGAGCACGCCGACTTTTCGTCGTTCAAGGTGCCGCCTTGCGAAGCCTGCGGCGGCATCCTCAAGCCTGATGTGGTGTTCTTCGGCGAGAACGTCCCGCGCGACGTGGTCGCAACCGCGCAGGATCATCTGGCGCAGGCCGACGCCATGCTCATCGTCGGCTCGTCACTGATGGTCTATTCCGGCTTCCGCTTCGTGCAGGCTGCCGCGCAACGGCAAATCCCGATCGCTGCGGTCAATCTGGGACGCACCCGCGCCGATGATCTCCTCGCGCTGAAGGTCGAGGAGCGCTGCGAAGCGGCGCTTGCATTCCTGCTCTGATCGCGCGGGCTGCGAACACGCCTTGCCTATTGCATGGGTGCCAAGCAGAATAGCTGGATGCAGCATGTTTCTGTCGTCCATGGCATGGAAATTGCTGCGCTTTTGTCCTCAGTCTTGACGATCAGCACGGAGAATTTGGAATGCTTGAGGGAGCCGAGGTGCGGCTTGCCGTCGATATCGGTGGTACGTTCACCGACATCGTGCTGGACGTGGGGCAGGATCGCAAGACGCGCAAATTGCTGACGACGCCGCAGCGTCCCGAACAGGCGGTGCTCGATGGCATGCGGCTCATTCTCGCTGATGCGCGCGCCCACATCAGCGACATCGACGTCTTCATTCACGGCACGACGCTCGCGACCAATGCCATCATCGAGCGTCGCGGCGCCAGGACGGCGCTGATCGCGACCGACGGCTTTCGCGACGTGCTCGATATCGGAACCGAGAGCCGCTACGACCAGTATGACCTCAGCATCGACAAGCCGAAGCCGCTGGCACCGCGATCCCTGCGCTTCACCGTGCCCGAGCGTATCGACGCCCACGGTGCCGTCCGCCTCTCGCTGGACGAAGCGGCGGTGCGAGCGCTCGCGCCAAGATTGCGCGCGCTGAATGTCGAGAGCGTCGCGATCGCTTTCCTGCACTCCTACGCCAATCCCGAGCACGAGCGCCGCGCGGCCGCGATCATCAGCGAGGAGATGCCCGGTATTTCCGTGACCGTATCTTCCGCGGTGTGCCCGGAGATCCGCGAATATGAGCGGACATCGACGGCGGTGGCCAACGCCTATGTGCAACCGCTGATCGACGGTTATCTCGCCCGCATGTCCGACGCCTTGCAGGTCGAGCAGTACCGCGGCGCGATCTATCTCGTCACCTCCGGCGGCGGTGTCACCTCGATCGAGACGGCGCGGCGCTTTCCGGTGCGTCTCGTCGAATCCGGTCCTGCCGGCGGCGCCATTTTCGCGGCGCAGATCGCGGCGCGTCTCGGCGAGAGCAAGGTGCTGTCCTTCGACATGGGCGGCACAACGGCAAAGATCTGCCTGATTGAAAAATACCAGCCCGAGACCTCGCGCGTGTTCGAGGTCGATCGCGCAGCGCGCTTCCTGAAAGGTTCGGGTCTGCCGGTGCGGATTCCCGTGATCGAGATGGTCGAGATCGGCGCCGGCGGCGGCTCGATCGCCCATGTCGATGCGATGAAGCGCGTCACGGTCGGCCCCGAGAGTGCCTCGTCGGAGCCCGGGCCCGCCTGCTACGGCCGTGGCGGCCTGCGCCCGGCCGTGACGGATGCCGACGTTGCGCTCGGCATGATCGATCCCGACGATTTCGCGGGTGGAACGATCAAGCTCGACCCTGAGCTCTCGAAGCAGGCGCTGCTGCGCAGTGTCGGCGAGCCGCTGGGTCTGTCGGCCGAGACTGCAGCCTATGCCGTGCACGAGGTGGTCTGCGAGAACATGGCGAGTGCGGCGCGCGTGCATGCGGTCGAGCGCGGCGAGATTGTCGGTCAGCATACGCTGATCGCCTTCGGCGGCGCGGCACCGCTGCATGCAGCGCGCGTCGCCGAGAAGATCGGTGTCTCCCGCGTGATCGTCCCTTCCAATGCCGGGGTGGGCTCGGCTGTGGGCTTCCTTGCGGCTCCGATCGCCTACGAGCTGGTGCGCAGCCGTCATGTCAGGCTCGACGATTCCGACACCGAAGGTGTTTCCGACCTGCTCCAGGAAATGGTGACCGAAGCGCGCGCACTGGTCGAGACGGGTGCGGCCGGTGCGCCGGTGCGCGAGCGCCGCGCCGCCTTCATGCGCTATGTCGGCCAGGGCCATGAGATCTCGATCGAGTTGCCGAACCGCCGGCTGGCGACGGCCGATCTGGCCGGCCTGCGCCAGAAGTTCGAGGCGGATTATGCGGCGATGTTCGAGCGGTCGATCCCGGGTGCGGCGATCGAGGTGTTGAGCTGGTCGGTGCTGGCGACGACCGAGGCGCGCAATCCGGCTCCGGTCGCGGCCGTTACGCGCAAGCCAGCCGGGAAGGCGACCGGCAGCCGCAAGTTCTTCGACGGCCGGGCGGGGGAGGTGATCGAAATCCCTCTCTACCGCCGCGAGGACATGGCGCCGGGCGCGACGATTGCAGGTCCCGCCGTGATCGCGGAGGACGAGACCTCGACGTTCGTCTCCAACAGTTTTGACGCGCATATCGACGGTGCCGGCAGCATCGTCATGGAACGGAAGGCGGCCTGATCATGAGCAAGGCAAGCGGCGCGAGCCTGATCGACCTTCAGATCATGTGGCACCGGCTGATCGCCGTGGTCGAGGAGCAGGCGCAGGTGCTGCTCCGCACCGCTTTTAGCCCGATCGTGCGCGAATGCGGCGACCTCTCGGCCGGCGTGTTCGACCTCAAGGGACGGATGCTGGCGCAGGCGGTGACCGGCACGCCCGGCCACGTCAATTCGATGGCGGAATCTGTCAAGCACTTCATCGCTCACTTTCCGATCGAGACGATGAAGGAGGGCGACGCCTACATCACCAACGATCCCTGGATGGGCACCGGCCATCTCAACGATTTCGTCGTCACTACGCCCTGTTTCAAGGGCGGCAAGCCGGTGGCGCTGTTCTCCTGCACCAGCCATCTCATGGACATCGGCGGCATCGGCTTCGGACCCGACGCCACCGACGTGTTCATGGAGGGGCTCTACATCCCCATGCTGAAGCTGATCGACCAGGGTGTCGTCAACGAGACGCTGATGGCGATGATCCGCACCAACACGCGGCTGCCGATCGACACCGAGGGCGACACCTACTCGCTCGCCGGCTGCAACGACGTCGGCTGCGAGCGCCTGGTCGAGATGATGACCGAGTTCGGCATCGACTCGCTCGATGCGCTCGGCGACTACATTTGCGACCGCTCGCGCGAGGCCGTTCTGGCCGAGATCGCCAAGCTGCCGAAGGGCACCTGGCGCAACACCATGGTGGTCGATGGCTATGACGCGCCGGTGACGCTCGAGGCGACCCTGACGATCTCGGACGAAGGCATCCACGTCGACTTCGACGGCACCTCGGCCGCGTCGCGATTCGGCATCAACGTGCCTCTGTCCTACACCATCGCCTACACGGTGTTCGGTCTCGGTTGCGTCGTCGCCTCGCAGATCCCGAACAATGCCGGCTCGCTCTCGCCGCTGACGGTGTCGGCTCCCCCGGGCGCGATCCTCAATGCGCCGAAGCCGGCGCCGGTCGCCTCGCGTCACATCATCGGCCAGATGCTGCCCGACGTCGTGTTCGGCTGCCTGCGCCAGATCATTCCCGAGCGCGTGCCCGCCGAAGGCACATCGTGCCTGTGGAATCTCAACGTGCGCGGACAGACCCGCTCGGGCGCCGGCGGCAATTACGGATTCTCGATGGCGGTGACCTCCAATGGCGGCACCGGCGCGCGCTTCGCGAAGGACGGGCTATCGGCGACCGCCTATCCCAGCGGCGTGCGCGGCACGCCGGTCGAGATCGCGGAGACACAGACGCCGCTGATCTTCTGGCGCAAGGAGCTGCGTCCGGATTCCGGCGGGGCAGGGCGCACCCGCGGCGGCCTCGGCCAGATCATCGAGGTCGGCAGCGGCGTCGACGCGCCGTTCGACATCCTGGCGGCGTTCGACCGCATCGATCATCCGCCACGCGGCCGCGATGGCGGCAAAAACGGCGAGGCCGGCTATGTCGGCCTGAAGTCCGGCAAGAAGCTGCGTGGAAAAGGCTTTCAGCAGGTGCCGCCGGACGACCGGCTGGTGGTGCTGACACCAGGCGGCGCCGGCATCGGCGATCCCCGGGAGCGCGCGCCGACAGCCGTCAACGACGATATCGAAAGCGGCCTGGTGTCGGCCGACAACGCGGTTGCAGTTTATGGGCATACGCGATGACGCTTCAGGCGTCGTGCGCGTAGCAAACGGAGGGGCTCAATGATCACGCGACGGAATTTTACAGCGGGCGCAGCGACGCTGCTCGCGGCCGGCCACATCTCGACCCGTGCGCAAGCGGCGACGGTGAGCTGGGACATGTCGACGGTATGGCCTGACGGCAATTTCCACACCCAGAACGCGTTTGCCTTCGCGGAGGAGGTGAAGAAGCAGAGCGGCGGCTCGGTCGCGATCACCGTGAAGGCCGGTGGCCAGCTCGGCTTCAAGGGCCCCGAGCATCTGCGCGCCGTGCGCGACGGCCTGGTGCCGCTCGCCGACGTCCTCAATATCCAGCAGGTCGGCGACGAGCCCTTCATGGGCGTCGAGAGCATTCCCTTTCTCTGCGGCTCGATGGACGAATTGAAGGTGCTGCACAAATACGTGCGGCCCGAATACGAGAAGGTCGCCGCGCGCAACAACCAGAAGATCCTCTACATCGTGCCCTGGCCGACCCAATATCTGCACCTTAAGGTCAAGGTCGCCGATGTCGACGGGTTGAAGAACATCAAGATCCGCGTGCCCGACAAGAACGCCGTCGACATGCTGGCCGTGGTCGGCATGGCGCCGGTGATGATTCCCTGGGGCGAGACCATCCCGGCGCTGGCCTCGGGCGCGGTCGCCGGCGTATCCACCTCGGCGGTGTCGGGCGTCGACGGCAAATTCTGGGAATTCCTGAAATACATCTACCCGACCAACCACGTCTGGTCGTCGCAGATGCTCACCGTCAACCTCGATTCCTGGAAGGCGCTGAGCGCCGATCAGCAACAGCTCGTCGCCGGTATCGCCGCGAAGATGGAGCCTGGCTTCTGGGCGAACTCGCTGAAGGCGGACGTCGACAGCCTCAACCGGCTCAAGGAAGGCGGCATGGAGGTGGTGCCGGTCTCGGAGGCCATGATCACGGACATTCGCGTCAAGACCGCGCCGCAGCTTGACGCTTTCGTCAAGCGCGTGCCGGCGGCCGACAAGCCGGTGCGGGCCTATCTCGCCGAGATGAAGCGCTGAGCCCATGGTCAGCGTTTCGCCCGCGGATCCGCAGAGTCTCAACGCAGCGGCGCCGGCGCCGCTGCGCATCCTGCTCGACGGCATCGACCGTCTTGGCAGGCTGGACGGCTGGATCGGCGGCGGCTGCCTCTTGATGCTGACGCTGCTGATGCTGTGCGAGGTCGCAACGCGCTTCCTCTCGAACTTCCTGCCGTTCTTTCCGCCGACGATCTCGATCGCGTGGGAGTATTCCTCCTATCTGATGGCCGCGTCCTTCACCTTCGGCGCCGCCATGACCCTGCGCGTCGGCGGCCATATCCGTGTCGTGCTGCTGCTGAAGAACGTTCCGGCGCTCTTTCAGCGCGCGATCGAAATCCTGTCGGCCGCCGCGGGCTTCGCCTTCATGGCCTTCCTGACCTCGTCGATGGCGAAGTTCGCTTTCGGCGCCTATGTGCGCGGCCAGGTTTCGACCTCGAGCGACACCCCGCTGTGGTTTCCGCAGGCCGTCGTCACCTTCGGCATGCTGCTGCTGACGCTCCAGTTCCTGGCGCGCGCGATCCAGGCCGTGCTCGGCCTGCCGCTGGAGGATCACCGCATGAAGGCTTCGCCCGTCGAATGATCGCCTTGCTCGCAATCGGATTCACGACCGCATGACCATCGAAGTCGTCGCTCTCTTCGCGATCCTGTTTGCGCTTCTGGCATGCGGCGTATGGATCGGCCTGACGCTTGCGCTCACCGCGACGCTGCTGCTGGCGATGTTCCGCTCGATCCCGCTCGACAAGCTGCTGCCGCAATATGCCTGGAACATCCTGACCACGCAGGAACTGCTGGCGCTGCCGCTGTTCATCCTGATGGGCGAGCTGCTGTTTCGCACCCGTCTGTCACGTTCGCTCTTCCAGGGGCTGGCGCCCTGGGCGGGGCTTCTGCCGGGTCGCCTTCTGCATGTGAACGTGATCGGCTGCACCATCTTCGCGGCGATCTCCGGCTCGTCGGCCGCGACGACTCAGGTGATCGGCCGCATGTCGCTGAACGAGCTCACACGCCGGGGCTATTCCCGGGACATCGCGATTGGCTCGCTCGCCGGCGCCGGCACGCTCGGCTTCCTGATTCCGCCGTCCAACATCATGATCATCTACGGTGTGCTCGGCGATGTCTCGATCCTGAAACTGTTCACGGCCGGGGTGCTGCCCGGACTACTGCTGGCCGCCACCTTCATGGGGTGGGTGATGCTGCACACGACCCTCAACCCGAGCATGGTGCCGGAGACGGAAGCCAAACTCTCGCAGGTGCCGTGGCGCGAACGTTTTGCGGCGCTGAAGGACCTCGCGCCGGCGCTGTTCCTGATCGCCTGCGTGCTCGGCTCCATGTATGGCGGGCTGGCGACGCCGTCGGAGGCCGCCGCGGTCGGCGTGCTCGGCGCGGCGCTGGTCGCCTGGGCGCAGGGCTCGATGTCGCAGCAGGTGATCCGCGACGTGCTGATCGGCTCGGTCGTGACCTGCTCGATGATCGCGCTGATCGTGCTCGGCGCCTCGATCCTGGGCAACGCCGCGGCCTTCCTGGGCATCCCGCAGGCCGTCGCCGCCTTCGTGAAGGGCTTGGGATTATCGCCCTTCATGCTGATCGTGGTGCTGATTATCTTTTATCTGATCCTCGGCTGCTTCCTCGATGGCTTCTCGATGATCGTGATGACGCTGCCCATCGTGCTGCCGATCGTGAAGGGCGCCGGCTTCGACGAGATCTGGTTCGGCATCTTCCTCGTGCTCGCGGTCGAGATGGCGCAAATCACCCCGCCGGTCGGCTTCAATCTGTTCGTGATCCAGGGCTTGACAGACGATGGCCTCGGCTACATCGCGCGCGTCACGATGCCTTATCTGCTCATCATGGTCGGCTTCGTGCTGCTACTGACGCTCTGGCCCGGCATCGTCACGATCCTCCCGCGCGTGCTGTACGGGTAAATCCTTCCTCGAGCCTTGGCGCTATCGCGTCCGCCCGCAGCAGTCTGAGACTGCGAGGCCAAACGAACCGGACAGCGCAACTGACGTTTGTGATCCGCGCCGCGCGTGAAATTCGCGCCGTGCGCGTGTTCCGTCTTTGCGCTCCTCATCATCCGGCGTACGCTGCCGGAGCGAGGATAAGCACAACTGCAACCAATCCAGAGAACGTAGCACCTTTTGGCGATGTCCGCCGAGAGCGATCGAGAGCCGTTGGCGGCTCGTCTGCAATGGAGAAGAACCGACAGATAGCGGACTGCAACATCCCTCGCGGCGGCGTCTGTGAGACGCAAGTTAAACAACATAAAGCGGGAGGAACGGATGAAGAAGCGTTGGTGTAAGTCTGGCCTACCTCTTATTGCCGGCGCGACGCTGGTGGTGTCGTCGGCCTTGGCCCAGTCCGTGGATACTGCGCGGATCGAAAACGGCGGTCAGAACGATTGGCTGACCTACCACGGTTCATACAAATCCTATCACTACAGTCCGCTGGCGCAGATCAATGCAAACAATATCGGCAATCTGAACGTTGCCTGGACCCACATTCCAGGGCGCTCGACCCGCGGCCTGCAATCGATGCCGCTCGCGGCGGATGGCGTGCTCTATTACTCGGGTTCTTACAGCCGGGTTTTTGCGCTCAACGGCGCGACAGGCGAGGTGATCTGGTCCCATTTTCCGGAGCTGGACGAGGCCCTGATCTCCCGTCAGACCCATTCCCCCTACAATCGCGGCGTAGCGCTCGGCGAGGGCAAGGTTTTCGTCGGCACCATGGATGGCAGGGTTCTTGGCCTGGACATGAAGTCGGGGAAGGTCCTCTGGGAAACCAGGCTGATCGACTCGCAGAAGCTCACGGTCGGTTTCACCGGTGCACCGCTTTACGCGAAGGGCACGGTGATCATCGGAGCGCAAGGCGGTGAATGGCCGGGCCGCGGCCCGATCTTCGGCCTGGATGCCACCACCGGGAAGAAGAAGTGGGAGTTCTTGACCGTCGCCGGCACCGACGAGGCCATGAAGACGTGGGGAAACGATTCCTGGCGCACGGGCGGTGGCGGTGGCTGGATGCCGGGCACTTACGATTCCGAGACCAACACGATCCTGTGGGGCACCGCAAACCCGGCGCCGCTCTACGATTGGTCGGGCGCCGATTACAAGACGCAAGGCGCGCGTCCCGGCGACAATCTCTACACGAGTTCGGTGATCGGTCTCGACGTCGATACCGGCAGGCTGAAATTCCATCATCAGGAATTGCCGCACGATGCCTGGGACTTCGACAGCGCGGTCGGCGAGTTTGTGATGCTCGAACGTGACGGTCAGAAGTTCGTGGTTCACCCGAACAAGGGCGGTTTCGTCTTCGTCTATGACCGCAATCTCGCCGTGAAGAATGTCTGGCGGCTCGTTGAGAACATCAATTTCGTCAAGGATATCGATCCCAAGACCGGTGCCTTGATCGGCCGTCGCGACTTCAGCGCCGGGAAGGTCACCGAACCGCCGCTGTGCCCCTTCATCGGCGGCGGCGTCAGCTGGAACGCCGGCTCCTACAACCCGAAGACCGGCCTGTACTACAAGATCGGCCAGGAATGGTGCATGACGCTCGACGTCCAGAAGACGACGCCGGTCACAGCGCCTCAGGTCCAGCTCAACATCGGCGCCGATTTCAAGATGGTACCCCCTCCGGGCGGAGAGATTTATGGACATCTCGATGCGCGCGACCCCATCACCGGCGCCAAGAAGTGGGAGGTTCGCTATCCCGAGCCGCCGCTCGGAAGCGTGCTGTCGACTGCGGGCAATCTCGTATTCGTGCCGGACTCCCGCGGCATCCTTCATGCCTACGATGCCGAAACCGGGGCGGAGCTATGGAGTCACAACAACGGCACCGGCCACCAGGGCGGCATCGTCAGCTATTCCGTCAATGGCAAGCAGTACATTGCCGTGGCCGCCGGCTTTGGCGGCATGCTGGCGGACGAATACGCGCCAAACTTCGGCGGCGTCTACAAGAGCATGCCGCGTGATGACGGGGCACTCGTCGTCTTCAGCTTGAAATAGATCATCGCAGATTGCCGGGAAGCAGGCGCAAGCTTGCTTCCCGTGCATTGGAAGTTCCGGGCGTGCTTCAGGACATCGTGCTTCAGGATATGGAGCTGGATACCTTGAACTTGCATTTGAAGAAGATCGCCGCGCTCTTGTCGGCGGCGCTGGGCGCCTCGTCGCTGTATGCCGCACCGGTTCAGGCGCAGTCTGCCACTCCCGTACCCGACAACGGGACGTTCGACGTCGAGCAGTTATTCGCAGGGACTTGCGGCTTTTGTCACTCCGCTGGCGGCCGGGCCGCCGGCAAAGGACCGCAACTGATGAATTCGCCGCGCGACGACGAGTATCTGCACAGCCGCATCAAGAACGGCAAGTCTGGTGCGATGCCGGCATTCGGCGGGGCCTTCACCGACGCGCAGATCGACCAGATCGTCAAATATATCCGCGCCCTGAAGCCGCGCGAGGGCTGAATCGACCAGGCCGATGTCGACACGAGGACCCGGAATGAAGGCAGTTCTCCCGCTGGTGGTCGGCGCCGTGATCGGATTGCTGAATCCTGCGAAGGGGCGGACCCTGGACGCAATCCGCGCATCCGGTGTGCTCGGATTATGCGCCCATCCGAACTCGCTTCCGTTCGCAAGCAAGGCCGCCGATCCTCCCGGCTTTCAGATCGAATTGGGCGACGCGCTGGCACGCGAGCTCGGGGTGTCGCTGCGTCTCGACTGGATCATCACCCAGTACCAGATGCGGAGCGCCGGATGCGACATTGTTCTGGATGTCATCGCCGACCGCGAAGCGCAGGGCGAAACCCGCTTGAGAATCTCGAAACCGTATTATCGCACGGGCGTCGCACTCGCCGTTCCCTCATCCAGCGCACTCGCCTCATTCCAGAGCCTCAACGAGCATACCAAGGTTGGCGTGCAGGTCGGATCCGTCGCTGCCATGATCATCAGTCAACGGCACGTCCCGACCTCGACTTTCGGCTTCGAGAGCGACAGCCTCGATGCCTTGTCAAACCATGAGATCGATGCCGCTGCGGTCACACCCACTGCGGCGAGTTATTTCAATCTGACGCATCCGGACAAGGCATTTCGTATCCTGGATCGCGACGAGTCCGTAGCCGATCTCAACTGGAACGTCGCGGTCGGCATGGTCCGTCCGGATGATGCATTGCGCGACACCATCGATGGAGCGGTTGAACGGCTGCGAAACGACGGCACGATCGATCGGATATACGGCCGCTACGGGGTCGTACTGCAGACACCGAAATAGCCACGGGTTCCGGGCGCGGTCAGTCGCGCTGTTTAACCTGTCGTCCCGGCCGTATTGGCCGGAACGACGATCGTTTCGAATGCCGCTACGCCGCGGCCTTCTTCCGCGCCTGCTCGGCCTTGTACAGCTCGAACTCTTCCGCGATCGCCTTGGCGATCGACGGCCGTTGGCGCAGGCGTTCGTAATAGGCCTTCACGTTCGGCCATTTGGCGAGCTCGATGGGCGGGGTCGCCATGGTCCAATTGATGACCGTGACGAGATAGGCGTCGGCGACGCTGAAATGGTCGAGCAGGAAGTCGCGCCCCTTCAGGTAATTGTCGAGATAGTCCAGCCGCGACAGGTTCTTCTCCAGCGCATAGGCTTTCGTCTCCTGCGGCGCCTTGCGGTCGAGCACCGGGATGAACAGGCCCTTGTGTAGCTCGGTGCCGATGAAGCAGAGCCATTGATGCAGCCGCGTGCGATCGATCCCCGCTGCGGCGCCGAGGCCCGATTGCGGGAAGCGGTCGGCGATATATTGCAGGATCGCGGCGTTCTCGGTCAGGACCACGCCCTCATCGGTCCGCAGTGTCGGCACCAGGCCGATCGGGTTCACGGTTCGGAAGTCAGTGCCGTCGCTCAGCACGGTCTTGGTCGGCGGATCAACTTCGAGATAATTGGCTTCGGCGCCGGCTTCGTACAGCGCCACGCGGCTCGCCATTGAACAGGCGAGCGGCGAGAAATAAAGATCCATCTTGAGCCTCCTTGGGCAATTCCTCGATGTGACTTTTGGAGTGTCGCTCAACCTGGCCAGATTGATTTTTGTACTGTCTTGCATATTATGGGAAGGGTCAAGGATTAAATTGCGAGATGGTACAAAAATCGAAGCCACCAACTGCTGCCAGTGAACCCAAGCGCCGGGGCCGTCCGCGCGCCTATGAACCCGAGGTCGCGCTTGGCAAGGCGCTCGACCTGTTCCGCACGCAGGGCTTCGCGGCGACCTCGCTCGACGATCTCAGCGAAGCCACCGGCATGAATCGCCCGAGCCTCTACGGTGCCTTCGGCGACAAGCGCGAGCTCTACATCAAGAGTTATCAGCGCTACCGCGAGGACGCGCGCGCATCGATGGTGGAGATCTTTCGCCAGGAGATGCCCGTGCGCCAGCGGCTGGAGCGTATCTTCGCCTCCGCGCTGAACATCTATCTCTCGGGCGAGACCGGCCCGCGCGGCTGCTTCACCGTGGTCACGGCGGCCTCCGAGGCGGTCGGCGATCCCGACATCCGGGCGATGGTGCTCGATGGCCTCAACGAGCTCGACAAGGCATTTGCGAGTTGCTTCCGCCGCGCCAAGGAGAAAGGCGAGTTGCCCGACAGCGCCGATCCCGCCGTGCTGGCGCAGCTCGCATCCGCAACCGTGCACTCAATTGCCATCCGCTCCCGCGCGCGTGTGTCGCGGAAGGAGCTCGAGGCGATCGTGAAGGGGGCGATCGACGTGATGGTGGGAGGAAAGAGCTAGGCGGTTGCGTGGCGCGAGCCAACGTCGTCCTGGCGAAAGCCAGGACCCATAGCCACCGAACTTGGTTTGGCGAAGATTCGGAGTTGCCGCCGTCGCGCCGCAGCTCCTCCCTGGGATAATGGGTCCTGGCTTTCGCCAGGACGACACTGAGTTTATAGCCCGCCTACGCCGCGCGAATATGCGCAAGGAAGCGATCCACCTCGTCGCGCAGCCGCTGCGATTGCTTTGATAGCTCGATCGCCGAGCCCAGCACCTCCTCCGCCGCTGTTCCCGTCGCGGCGATGCCGGCGGTGACGCCTGCGATGTTTTGCGAGACCTCGCCGGTGCGGGCGGCCGCCTGCTGGACGTTCTGCGCGATCTCCTGCGTCGCGGTGCCCTGCTGGCCGACGGCGGCGGCAATCGCGGCGGAGATCTCATCGACCTCCTGGATCGTGGCGCAGATCGAATGGATGCCGTCCACTGCGCCGGTGGTCTCGCCTTGGACCGCCGTCACCTGCGCGCCGATCTCCTCGGTCGCCTTGGCGGTCTGGGTTGCCAGCGCCTTCACCTCGGAGGCGACCACCGCAAAGCCGCGGCCGGCTTCGCCCGCGCGCGCCGCCTCGATCGTCGCGTTGAGTGCCAGCAGATTGGTTTGCTCGGCAATGCCGCTGATGAAGGAGACGACGTCGCCGATCTTTTGCGCGGCGTCGGCCAGACTCTGCACGCGCTCATTCGACCGTCGCCCGTCGCTGGCAGCTTTGCCGACCACCGCAGTCGCGTGCGCAAGGCGCCGGCTGATCTCTGTCATCGACGACGACAGCTCTTCCGCGGCGGCGGCAACCGTCTGCACATTCTCCGAGGCGAGCGCCGAGGCCGACGACACCGTGCCGGTCTGCTGCCGTGATCGCTCGACGATATCAGACATCGAGCGCGCCGTGTTCTCCATCTCGACCGCGGCCGAGGAGACCGTGGTGACGACGTCGCGGATGCTGGCTTCGAAATTGTCGGCGAGCGCGGCGAACGCGCGCCGTTTCTCCGCTTCGGATTGCGCCTTAGTGTCGGCCTGTTCGGTCTGGAGCCGGTTGAAGTTGACGGCGTTGTCGCGGAACACCGCGACCGCCTTGACCATCGCGCCGACCTCGTCATTCGCCTTGCTGACGGGAACCGCGACATCGAGGTGTCCGTCGGCCAGCTCGCGCATCACGCTCGTGATGGAGATGATCGGACGCGAGATGCTGCGGGCGATGAGATAGCCGACGATGGCGGCGAGCACGAGCCCGAGCGCGGCGATGCCGAATGCCAGCAGCCAGGCACGGTCGGCGGAGGCCACATAGTCGGCATTGTCCATCACCAGCTCGACCGCGCCGAGCGGCTTGCCGGAAAAATCCCTGATCGGTCCGAGCAGCGCGGCCACCGGCGTGGTGTCGAGCTTGGCCTGTCGGACCGTGAAGTCGCCGCCGGCGGCGCGGCCGTAATCGGCCGCATCGAAGAAGCTCTTGCCCTTCAGCGTGCCGCCGAACAGCTTGAAGCCGCCGCCGTCCGCGAGATGGAAGGCGATGTCGACATGGCGGTTGGTCTTGAAGTCGTCCAGGAAGGACTGGCCGAAGGTCAGGCCAAACTCCACTGAGCCGAGATGCTTGCCGCCTTGCGCGATCGGCACCACGCCGCGGATGCCGAGCCCGGCCAGGCCGCCCTCGAGGCCAACCACGACCTTGTGCTCCTGGTTGGCCATGATCACGGTTTTGCGGAAGCCCGAGAGGTCGTCGCCAAATTTGGCAGGCTGGTGCACGCGCAAAAACGAGGTCGCGGGCGCCACGTGGAACTGGAACTGTTCGACGCCGTACTCCGATTTGGTCGCGGCAAACACCGGCCCGAACAGGCTGACCAGGGTATTGCGATCCTGCTTGGCCATCGCGTCCTGCGTCGCCGGAATCGCGGCCACGACGGCGCTCATGGCGGCGGCGCGCTGGGATTCCTCGGCGATGCGCGACTGGAGCGCATCGTAGTGACTGCGAAGCTCGCGCTGGTCGGCCCGGTCGATGATGCCGGAAATGATCCACATCGCCCCGAGCACGGCGAACAGGGCGGTCGCCGCCGCGGTCACCGCCAGCGCAACCGTGATCCGCATCCTGAGGCCGAGGTTCGCCCGCATGTCCGACTCGTTCGTTGAGCGTTGATTAACAACGCCTATCAACTTCTCGCTAAGAGAGGGTGAACGGGATACCGGCCCGCGATCAGTGATTTTACGGGCCCGGGTGGCTCGTGAGGTCTCAATACCCCCGCGTCCGGTCCACCACGTTCTCCAGCACACCACCCGCCTCGAACCGCGCGATCTGCTCGGCGACATAGGCCGAGATCGCATCGGCGTCGGTGTCGGCAGCGTTGTGGGGCGTCAGCAACACCTTGGGATGGGTCCAGAACCGGCTGTCCTTCGGCTGCGGCTCCTGCACGAAGACGTCGAGCGAGGCGGCCCCCAGCGTGCCGTCGTCGAGGCAGGCCAGGATGTCAACTTCGTTCTGAAGGCCGCCGCGGCCGGCGTTGATCAGCACGGGCGCACCGAGCGGGCTCTTGCGGTTGAGCTTGGTGAAGACGTCGCGGTTGAGAATGCCGTGTGTATCAGGCGTCAGCGGCAACAGGCTGACGAGGATATCGGTCGTGCGCAGGAATGCGTCGATCTGCCCGGCGCCATGGAAACATTCGACACCTGCGATGGTACGCGGGCTGCGGCTCCAGCCGGCGACACGGAAACCAAGCCGCCGCAGCACATCGGCCGCATCAGCGCCGAGCGTGCCCAGTCCCATGACACCGACCGTGACGGCGCTCGCCGGCCATTGATATGTCGGCTCCCAGCGCTTCTCGCGCTGCGACTGGCGCAGATAAAGCTCCTGGCGGTGGTGCATCAGCACATGTAGCACGACATATTCGGTCATGCGGTTGGTGAGGTCGGGCACGGCGACGCGCACCAGCGGCACGTCGGGCAGGCTCTTGTCCGCCATCAGCGCATCGACGCCGGCGCCGAGATTGAAGATCGCGCGCAGATTGGGGAATGAACCGAGGTCGCCCGGCACCGGCTTCCACACCGCGGCATAGTGCACCTCGGCCGGATCGAGCCCGGCATCGGGCAGCAGCACGACGCGGCGGCCGCCGCAGACCGCGTCGAACCGGGCCTTCCAGCGCTCCGGCAGCCAGTTTTGCTGCGTGCTGTTGATCAGGACGGCCAGTGTGCCCACGGTCATTCGAAGTGCCTCTTTAGGTTCCGCTTTTGAAGGCCCTCCTTGGCACGATCTGCCGGATTTTTCTTGCAGTTTTTTTCCGCAGCCATGTCGGGGCAAGGCATACTGGATCGTCTTCAAAACAAGCGCTCAGAGAAGGTACTGCCCATGCTTTATGCGATCCTTTGCTATCACGACGAGGACTTCGTCGGCTCCTGGAGCAAGGACCAGGACGAGGCCGTGATGAAGAAGCTCGCCGTGGTGCAGGAAGGTCTCGCGAAGCAGGGCAGGCTCGGCCCGGTGGCGCGGCTGCTGCCGACCACTGCGGCAGCGACGCTGCGCAAGGAGGACCCGCCGCTGGTGCTGGACGGCCCCTACGCGGAGACCAAGGAGCAGTTGCTCGGCTTCTACATCGTCGATTGCAAGAACCTCGACGAGGCGCTCGACGTTGCGCGTGACCTCGGATCGGCCAATCCCGGCGGCGCCTATGAGGTGCGCCCCGTCGGCGTGTTCAGGCCCGGAGGAAATCTGACGTGAGCGAGGCCGATACCGCCTGGATCGAGACCGCGCTGACCTCGGCGCGCCCCCAGGCGGTCGGCGCGCTGCTGCGCTATTTCCGCGATCTCGACACCGCCGAGGAGGCATTCCAGAACGCCTGCCTGCGCGCGCTGAAGACCTGGCCGCAGAACGGACCGCCGCGCGATCCCGCGGCCTGGCTGATCATGGTCGGCCGCAACGTTGCGATCGACGAGGTGCGCCGCACCCGCAAGCAGCAGCCGCTGCCGGAGGACGACCAGGCGATCTCCGATCTCGACGACGCCGAGGGCGCGCTCGCCGAGCGGCTCGACGGCTCGCACTACCGCGACGACATTTTGCGGCTGATGTTCATCTGCTGCCATCCAGGGCTGCCGGCGACGCAGCAGATCGCGCTGGCGCTCCGTATCGTCTGCGGCCTGACGGTGAAGCAGATCGCGCGCGCCTTCCTGGTGTCGGAAGCGGCGATGGAGCAGCGCATCACGCGTGCCAAGGCCAAGGTCGCGGAGGCCGGGACGCCGTTTGAAACGCCGGGCGCGGTCGAACGCTCGGAGCGGCTCGCCGGTGTTGCCGCGATGATCTATCTGATCTTCAACGAGGGCTATTCGGCGAGCGGCGACACCGCCGAAATCAGAAAGCCACTGTGCGAGGAAGCGATCCGGCTGGCGCGGTTGCTGCTGCGGCTGTTCCAGAGCGAGCCGGAGATCATGGGGCTCACGGCGCTGATCTTGTTGCAGCATGCGCGCAGTGCCTCGCGCTTTGCCGCGGATGGCTCGCTGATCCTGCTGGACGACCAGGATCGTTCGTTGTGGAACGGCACCATGATCGCGGAAGGCCTCGCGCTGATCGACAAGGCGATACGCCATCGCCGCAGCGGGCCCTACCAGATCCAGGCCGCGATTGCCGCGCTGCATGCCCGCGCGTCCACGCCCGCGGAGACCGACTGGGCGCAGATCGACCTGCTCTATGGTGCGCTGGAGGTGGTTCAGCCCTCGCCGGTGGTGACGCTCAACCGCGCGGTCGCGGTTTCCAAGGTGCGCGGACCGCAAGCCGCGCTCGACCTGATCGAGCCGCTGGCGCCAAAGCTTGCCAACTACTTCCATTTCTATGGCGTGCGCGGCGCCTTCCTGATGCAGCTCGGCCGCAACGACGAAGCCCGCATCGCCTTCGACCGCGCCATCGCCCTCGCCAACACTTCCGCAGAAGCTGCTCACATCCGCATGCATCTCGATCGCCTGATCCGGGACAGCCAGGCCAAGGGCGCAAATGGCGGCGCCAGGCAAGACGCCAAGGTCGAAGGCGCCAAGGTGACGTAGGGAGCGCCTGCTTCAGGGCCAGCAAAATTTCCGCTTCGCCTTGTCGGGCCCGGTCCCCTCCCTTCGTCCTAGGAGCGTATCCAGGGAGCCATTCATGCTGAGAGCCATTGCCGTCATCGCCGTCGTGCTCGCTGTCGGACTCGCGGGTGTCCTCGTCTTCGCATTGACGAAGCCCGACACATTCCGCGTCGAGCGCAGCCTCGCCGTGAAGGCGCCCGCCGATGCGATCTATCCGCTGGTCGCGGATTTCCATCGCTGGACAGCCTGGTCCCCCTACGAGAGCCGCGATCCCGCGATGAAGCGCTCCTTCGGCGGAACTGCGCCGGGCAAGGGTGCGACCTATGCCTGGGACGGCAACAACAATGTCGGCGCCGGCCATATGGAGGTCCTCGAGGCGAGTGCGCCGTCGAAACTCCGCATCAAGCTCGATTTCGAGCGGCCTTTCGAAGGCCACAACACCGCCGAGTTCACCTTTGTGCCGCAAGGCGATGCCACACTTGTCACGTGGGCGATGTCCGGTCCGGCCCCGTTCCTGTCCAAGATCATGCAGGTGTTCATCAACATGGACAGCATGATCGGCAAGGATTTTGAGGCGGGCCTGGCCAGCCTGAAGAAGCTCACCGAGAAGTAGCGCCATCACCCCGAACGAAAGCAAAACGGAGAGAAACGATGCTCAATGCCTATCTGTTCTATCAGGACACCTGCGAAGCGGCATTCAATTATTACGCCAAGGTCTTGGGCGGCAAGATCGATGCGATGATGCGCGCCTCGGATGCGCCGCCGGAGGTGCCCGCCACGCCTGGCCGCGAGAAGATCATCATGCATGCGCGGATGTCGCTGCCCGACGGCAGCGTGCTGATGGCCTCCGACGCACCAGGCGAGCATTTTCACAAGCCGCAGGGCTTCTCGATCTCGCTCACGGTCGCGGACCCGGCAGAGGGCGAACGCAAGTTCAACGCGCTCGCCGACGGCGGCAGCGTTACCATGCCCTTCAGCAAGACGTTCTGGGCCAAGGGTTTTGGCATGTGCGTCGACAAGTTCGGCATTCCCTGGATGGTGAACTGCCCGGCCGAGGGAATGTGACAGGCGCGATCACCTGACGCGCCAGGCGGCGATCCCCCCTCCCCGACGATGCGGAGAGGGGCGCGCATGAGACGTTGCGCCATGTGCCGATCGACCGCGCGCCCTCTCAGCGGATCGATCCGGTCGCGTCATTGCTCGGTGGTTGGGAGGAGGGAACGCAGCGCGGACAGATCACGAGCTTCGTCCCGAGCTGCCTGTCATTCTCCGCTTCGATTTCGTCATGGATTGCCCACCACGCAGCGGAGTACGGGCGCAAGGTGCCGAGGACTCTCTCCCGCTCCCGATTCGGATCACTCGCCGCGGGAGTTTGGGTCGCCACACGACGCTTGATGACGGAGGGACGGTTCGGATCCTGACCGATGCCGTCCCATGCGATCGGACGGCGTTCCTGCGCAGGCGCAACCACGCATCCCATGAGCGTTGCGCAAAAAGTGAGCAAGACGAAGCCGTGTCGCATCATGCCGGACCCTGGGTGTGTATGCGACGCGCGAAGTCCGCATGCCGAAGCTTGCGACGCACCGCTCAAATGGAACCTAAGGAAAACGCCTGGCCGACACGGCGGAATATGGATTTTGCTGTCGCACCACATTGCGAGAGCAGTGAGGCCGCTTCGTGAAATGATGCGGACCGCAGCGCACAACAACTGGCGCAATATTAGGCTGTGAACTCCGGGGCAGAATCGTTATTTATTTCGTCATAAATTCTAAAAACTGGGGCGGGCGGACTTGGAAGGGGAGCGACCGATGGCGGCGGCGCTGCAGATCAACTTTGCACTTTGGGGTATGCTCATCTGCGCGAGCATGGAATTGACCGAGTTGATCCAGAGTTTCTATTAGACCTCAAGAAGCATGTGACCGGCGCGATTTAGCGGGCGCTTGCGTTCGCCTGATCATCACCGGCAGCGCGGATAGATCGCGGCGAGGTCGCGTCCCTTCAGCAGAAGCAACCGCGACGAGAGGCCGCCGCGGCGGCTGATCCAGTCGCGCACCGGGCCGGGATAGGCCGCAAGCACCGCATCGGATGCTTCCGGCTCGGCGTAGAAGCGTCCGCGCCGATCGACCGAGCGCGCCGCATGAAAGCCGAGCACGGCGCGCTTGGTGACGCAAATCCGCTCTCCCGGCACGATGCTCAGCACCAGCGTGCAGGCGGACAGGCAGGGACCATCGATCACCACGCGCTCGCCGCTCTCGCGCACCTTCTCGAACAAATCGAGGAACGGCCCGACCTGTCCACCGGGCGACTGGATGATGCGGATTTCGGCCAGGGCAGGCGTGGCGGCGAACAGCGCGGATGCGAGCATCAAGGCCCTGAGGAAGGTGACGCGCCGCATGAAGCCTCCGCGAATTCGAGTCCGTAGGACAGGCCGACGAGAAGAGATTGGTGACGCTTCGCAAATCCAACCTGCGCCGTGCCTACCCGTTCCTCCGCTCGCCGCGCAGCGTCGGCAGGCCGATGCCCGCCGCATCGAAGCCGCCATCGACGGCCAAAATTTGTCCGGTGATGTAGCTCGATCGTTCCGAGCACAGGAAGTAGATGGCTTCGGCGAGTTCCTCTTCCAGGCCGTAGCGGTTGAGCGGGATGGCGTCGTGATAGTCGGCGCGGATCTCCCTGGTGTGCACCTGCTTCGCCATCGCGGTGTCAACGGGCCCCGGCGCGACCGCGTTGACGCGGATGCTGAGGGACGCGAGCTCGACCGCGAGCTGCTTGGTAAGGTGCGCGAGGCCCGCCTTGCTGGTGCCGTAGGCCGAGCGTAGCGTCGAGGCGCGCACCGCCGAGATCGAGGTGATGTTGACGATGGCGCCGCCATTGCCGTCGCGCATCAGCGGCACCGCCGCCTTGGTGCAGAGGAACGGGCCGGTGAGGTTGACCTCGAGCACGCGCCGCCAATCGGTCTCCGACGTCTCCATCAGCGGCGCGAACACGGCAATGCCGGCATTGTTGACGAGCGCGTCGAGCCGGCCAAACCGCCGTTCGACCGTCGTCATCGCGGCGGCAACCGCGGCGGCGTCCGAGACGTCGCAAGTCAACGCCAGCGTGGCCTCGTCCCGGCCGATCTCGGCGACCGCGCGGCCGAGCAGCTCGCCCTCGATGTCGAGCAACGCCACCCGCCAGCCCTCGTTCAAAAACTTCTTCGCGGTCGCAAGCCCGATGCCGCGCGCGGCTCCGGTGACGAGGGCGATTTTCTGCGGGGAGGCGGTCATAGCTTATCCGTGGTTCGGGAAATTGAGGCGGTCTCCCTACCACGAAAGCCGCGAGGAGGACGCGACAAAGTATCGCGCCTTTGGCTCTTCGAGGCTCTGCTTTTGCAGCCGCGCAAGGCGGCCTAAGCCAGCTCCGCCGTGGCGCGCTGCATGTTGGCCGACATGTCGGCCGTCACGATGCTCTGTTCCTCGACCGCGGCGGCGGTGGAGGCGATGAACTCGTTGACGCCGGCGATCGCGACCTTGATTGCGGTGAGCGAGCTTGCGACGTCGTCGGAGATGGTGTTCAGCGCGTCGATTTCGGATGTGATTGTGTCGGTCGCCTGCTTGGCCTGGTTGGCGAGGCTCTTCACCTCGGAGGCGACCACGGCGAAGCCGCGGCCGGCTTCGCCCGCGCGTGCCGATTCGATCGTGGCGTTGAGCGCGAGCAGGTTGATCTGGCCGGTGATGCCCGAGATCATCTCGACGATGCCGCTCATCGCCTGCGCCGCCGCGTTCAGCCGCTGCGCCTGGCCGTCGGCGGCCTCGACGCGGGTGGTCGCGACCTTCGAAGTCTCGCGCGACTTCGCCATGGTCGCGGAGATCTCGCGAATCGATGCACTCATCTCTTCGCTGCCGGCCGCGACCGCCTCGATCAAACCGCGCGCGTTGTCGGCCTTCTTGCGGCCGATCGCCTGCGCGGTGATGTCGGTGGCATATTTCACCACCTTGTAGGGTTTGCCGTTGAGGTCGAGGATCGGGTTATAGGACGCCTGGATCCAGATTTCGCGGCCGCCCTTGGCGATCCGCTTGTATTCGGCGGCCTGGTATTCACCGCGGTTGAGCGTCTCCCAGAACTGGCGGTAGGCCGCCGAATTCTTCTCGTTCGGCTCGACGAACATGGAGTGGTGCTGTCCCTTGATCTCGGCTAGCGAATACCCCATCGCGTTCAAAAAGTTCTCGTTGGCGGCGCGGATGGTGCCGTCCATGTTGAACTCGATCACCGCCTGCGATTTCTGGATCGCGGCGAGCTGCCCGTCATTGTCGGCCGCCTTCATCTTCTGCGCGGTGACGTCGGTCGCGAACTTCACCACCTTGAACGGCCTGCCGATCTCGTCGAGGATCGGGTTATAGGTCGCCAGAATCCAGATTTCGCGTCCGCCCTTGCCGATCCGCTTGTATTCGGCGGCCTCGAACTGGCCGCGGTTCAGCCGCGCCCAGAAGTCGGCATAGGCCGAGCTCGCGCGATCTTCCGGCGTCACGAACATGCTGTGGTGCTTGCCCTGGATCTCGTCGAGCGAGTAGCCCATCGCGCCGAGGAAATTCTCGTTGGCGGTGACGATGGTGCCGTCCATGTTGAATTCGATCACGGCTTGGGCACGGCCGATCGCGGCGATTTTGCCCGCGTCCTCCATGGTCCTCATCTTGTAAGCCGTGATGTCGGTTGCGAACTTGATGAAGCTCACCACCTTGCCGTTCTCGTCGCGCAGCGGCGCGTACGACGCATGGACCCAGACTTCCTTGCCGTTTTTGCCGAAGCGCCTGTATTGCGTGGTCTGGAACTCGCCGCGGTTCAGGCTGGCCCAGAAGTCGCGATAACGGGCGCTTTCGCGTTCAGTCGCGCTGACGAAGATGCTGTGATGCTTGCCCTTGATCTCCGAGAGCGTATAGCCGCTCATCTTGAGGAGATTTTCGTTGGCATCGAGAATGGTGCCGTCGAGGCCGAATTCGATCACGGCCTGGGACCGGTCGAGCGCCTCGACCTCCGCGACCGCGTGCCTGACTTTCTTGCTTTGGAAGTTGAACACGTAAGCTCCGCCTAATGCTGAGGGGCGAATCAGCCGGATCGTCATACCGTTTCGCTCAAGCTAAAAAGTTGCATGGGCTTCTTTAGCAACTGTAAACTCCTGCACGAGGCGGCGCCCGTTCTGTCTTTCGTACGCCTCGGCCATGTTGCTCAGGTTGCAAGTATTCTCGACTCATATGCACGGCGGAGTTCATAGAACGCGCCGTATTTATACGGGCGACCGCGTGCATTATTTTTCGCGTGGTTGCTGCCGGACGTGATGTCGGCGCGGCTGCGCCTCAATCGTCTTCAAGACGATGCTGATCACGGAACCGTTCGATGACTGACCCCGAACGCCTGATTCGAGACCTTTTCGCCGCCTATCTCGGCAACGACCCGCAACGGGTCGCCGACGCGTTGGCCGACGATTTCCGCTTCACCAGCCCGTTCGACGACGACCTCGACAAGGCGGCCTATTTCGAGCGTTGCTGGAGGGACACCGGCTGGATTGCGCGGCACGACATCGAGCGGATTTTCGTCCAAGGCGACCAGGCCTTCGTCACCTATCTCTGCTTGGCGACAGATGGCAGGAGCTTTCGCAACACCGAGTTCTTCACCTTCATCGGCGGTAAGGTTCGCCGCATCGAGGTTTATTTCGGCGCTGCCCGGCAGGACGGGCGTTTCCTGCCGCAGGCGCGCTAGCGCCAGCCAATAATCTCCAGAATAATTTTCGTCACCTGTCGGTTTCGTCAAGGTTCCTTCGTCTTGGAGGTAAGGGCGGGCGGCCCGAGCCGTCGCTCCCGTCCATCCGGAGTGGCGCCTCGCCGCGCAATCCGAACGACAAAAGCACGCAAGGAGTGCTCATGCGATTCATGATGCTGATGATCCCGCTCGGCTACGAGACCGCGGCGCCCGACGTTCAACTCGATCCCGAGCGGGTCGCAGCGATGATGCGCTACAACGAGGCGCTGAAGGACGCCGGCGTGCTGATCACGCTCGACGGCCTGCACCCGCCCTCGATGGGCGCGCGCGTCTCGTTTGCGACCGGCAAGCCCATCGTGACGGATGGTCCGTTCGCCGAGGCCAAGGAGGTCCTGGGCGGGTACTGGATGATCGAGGTTGCCTCGCGTGCCGAGGCGATCGCCTGGGCCAAGCGGTGTCCGGCCGCACCGAACGAAATCATCGAGATACGTCAGGTGCAGGAGATGAGCGACTTTCCGCCTGACGTGCAGGAGGCCGCCGCCGGTTTCGGCGACCTCAAGAAATAGCCGCAGCTTCGTCTATCCATCAGCAAAGGAGAGAACCGATGGGCACCGACACCTATCTCGCCGTTTTCCTCGGCAGCAAGACCAGCTCCAAATGGGCCGCTTGGAATGCGATGCCCGAGGCCGAGCGCAAGGCGAAGGAGCAGGAGGGCATGGCGGCCTGGAAGGGCTGGGTCGAAAAGCACCAGGGCGCGATCGAGGCTATGGGCGGCCCGCTCAGCAAGACCAAGAAGGTCGACGGCAAGGGCATGGCCGACATCGCCAACGAGATGGGCGCCTTCACCGTGGTGCGCGCGGCATCCCATGAAGCCGCGGCGAAGATGTTCGAGAACCACCCGCACTTCACGATCTTCCCCGGCGAACGCGTCGAGATCATGCCGGTGCTGCCGATCCCTGGCGGCTAGACTTCGGCGGCCGCCCCAGACCGGAAGAATACGGGTTAACCAAACCCGTCGCCGCTAGTGACCTTCCTGCCCAGCTCATGTAAAGGTCGTTCACATGAGCTGGCGCAAGGAGACGCGCCGCGCCGAGCGCGGCTATCACCACGGCAATCTGAAGGAAGCCCTCTTGCAGGCCGCCCTCGGACTGATCGCCGAGAAGGGCGCGGCCGGCTTCACCTTTGCCGATGCCGCGCGCATGGCTGGCGTCAGTGCCGCGGCACCGTACCGGCATTTTCGCGACCGTGAAGAACTGCTGTCCTCGATCGCGCAGCGTGGCTTCGAGCAGTTCGAAGCGCGCCTGACCGCGGCCTGGGACGACGGACGGCCCGACACCGTCACGGCGTTCGAGCGTGTCGGCAGGGCCTATCTCGCCTTCGCCCGCGAGGAGCCGGCGTTCTACAATGCGATGTTCGAATCGGGCGTGCCGGTGGATGCCAATCCGGCGCTACAGGCCGCTAGCGAGCGTGCTTTCAACGTCATTCGTGCCGCGGCGGAGCGGCTTGCCGCGCTGGCGCCGCCGGGCACGCCGCGGCCTCCGGCGATGATGATGGCGCTGCACATCTGGTCGATGGCGCATGGCGTGGCCTCGCTGTTCTCCCGCGGCGACGCCGCGCGTCGAAAGCTGCCGATGTCGCCGGACGAGCTGCTCGAAGCCGAGGTGCTGATCTATCTGCGCGGTCTCGGCTTCCCGACCGATCGCCGTCCCCCGGCGAAAAGCGCCGAGCCGCCGCCGGTGCCACCGGAGGCATCCTCCGGTTCGGGCGTGCCGCCCGGTGGTCCCTGGGGCAAGCCGAAATAAAGTTACCCAAATAATTCCCCCGCCCTGTTGGGCGGTCGGCTTGACAAAATCGCGGGATGATCTACCTATGTAAATGTTATTTACATTCACAACGGCGCTGATGCCGTCATGGAGAGGGAAATGGCCTACACCGCTGATGTCAATCGATGGCGCGGCCCTTCGGACCAACACTACGAGCGCCCCCACATGCTCAACACGCCCTGGCATCCCGGCTGGATCGCCGTGACCATCCTCGGCTTCATCATCTGGTGGCCGATCGGACTTGCCCTTCTCTTTTTCACACTCGGGAGCAGAAGAATGTCGTGCTGGAGCAACCAGGATCGCTGGCAGAACAAGATGGAGCGGATGCAGTACAAGATGGACCGTATGCGCGGCCGCATGGAGCGCCACGGTTTCGGCTTTGGCTTCGGCCCGCCCTCGAGTGGCAACCGCGCCTTTGACGAGTACCGCACCGAGACATTGCAGCGGCTCGAGGAAGAGCAGGTCGAGTTCAAGAACTTCCTCGACCGTCTGCGTCACGCCAAGGACAAGGAAGAGTTCGACCAGTTCATGGCGCAACACAAGACGCGCCCGACCCCGCCGCCGACCGACCAGCAGCAAGGTTGATCTCAAGGTTGATCTCAAGGTTGATCTCGGGACTGACGCCTCTCAAAGCCGTCAGGCGCATGCCCCCAAAGTCCTGATGGCCCCGAGCCGCCCGCCTGCGCAACACGCAGGCGGGCGGTTTGGTTTTGGGAATGCGCGTCAGACTGCCGCGACCGTCCGGATTTGCCTTGCTCTGGAAGTCTGGTCCAGAGAGAGACTTGGTCAGCGCGCCGTGGCGAGCTGCGCGCGAACCGACTCCAGGAAGTGTTCGTAGGCGTAGTCCACGATCTCGTTGAGTGATCGCGTTCGCGCGAACATCGCCTTGGCCTCGGTGAGAAACTCCTCGCGGGTCGGAATCTTCGGCAAATGCAGATGCGTCAGTGCATCGACGCCTTCGTGCGCGCGACTGAGGATGTCGTGCAGCGTCGGCAGTTGCAGCTGGGCCAAATCGGCTCGGCGGAGCGCCGAAGAGATCGCGTGCGCCAGGGTCTGCGCATCGAACCGTCCGGCGAGCTCGCGAGCGGCCCGGTTGATGACGCGTGCGCCGAGCGGCTGCTCGTTGCGCAGCACCTGCTCGGGCGGCGACTTCATGTTCCAGACGACGCCGAACCAGGACAGCACCTTCAGGATGTAATAGGTGACGTCGATTTCCCACCAGCGAAAACCTTGCCGCACGCTGCTCTGGTAGGCGTGGTGATTATTGTGCCAGCCCTCACCGAGGGTGAACAAGGCCAGCAGCCAATTGTTGCGGGAATCATCGCCGGTCACGTACCGCTTGCGTCCATGCACATGGGCGAGGGAGTTGATGCAGAAGGTCGCGTGATAGACCAGCACGGTGCTCCAGAGGAAGCCGACGACGAGACCGGACCATCCGCCAACCAGGAAGCAGAGCGCAGCCAGCGTGACGGCCGGCAGGAGTTCCAGGCGATGCAGCCACATCAGTTCCGGATACGCGGCGAAATCTCCGACCTTCACGAGGTCGGTGCCATCGTGCTCCCTGTAAAAAATCCAGCCGAGATGACTGTAGAGGAAGCCTCGATGACGCGGCGAATGCACGTCGTCCTCGGTATCGGAATGTAGGTGATGATGTCGATGCTTGGCCGCCCACCACAAAACGCTTTTCTGCGCGGTGCTTTGCGCAAGCCAGGCCAGGATGAACTGAAACACCCGGCCGGTCGCAAAAGCCCGATGGGAGAAATAGCGGTGATAGCCCGCTCCGATTGCAAACATGCGGACGACATAGAGTGAGGCGCAGATCGCGACGGCCTGCCAGGTAACGCCGGTCCAGATGGCTGCAATGCAGCCGAGATGGACCAGCAGGAACGGCAGGGCGGAGGGATACATGATGTCGTCGTGTTGGTCGTCGGCGGGGGCGTTGGGCGACATGTATTGGCGTGACCTTGGATGACAGGGATTCGAGTTTCGCTTCGGCAGCATTGAGGGCCGCTGTGTACGAAAAACCCGGCGATGGCGGACCACCGCGGGGTCTTGAACGAGATGCTTTGCCTGGACAACCCTGGCCCAAGGCGGCCGCACGCGGCAAAGTGAGGCCATAGCTTCGACCGCGAACTCGACGGACTATATATATGATCCAGGCTGCCTGGCGTGCAAGCTCGTAGCCTCACGGGGTGCGTGGCGCGCGGGCTGCCTACGGTCTATATCCGACAGTGAAAAGGAAGCGTCAAAATACCGCAGGCAGCAACGATGGCGGAAGCGGCGATGATGACGAGCGAAACCCTCTGGCAGAAGATCCGCGACGAGGCGCAGCGCGCAGCGGCAGCCGACCCCATATTCGGCAAGGCTCTTGTCAGTCTCATCCTCGCCCATGACGATTTTACCGCCGCACTGTCCGACCTGATCGGACGCCGGCTTGGCGACGGCGCGGCCGAACGCGAGCGCTTCACGATATTTTCCCGCGACGCCTTCAATGGCCAGCCGGATCTGATCGAGGCGGCCGGCCGCGACTTGCAAGCCATCGTTCTCCGCGACCCCGCCATCACCGGACTGTTGGCGCCGCTGCTGCATTTCAAGGGCTACGTCGCCTTGCAGGCCTGGCGCGTCTCGAACCGGCTCTGGCATCACGACCATCGCGACGCGGCGCTGCTGTTTCAGAACGAGGCGTCGAACGTCCTGCAGGTCAGCATTCATCCGGCGGCGAGCTTGGGATCATCGGTGTATCTCGACCACGCCACCGGCATCGTGATCGGTGCCGATGTGGTGATCGGCGACGAGGCCACCATCCTTCAGAACGTCAGCATCAGTCGTGGCACGGAACTGCCGGCGCGCTCGCCTCGCATTGGTCGCGGCGTGTTCATCGGCTCCGGCGCGACAATTCTCGGCAACGTCAGGATCGGCGATTTTGCAAAGGTCGGCGCCGACACCGTCCTGACGAGCGACGTGCCCCGGGGCTGCACCGCCGTTGGCAATCCGGCGCGGCTAACCAATTGCCCCGAACCCGCCTCGGCGGCCTGACTCGCGCTCACGTCATCAGGCGACGTGCTCCTCGTTCAGGCGGCGCGGCGGCGGCTCTCGCCGCCATGATGCGGGGTGACCGGTTCCGAACTGGTCTGGCACGGCGCGTCCAGCACCGCGACATGATGCCGGTAAACCATTTCCCAGCCCTTCCATCCCGTGAACAGGAGGATGCCGACCACGATCAGCGAGAGCACCACGCCCCACGGCTTGATCGCAGCCTCGGCGCCTTGCGTGTAGCGGAGGTAGAAATTGATCAGGGCCAGCACGACTGCCACGAGATTGCCGATCATGTGATACCAGGCGTCGTTGAGACCGCGGACGCGGGCGTCGCTGAAGAAGTCGGTGAATCCGGCCACGGCGGCAACGAGCGCCATGACGATGCCGGCGCCGATCAGCCACATGGCGGCTCTGGCCCAGAAGCCGTCACCGGTTCCGATGAAGGCGAGATCGGCGATGGGCGCGCCGACCAGGAAGGCGACGGGGAACGGGATGATCATGGGGTGGAGCGGATGATCGCCGACGGCGGCGGTCGTCTTGGGGTTGATGCTCATGGCAAAACCTCGCGAGAAGTGATTTTCCAGACAAATTTTCGGTCGAGGGCTGGTTCCCCCGCCGTGATGTCGGCAACTGCCGGGGCCGGCAGATTGCCAACCGCCAGCAACGCCTGGCTTTCCCGCAGCCAAATTCAGTCCCGGTAACCCCGAATTAACCATCGCCGGGCTCTGGTAATTGCGGACAATCGCGCCCAAAGCCCGAAGTATGAGCCTTGGGGTCGGGCCCATAGTTTTGACATCTTGGCAGGGAATGCAGGCGGCCGGCTTTGGACGAGCCCTGCACCCCAGAAAGACAAGGCTTTGAGCGGGCTTGCCGGCCGCGCCGGCTCTAGCGCGGCCATTGGGGAACCGGCGGCCATTTGCTGGCCGGGACATTAGGTCGGGACATTAGGTAACGATCGCCTTGAGAGGATACTGCTTATGAATCCGGCCGACGTGGCTCAGTCAGCCCTTCCGGTTGCCGCTTCCGCCGACGTGTCGCTGATCGCGCTGTTCTGGCAGGCTCACTGGATCGTGAAAGCGGTGATGCTGGGGCTTCTCGCCTGCTCGGTCTGGGTCTGGGCGATCGCCATCGACAAGATCTTCCTGTTTGCCCGCACCCGCCGCTCGATGGACCGTTTCGAGCAGGCTTTCTGGTCCGGCGAGTCGATAGAAGACCTGTACCGCACGCTCTCGGCCAAGCCGACGCATTCGATGGCCGCCTGCTTCGTCGCGGCGATGCGCGAGTGGAAGCGTTCGTTCGAGAGCCAGGCCCGCTCGGTCGCAGGCCTTCAGATGCGCATCGACAAGGTCATGAATGTCTCGATCGCCCGCGAGGTCGAGCGGCTGGAGCGCCGGCTGCTGGTGCTGGCCACCGTCGGCTCCGCAGGGCCCTTCGTCGGCCTGTTCGGCACCGTCTGGGGCATCATGTCGAGCTTCCAGTCGATCGCGGCGTCGAAAAATACCTCTCTGGCGGTGGTGGCCCCCGGCATCGCGGAGGCGCTGTTTGCGACCGCCGTCGGCCTTATCGCCGCCATTCCTGCCACTATTTTCTACAATAAGTTCACCTCCGAGGTGAACCGGCAGGCCCAGCGGCTCGAAGGCTTCGCCGATGAATTTTCAGCCATCCTGTCGCGCCAGATCGACGAGCGGGGCTGACGGACGGCATGTATAGTGTGAAGGGCAATTTGGGCACCAGACCATGGGCATGAACGTTGCGAGTTCGTCCGGAGGCGGTGGACGCCGTGGCCGGCGCAAGCCGGTCGTGGCCGAAATCAACGTCACGCCAATGGTGGACGTGATGCTGGTGCTGCTCATCATCTTCATGGTGTCGGCGCCGATGCTGACGGTCGGCGTGCCGCTCGACCTGCCGCAGACCCAGGCCAAGAGCCTCGAAAACAACGACCAGAAGCCGATCCAGATGTCGGTGGACATCAAGGGCAAGGTGTTCATCAACGACGCCGAGATCGCGATCAACGAACTGATCCCCAAACTGAAGGCGATCACGGACGCGCGCGGCGGCCTCGAGGAACGCATCTATCTGCGCGCCGACAAGAAGGCGGATTACGGGACGGTGGCCAAGGTCATGGGCCAGTTGTCCGGCGCAGGCTTTAAGAAGCTGGCGCTCGTCACGGAAGCGGATCAGGGGTAAACCGTGAAGGTGAAGGTCGACAAGACACTCGTTGCGTCGATTGCCCTCCACGTCCTCGTGCTGGGATGGGGGCTCGTCACCTTTAGCAGCAGGGCTTTCGTCGCGCCGGAAGAGTCGCTGCCGATCGACATCATCTCCACCGACCAACTCGCGCAGATGATGTCGGGGCAGAAGACCGGCGACAAGAAAGAGCCGAAGCCGAAGGTCGAGAAGATTGCGGAAGCCAAGCCCGAGGAAGACGCCGTCGGCAAGGTCACCGAGAAGAAAGAGCTGATCAAGACCAACTCGACGCCCGAGCCGCCGCCCAAGCCCGTGGAGAAGCCGGTCGAGAAAAAGCCAGAGCCGCCCAAGCCCGTCGCCGAGGCGAAGCCGAAGGAAGAGCCGAAGCCACCAGAAAAGAAGCCTGATCTGGCCAAGGAAGATCCGATCGCCGAACTGCAGAAAAAGCTGGAAACCAAGAAGCCGCCGCCCAAGCCGCCGGAGCAAAAGGTCGCGGCGGTGCAGCCGCAGCAGCTGCCGAAGCCCAAGGAGCGCAGCTTCGATCCCGCGCAGATCCAGCGCGATCTCGACAAGCGCGCGGCGACCAGGCACGAACTGGCCGGCTCGACGCTGAATGCGTCGGCTTCGCTGGGATCGACGAGTGGAACGGCCGCCAACAATATTGCGACCTGGCGGGGGGCGTTCCAGGGGGCGGTGAAGCGCTGCTTCACGCCGACCTATAACGGGCAGGATGCAGATCAATACGAAGCCGACATCGACATTCCCATGAAGATCGACGGATCGCTCGCGTCCGAGCCGATCGTCGTCGCGGTGAGGGGACCGTCGCGGTCGATCGCACAGGCGGTGGCGGAGAGTGCCAGGCGCGCCATCGTGCAGTGTCAGGTCTATTCGTTCATGCCGAAGCAGCAATACGAGAGCTGGAAACTCATTCCGATGACTTTCGGCCTGAAAGACATGTTGTGACATCCGAACAAAAGAATTTTGCGATGAATGACGTTCGATCGATGAACCGCCGCCGCTTCATGACCCTGACCGGATCGACACTCGCGATGCTGGGGGGCGGACAGGCCTTCGCCCAGCAGGCGCAGGGACGGCTCCGCATCGACCCCACCGAGTTTCGGCCAATCCCCATTGCGATCACCAATTTCGTGCCGGGCTCGCCTGCCGACGGTGACGTCGGCAACGGCGTCACCCAGGTCATCACCAACAATCTGAAGCGCTCGGGCCTGTTCGCGCCGGTCGACCAGGCCGCCTTCATCGAGCGCATCAGCAACATTGACGTCGCGCCGCAATTCGAGAACTGGAAGACCCTCAACGCGCAGGCCCTCGTCACCGGCCGCATGACGCGGCAGCCGGACGGCCGCCTCAAGGCCGAATTCCGCTTGTGGGATGTGGTCACCGGCCAACAGCTCGCCGGCCAGCAATATTTCACCTCGCCGGAATATTGGCGCCGCATCGCCCACATCATCTCCGACCAGATCTATGAGAAGCTCACCGGCGAGAAGGGCTATTTCGACAGCCGCGTGGTGTTCGTCGACGAGACCGGGCCGAAGGAGCGTCGCGTCAAGCGGCTCGCGATGATGGATCAGGACGGCGCCAATGTGCGCTATCTGACCCGCGGTTCCGACCTCGTGCTGACGCCGCGCTTCTCGCCGAACTCGCAAGAGATCACCTACATGGAGTTTGGCCAGGGCGATCCGAAGGTCTACCTGTTCAACATCGAGACCGGCCAACGCGAGATCGTCGGCAACTTTCCGGGCATGACCTTTGCCCCGAGGTTCTCGCCGGACGGCCAGCGCGTCATCATGAGCCTGCAGCAGGGCGGCAATTCCAACCTGTTCGTGATGGATCTGCGCTCGCGCTCGACTACGCGCCTCACCGACACGCCCGCGATCGACACCTCTCCGTCCTACTCCCCGGACGGCACCCGCATCTGCTTCGAGTCCGATCGCGGCGGCAGATCGCAGATCTATGTCATGGCCGCAGGCGGCGGAGCGGCGCAGCGCATCTCCTTCTCCAAGGATGACAACAACGCCACCTATTCGACGCCGGTGTGGTCGCCGCGGGGCGATTACATCGCCTTCACCAGGCAAGGCGGCGGGCAGTTCTCGATCGGCGTGATGAAGCCGGACGGCTCCGGCGAACGGCTTCTCACCTCCGGCTATCACAACGAAGGCCCGACCTTCTCGCCGAACGGCCGCGTGCTGATGTTCTTCCGCGATCCCGGCGGCAGCGGCGGGCCGTCGCTGTTCTCCGTCGACATCTCGGGCCGCAATGAGCTGAAGGTGCCGACGCCGGGCTTCGCCTCCGACCCGGCATGGTCACCGCTCTTGTCCTCGACATCGGGCTAGCCGCCCGTCCTCGGTGCGCGATGATTTGACCGCGCGCCTTTTTCGAAAACTTGGCGCGATGTTTCCCCGCGATAATTGTTCTTTAAGGTTGCACTCGGCAAACTTTTCCCATGGGTTTGTTTCTATTGATGTATTTCGACTATTGTCCACTCAAAACAACTCGACTTTAACGATGTTCCCTCAGAAAGACTTCATACCGGATCGGTAAAACTGCGCTCCAGACAGGACGCGCGTAAACACCAGATGCAGTTTGCAAGTCAGAGCGGAGAGCCGGAACAGCGGCCGCCGAAAACTTCGGCGGCGCAAATCGATTCGCTGTTCGAAGCGCCTGGTCCGCTGCTGGCAGGACTCATTTTCGTATCGATCGGCGCGGCCCTGACCGCGCTGAGGACGGGCGAGCCGCTGATCTGGGCGTGCGTCGCACTTCTTGTGCTGGCCGGGACCGCGCGGGCGATCGACCTGCGCCTCTATCAGGCACGTCATGCGGTCATGACCGTCGAGGCGGCGGCACGCTGGCAGAAGCGCTATCAGATCGGGGCAAAGATCCAGGCGGCTGCGATCGGCATCTGGTGCGCCACGGCCCTGTTGGCCACGGACGACGCCGTGGCCCACATGATCGCCTTGTCGGTCACCACCGGAATCGCGGCGGGCGGCGCGGGCAGAGCATATGGCCGGCCTGCGATCTTCCACCTCCAGGCCGTGCTGATTTTCGGCCCGGCCGTGCTTGCCTTGGCGCTGCGTGGAACGCCCTACTACATCGCAATGGCGCTGGTCAGCGCCGCGTTCCTGATGGCGATCATGCAGCTCTCGGTGAATCTGCACCGCATCTTCATGGGAGCGGTCGTGGCACGGGAGCGTGAAGCCGCGCTTGCCGGCCAGTTCGATACGGCGCTGAACAACATGCCGCACGGCCTCTGCATGTTCCGCGTCGACGGACAGCTGGCGGTCATGAACCACCGCTTCGGCGCAATGATGAATCTGCCGGAAGGTCTGGCGCAACGCGGCGTCAACGCGCGTGACATCGTCGCGGCGTGCGTCAGCGCCGGATCCATCTCGGCTGGAAGCGGCGAGCGGATCGTCACCGACATCGAGAGTTCGCAAGCCAAGGAGATCATCACCGCCGATCCCGATACGCAGCGAAACCGGTCGTTGTCCTGGACTGTCCAGCCGATGGCTGACGGTGGCGCCGTGGTGCTGCTCGAGGACATTACCGACCGTCGCAGCGCCGAAGCCAAGATTACGCATCTGGCGCGCTACGATGACCTCACCGCGCTGCCCAACCGCGTTCATTTCCGCGACGAGATCGAAAGGCTGCTGGCGATCTCGCACGGCGCCGAGCGCCTGTCCGCGCTGCTGTTCGTCGACCTCGACCAGTTCAAGCAGGTCAACGACACGCTCGGTCATCCCTGCGGCGACCAGCTCTTGTGCGCGGTCGCCAACCGTCTGCGCGAGATGCTGCGCCCCGAGGATTTCGTGGCCCGCTTCGGCGGTGACGAATTCGTCGTGTTCCAGGAGAACATCTCCTCGCCCGAGGACGCCGCTGCGCTGGCGCGCCGGATCGTCGAACGGCTGAGCGAGCGCTACCGCATCGACAATCATCTGGTCGAGATCGGCGCCAGCGTCGGCATCGCGTTGACCTCTCCGGAGGGCGTCAGCGCGGACACGCTGCTCAAGAACGCCGACATGGCGCTGTACCGGGCCAAGGCCGACGGCCGCGGCACCTTCTGCTTCTTCCGCGACGAGATGGCGGCGACCGTCGAAGCGCGCCGCATCCTCGAGCTCGACCTGCGCAAGGCGCTGGCCAACGAGGAATTCGAGCTGTTCTACCAGCCGCTGGTCAATCTCAAGTCCGGCAAGATCACGACGTGCGAGGCGCTGCTGCGCTGGAATCATCCGGTGCGCGGCACGGTCTCGCCGGTCGACATCATCCCGGTCGCCGAGGACATGGGGCTGATCGTCGATCTCGGCCGCTGGATCCTGCGCCGCGCCTGCATGGAATGCATGAAATGGCCGGAGGGCGTCAGCGTCGCCGTCAACTTCTCGCCGCAGCAATTCCACCAGCGCGACGTCTTGAGCGAAATTCGCTACGCGCTCGAGGTTTCGGGGCTCCCGGCGCATCGGCTGGAGATCGAGATCACCGAATCCTCGCTGTTGCGCAACACCCAGCTCACGCACGACATCCTGTCGCAATTGCATGCGATCGGCGTGCGCATTTCGCTGGATGATTTCGGCACCGGCTATTCGAGCCTCAGCTACCTGCACAATTTCCCGATGCAGAAGGTGAAGATCGACCGCTCCTTCCTCGAAGGCATCGATGCCGACCGGCCGCTGACGCTGCTGCGCGGCGTGGCGCGGCTGTCGGCCGATCTCGGCATGGCCGTCGTGGTCGAGGGCATCGAGACCAATGATCAGCTCGAGCTGATCAGCGCCGACGGCACCGTGACCGAAGGGCAGGGCTATCTGTTCAGCCGGCCGGTGCCGGCAGTCCGGATTCGCCAATTGCTCAATGCCTCGCATGGCCGTCGCGGGGCTGAGGACCAGATCGTCATGGTGTCCTCCCGATCGATCGCCTGATCTTTCTCTGCCTCGC
Organism: Bradyrhizobium sp. WSM4872; assembly: GCF_055811715.1. NCBI lineage: Bacteria > Pseudomonadati > Pseudomonadota > Alphaproteobacteria > Hyphomicrobiales > Nitrobacteraceae > Bradyrhizobium > Bradyrhizobium sp. WSM4872. The sequence continues at coordinate 93,311 of NZ_JBVVPT010000016.1, read as the reverse complement.
TCCTTCAACGCAGTTAGCCCTCATTTGCCCGTGTTTTTGCGGGCCGCAAAGGTTAACCCTAACGTTTCTAAGCCTTTGCAATTCCGTTAATGAACCATTAATCTCGTCACACTCGCAGAAGTTGCTTTGGAGTGTAGGGGTACTGGATGACGTCTGGAGCTGAACCGCAAACGGTGCTCCTTCCGCGGGGAGCCGCTCTGTTTGACCGAATCGATTACCGCCTAATCGAAACTCCCGAGGACCGAGACAACCTCTATCTGATGCGGTATCGGGCCTATCTGCACGCCGGACTGATCGAGCCGTCGGAGTCGCGGCGTGTGACCGATCGCTTCGACGATGCGCCCAACACCTGGAATTTCGGGGTCTATGTCGATGGAGAGCTCTGCAGCTCCGTTCGCATTCACGTCCTGACGTCCGACTGGCGGATGTCCTACACGACCGAAGTGTTTGCCGACGTTCTGCATCCCCGCCTCGACCGCGGCGAAGTTCTCATCGATCCATGCCGGTTTGTTGCCGATCCCGAAAAGCACCAGCGTTTTCCGGAACTGCCCTATCTGACGGTGCGGCTGGCTTTTGTGGCTTGCGATCATTTCAACGCCGATACCGGGCTGGCCATGATCCGGACCGATCATCAGGCGTTCTATCGTCGCGTCTTCCTGCACGAGACCATTTCACCGGAGCCGCGCGGGTTTCCGGGCTGGCCCACCAAGAAGGCCGTGCTGATGGCGTCCGATTTCCGGAACCAGCGGGAAAAGGTCCTGACGCGCTTTCCGATCATGCGCTCCAGCGCTTTTGAGCGGCGCATGTTGTTTCAACGCAGCAGCCCGCGCCACGCGGCCCCGCGCCCGGTGTCGCTGGCCACGCAGCGGACCCCGGATGTCGCCGCCTCGGCAACGGGTTCTGCCCGCTAGGCCCAGGGTCTGGCGCCAAGGTCTGGCCCCGGGGTCTCCACGCGACGAGCCTAAAATTCCAGCAAAGCCCGCGGTTTTTGCCGTCGGCGCGGCTTGCCTTCACCATCGCGCCACATTTACAACCCATTAACCATGACGGTTGCTTTTCGCTGGTTGGGGGCATTTGACCGGCTGTGGCAAGGTTCCATCAAGGTTGACGGAACGTTCGCTTAACCAACCCCCTGTAGACCGGACAGCAGTGGACGAAACGTGAGCGTGGAGGCTCCGGAATGAAACATCCTATGCGCATCCTCCAGGGATTGAAGCTGGCCGCGGTGCTTGCCGTCGCGTTGTCGATGGGGGCCTGCGCCAACAAGAACGCTGCCACGGATGCGATGGCCAACGCGGCGACGCCGGGCAGCCAGCAAGACTTCGTCGTCAATGTCGGCGACCGCGTGTTCTTCGAAAGCGACCAGACCGATCTGACCCCGCAGGCGATCGTGACCCTGGAGAAGCAGGCGCAGTGGCTCCAGAGCTATCCGCGCTACAGCTTCACGGTCGAAGGTCATGCCGACGAACGCGGCACCCGCGAATACAACATCGCGCTCGGCGCCCGCCGCGCCCAGTCGGTGCGTTCGTTCCTCGCCTCGCGCGGCATCGATCCGAACCGCATGCGCACGATCTCGTACGGCAAGGAGCGGCCGGTGGCCGTTTGCAACGACATCTCCTGCTGGTCGCAGAACCGCCGCGCCGTCACCGTGCTGAACGCGAGCTCCTGACGACCGGTCAGGCGCCGTTCATCTTCAGAAACCGATTATGCCGGCGCCCTCTCGGGCGCCGGTTTCGTTTCAGCGATCTGTGACAGAAACCCGTTTGTTACAGTCACAGTTTTGGCGTACTCCCCTTCAATGTGTGGCGCGTCGAATGTTCGGTCGCAGGCCATTTCGCTTTCGTCGTCAGGGCAAGATGTCATCCAGATTCAAGGTCTTCACCGGCACCGTGGCGATCGCCGCGCTGCTCTCGTTGTGCTCGCCCGCCCTCGCACAATCGGACGATGCAGATCCCGAGATGCGGATCGAGCGGCTGGAGAACCAATTGCGCCAGCTCACGGGCCAGAACGAAGAGCTGCAATATCGCAACCGCCAGCTCGAAGAGCGGCTGCGAGCGCTCGAGGGCGGCGCGCAAGCTGCGCCCGGCCAGACGCCGGTCCAACCCAATGTCGCGGCCATGCCGCCCGCGCAAGCCGCGCCGGCCTATCGCCAGCCGCCGCACCAGCAAGCGGCCCAGCCGAATTACGAACAGCCGCAGATCGCCTCTCCGGCGCCGATCGTTCAGGAGCAGCCTGCGCCCGGCGCGCCCGGCATACGCCGCCGCGGCGATGCCTTCGACCCGAACCAGAGCCCGAATGCGCCGGGTGCGCCGCGCGCGCTCGGCGGCGGGCAGCAACCGATGCCTGCAGGTGCCCCGAGCGCCGCGCCCGGCGGCCGTGGCGCCGGCGAACCGCTCGATCTCGCCAACACCGGTCCGCGCTACCAGCAAGGGGTGCCGCCGGCAGCGCAGCCCGGTTATCCGCCGGCCCAATCCGGCTCTCCCGCGCCGGCAGGCGCCCCGGCGCTGACGACCCTGCCGCCCTCGGCCACGCCGCGCGACGAATTCGACCTCGGCATCGGCTACATGCAGCGCAAGGACTATGCGCTGGCCGAGCAGACCATGAAGAATTTCTCGCAGAAATATCCGAGCGACCCGCTGCTCGGCGACGCGCAATACTGGCTCGGCGAGAGCTATTTCCAGCGCCAGCAATATCGCGACTCCGCGGAAGCCTTCCTCGCCGTCACCACCAAATACGACAAATCCGCCAAGGCGCCGGATGCCCTGCTGCGGCTCGGCCAGTCGCTGGCCGCGTTGAAGGAGAAGGAGGCGGCGTGCGCCGCCTTCGGCGAAGTCGGCCGCAAATATCCGCGCGCTTCCGCCGGCGTCAAAGCCGCGGTCGACCGCGAGCAGAAGCGGGTGAAGTGCTGACCCGCGGCGATTGATCCTGACAAGATTGATGGCGCTGCGCTAAACAGTCGGTCCATCCGCGGACGATTGCAGCGTCATGTCAGAGGACAATTCACCGATCTCGGCGCGTGAGGCCAGGCGCCTCTTCGCAGGCCTGAAAGGCGCGCGGGGACTGTTGCTCGCGGTCTCCGGCGGGCCAGACTCGGTCGCGCTGATGTGGCTTGCGGCGCGCTGGCATCGCGGCCTCGCGCGCGGGCCACGTCTCACCGTCGTCACCATCGACCACGGCTTGCGGCCGGAGGCGGCGCGCGAGGCGCGCGAGGTCAAGCGTCTCGCGACCGGGCTTGGCTTGCCGCATCGGACCGTGCGCTGGCGCGGGGCAAAGCCGAAAACGGGACTGCCGGCCGCCGCGCGCGAAGCCCGCTACCGCCTGCTTGTGCAGGCCGCGCGCGTCGCCGGCGCGAGCCACGTGCTGACCGCTCACACCCGCGACGACCAGGCCGAGACCTTGTTGATGCGGCTTGTCCGCGGCAGCGGATTAGCCGGGCTGTCGGCGATGGCCCGTCTCACCGAGCGCGACGGCGTCGTCCTTGCGCGTCCACTGCTCGACGTTCCGAAGTCGCAACTGATCGCGACCTTGAAGCGGGCGAAGATCGGCTTTGCCGACGATCCCACCAACCACGACGCTGCCTTCACCCGGCCGCGGCTACGTGCGCTGCTGCCGCAGCTCGCGGCCGAGGGCGGTGATGCCCGCAGCCTGGCTCGGCTCGCGGCAAGGCTGGCGCGCGCCAATGCGGCCGTCGAGGTGCTGACCGATGGGGCCGAGCGCTTCCTCCGTTTGCGGGATCGCGGCGATGCGCCGCAGGCCGGTGGTCGAAGCTTCGAGGCCCCCGTGTTTGCCGCCCTGCCGGAGGAGGTCCGGCTGCGGATCCTGCTGCGGGCCATCAACGCGTTCGGGCATGAGGGACCGGCGGAACTCGGCAAGGCCGAATCCCTTCTGGCCGTGCTCGATCAGGCCATTGCCGCAAGCCCCCGCGCACCCGCAAATGGCCGGCCGGCTCTGAAGCAAACGCTTGCGGGAGCCTTGATCAGCCTTGCCGGGGGACGTATCCGCATCGCGCCGGCGCCGGCCCGGCGCAAGGATGGATCAAGGGTGGATAAGGGCGGATCATGGCACCGGCCGTTTCGAGACCGCGCCGTGAGGACACCTTAACCAGGCAGGAAAAACCCGGATCCGGGCGCCATTATTTCAGCGGGAATCGGACTAAGATGGGCTAAATAGTCCCATCTCGTTCCCTTGGCAGCGACCGGAGCGACACCTAGATTGTACGGGTCTAACCGAGAGGATTCCTTGGGGATTTCCTCGCGCTGCCCAAATAACTGCCCAAGGCTCAGGCCGCGATCCGCGCGACCACGAAGGAAGATCGATGAACGCCAATCTGCGCAATTTCGCCCTCTGGGTCATCATTGTCCTGCTGCTGTTGGCGTTGTTCACGCTCTTCCAGAATCCGGGTCAGCGCGCCTCCTCGCAGGACATCGCCTTCTCCCAGCTCCTGAGCGAGGTTGACCGCGGCAATGTGCGCGACGTCGTGATCCAGGGGCCGGACATTCACGGCACCTTCACCAACGGCTCGAGCTTCCAGACCTATGCGCCGAGCGATCCGACGCTCGTGAAGCGCCTCTATGACAGCAAGGTGCAGATCACGGCGAAGCCGCCCGGCGACAACGTGCCGTGGTTCGTTTCGCTGCTGGTCTCCTGGCTGCCCTTCATCGCGCTGATCGGCGTGTGGATCTTCCTGTCACGGCAGATGCAGGGCGGCGCCGGCAAGGCGATGGGCTTCGGCAAGTCGCGCGCAAAAATGCTGACTGAAGCGCATGGCCGCGTTACCTTCGAGGACGTCGCGGGCGTCGACGAAGCCAAGCAGGATCTGCAGGAGATCGTCGAATTCCTCCGCGACCCCGGCAAATTCCAGCGTCTCGGCGGCCGCATTCCGCGCGGCGTGCTGCTGGTCGGCCCTCCCGGCACCGGCAAGACCCTGATCGCGCGTGCGGTCGCGGGCGAAGCCAACGTGCCGTTCTTCACCATTTCGGGTTCGGACTTCGTCGAGATGTTCGTCGGCGTTGGCGCTTCCCGCGTCCGCGACATGTTCGAGCAGGCCAAGAAGAACGCGCCCTGCATCATCTTCATCGACGAAATCGACGCCGTCGGTCGTCACCGTGGCGCCGGCCTCGGCGGCGGCAATGACGAGCGCGAGCAGACGCTGAATCAGCTGCTGGTCGAGATGGACGGCTTCGAGGCCAACGAGGGCGTGATCCTGATCGCCGCGACCAACCGTCCCGACGTGCTCGATCCCGCGCTGCTGCGTCCCGGCCGCTTCGACCGTCAGGTCGTGGTGCCCAACCCGGACGTCGTCGGCCGCGAGCAGATCCTCAAGGTCCACGTCCGCAAGGTGCCGCTGGCGCCGGATATCAACCTCAAGACCATCGCGCGCGGCACCCCGGGTTTCTCCGGCGCCGACCTGATGAATCTCGTCAACGAAGCCGCGCTCACCGCAGCCCGCCGCAACAAGCGGATGGTGACCCAGGCCGAGTTCGAGGAAGCCAAGGACAAGGTGATGATGGGCGCCGAGCGCAAGTCGCTCGTCATGACCGAGGAAGAGAAGCTGCTGACGGCCTATCACGAGGGCGGCCACGCCATCGTCGGCCTCAACGTCGTCGCGACCGACCCGATCCACAAGGCGACCATCATTCCGCGCGGCCGTGCGCTGGGTATGGTCATGCAGCTGCCCGAGCGCGACAAGCTGTCGATGTCGCTGGAGCAGATGACCTCGCGCCTCGCCATCATGATGGGCGGCCGCGTCGCCGAAGAGCTCATCTTCGGCCGCGAGAAGGTGACTTCGGGTGCGTCGTCCGACATCGAGCAGGCGACGCGTCTGGCGCGCATGATGGTGACGCGCTGGGGCCTGTCCGAGGCGCTCGGCACCGTGTCCTACGGCGAGAACCAGGACGAGGTTTTCCTCGGCATGTCGGTGTCGCGCACCCAGAACGCATCGGAAGCCACCGTTCAGAAGATCGATACCGAGATCCGGCGCTTCGTCGAAGAAGGCTACAACGAAGCGACGCGTATTCTCACCGAGAAGCGCGCCGATCTCGAAGCTCTCGCCAAGGGCCTGCTCGAATTCGAGACGCTCTCCGGCGACGAGATCATCGACCTGCTCAAGGGCAAGAAGCCGAACCGCGAATCCGTGCTCGAGCCGACCACGCCGCGCGCCTCGGCCGTGCCGCCGGCCGGCAAGTCGCGCCCGCGGCCCGATCCGGATCCCGGCCTGGAGCCGCAGCCCCAGGCGTAACCGCGAACGGCAGATTGAACTGAAAAACGCGGCGGAAACGCCGCGTTTTTTTGTTGGACGGTGCTTTTCGAACGTGGGCAACTGAGCATCTCGCGACGAACAGCTAGGTGCGCAAAGCCGCCCTTGCGCAGTGCCGACCATCTATGGGGCGCCGCCGTTGATGGCACCCAACCTTTGCTCGCTCTCCGATCCCCGCCACTCATGGCGATTGGAGTCTGCGGTGATGTCGTGGCATGCTCTCCTCAATGAAGGTGCGGCTCGACCGCGCAGGCAAAGGGGAGGGGCAAGCCGATGCGCTTTGCGAGGGCATTGGGCGCGCTTGGCGCCGTATCGTTCGTGACATTCTCGTTCCTGTCCGCTCCATCCGCCGCTGAAATGCGCGGCGTCACCGCGACCGAGATCAAGATCGGCCAGACCATGCCCTATAGCGGGCCGGTGTCGGCTTTCGGGGCGCTCGGCAAGGGCGAGGTCGGCTATTTCAAGATGCTGAACGAGAAGGGCGGCATCAACGGCCGCAAGGTCAATCTGATCTCGCTCGACGACAGCTATGCGCCGCCGAAATCGGTCGAGCAGACCCGCAGGCTGGTGGAGAGCGACGAAGTCGGGCTGATCTTCTCCTCGATCGGTACCGCCCACAACACGGCGATCGCGAAATACCTCCAGTCCAAGAACGTGCCGCAGCTCTTCATCGGCTCCGGCGCCTCGAAATTCGCCGACGTCGCGCAATATCCGCAGGCGACGATGGGCGTGCAGGCGCCGTTCCGCTATGAAGCGCGGCTCTATGCGCGTTACGCACTGGCGAAGAATCCGAACGCGAAGTTCGCCGTGATCTCGCAGAACGACGATTACGGCCGAGACTATCTCGCCGGGCTGAAGGACGTGCTCGGCGAGAAATATGATAGCGTCGTCACGGGCGCGACCTACGAGATCCAGGACCCGACAATCGATTCCCAAATCGTGAAACTCAAGGCCTCGGGCGCCGATGTATTCGTGATCGCGGCGACCCCGAAATTCGCGGCGCAAGCGATCCGCAAATCCTTCGAGATCGGCTGGCGTCCCATGACGTTCCTGTCCAACGTTGCGGTGTGGGTTTCGACGGTGATGGAGCCGGCGGGACTGGAAGCCGGCACCGGCATCCTCTCCACCGCTTACGTGAAAGACCCCGACGATCCCGCCTGGAAGGACGATGCCGGCGTCAGGGGCTGGCGCGAATTCATGACCAGATATTTGCCGGAGGCCGACCAGCACGACACCAATTACGTCAACGCCTACAACAGCGCCATGGCGCTGGAGGCGGTGCTGAAAGCCTGCGGCAATGATCTGTCGACCGAGAACATCCTCAGGCAGGCGTTTGCGATCCGCGATCTCGAATTGCCGATGCTGCTGCCCGGCATCAAGGTCAACACCGGCACCACCGACCATGTCCCGGTCGACCAGATGCAGTTCATGCGCTTCAATGGCAAGAGTTGGGAGCGCTTCGGCGAACTGCAAACGGGCAATTGATGATTGATGAGGGATCGGCTTTTTGGTCGATCCAATGCGAGTCCGGAACTCGGATCATCTCTCCCTACTCATAAATCCGATCGGGCCGCGAATGCATGCCATGTCTGCTAAGCCCGCGGGAGCGGAGTAGATCAACTCGCTTGGCATCTCGGCTATGCCGCCAGAAGCCGACCTGCATATCAGGAGAGGCCGCGCATTGCGGTGACCCGGATCACATACAGAGCCGAGTGGTCTGCTTCAAGAAGGGCACGAGTAAGTGGCTTCCATCGAGGGGACAGCATGGAGAGGTACGGAGGGGGCGCCATCGAGATCCGTGATTATGATCCCCACTGGCCAGTTCTTTTCGACCAAGAGTGCAGTCGTTTGCGATTGGTGGTCGGTCCGGCGCTCAAGATCGAACACATGGGCAGTACGTCTGTGCCCGGCCTCTCGGCCAAACCGATTATCGACATTTTGGTCGGCGTCCCGAACTTGTTGCGGGCGAAGTCCGCGTTTGCGAGGCCATTCGCGCAACTCGGATATAGCTATATCCCCGAGTACGAAGCATGGTTACCCGGTGAACTGTTTTTTCGGAAGGGGATGCCCGGACCTTGGACACACCATCTTCACGTCATGGAGCAATGCAATCCACGCTGGAGAGACTTCCTGCTGTTTCGCGACTACTTGCGCTTACACCCGGAAATCGCAGCCGCGTACGGAAGCCTAAAGAAATCGCTCGCGGCTGAATTTGGCGAGAACATCGAGGGCTTTCGCAAAGCAAAGCATAGGTTTGTAAGGGAGATAACCGACATGGCGCTATCAGCATTTGGGAAATAGTGATTTGCGCTGTTGCCACCACAGACCGGATATGCCGCGGCGGAGATGCCCGCTTCGGCTCAAGCGGCGAAGTGGCACGAGCGCCTGTTCAAGTCTGCTTCAGGCTTTGAAGCGGACGTCCCATTCACGGTACACGCCCGGGACCTATCTTCTCACTTCGGCGGCGTCGCAGCCGCATCGTCCCGCACGTGGATCACTGCGATATCGTCCGTATAGATCCGCTTCCAGCCCTTGAGCATGTCCAGGATCTGCGGTCCGGGCGCGTCGGCGGCCAATAGCGTTGCATCGATCTTGTATTCGTCGAGCAGGCGCGGAAGCAGCTCGGGCTTCTTGCCCTCGGTCGCCTTGAAGAAGTCCATGACGAATTTCTCTCCGTAGAGCTCGGCGCGGCCGTCGACGTAAACAGGGACGTCGCGCGAGATCAGATAGCCGCCGAACTGATAGGCGTTGAAGACGCGCTGGACCTTGCGTTGTTCGAGCAAGTCGACTGCCGCGACCGGAGTCTGCGTTATGGTGAAGGTGAAGTGGTGATGCTGCATGTAAAGCGATGTCGAGGTCCAGCCCGCGGCGACGATCATCAGCGCGCCAAGCGCGGTGACATAGCGGGCCGGCCAGCCGTCGGCGCCGGTTAAGTCCGGCTGCGGGCGCGAGGCCAGCTGGCCGAGCGGCTTCGCCAGCACCAGCGGCACCAGGAACGCGAACGCCTCGATGCTCCTGACGTGGGTCAGCGCGCTCCAGGTCAGGAACAGGATCAGGAAGATCCTGGGCGCCGAGAGCACGAGGCCGCGATAATAGCCGAACGCGATCAGACCGAGCAGGGCGCCTTCGAACGAGGAGAAGGTGGCAAAGTTCGCCGGCATCCATTCGAAGATCAGCGAGAGCAATTCGCCCAGGCTCAAGATGTTGGTGGCGCCCAGCAGCGTTCTCCAGCCGTACGGCGTACAGCAGCTCGCGACCAGTGCACCGATGCCGAACAGCACCCAGCGCAGGAATAGCTGAAGCCGCCGCCCCTTCTCGGCGTGCTCGACGGCCTCGAGCGAGATCGGACCGATCAGCGCCAGACCGAGCACGAAGCCGCCATGCAAGTTCGCCCACAGCGCCATCAGCGGCAGCCAGTACCAGGACGGCACGCTCCTGCGGTCGGCGGCCGCAATCAACAGGCCGACCCACGCCACCATGACAGGCAGCGCCAGGATGTGCGGACGCGCCAGGACGTGATGCAGCGACAGCAGCAGGGCCAGCATCGCAAACAGCACTGCGCGCGGTGCCTCGATCTGCGCGTCGAGCAGATAGACGAAGATCGCGGCCGTGAGCGCGGCTCCCATTGCGGTGAGGATGACGGGACCTGCCCAGCCCCATTGCGCATGAGAGAAAGCGTACAACACCTGCGACAGCCACGACGTTGAAATCCACGGCGCGCCCGTCCGCGTGAAGGAATAGATGTCCGTGTACGGCATGGCGCCGTGATCGAGAATCCATTGTCCGATCTTGATCTGCCAGAACGAGTCGGAGTCCTGAAGCAGCGTGTCGCCGACATAAAGGAAGAACAGATAGGTGCCGGCTCCGACGCATAGCGGCACCAGGGCTCGCGCACGCCCCTGCACCCTGATGCTGCTGGCAAAGGAAAGGGACATGCCGCCTCGTCGTCCTCTTGTTTCTGTCGGGGGGCCGAGCGGTCGCCATTGGACCACGGCGGTCATAATTCCCGGTAAACCGGCGATGCCGGGCCGGCTTGATGTCTCGACAATTTAACGGATCGTTTTAGATTTCGGTTTACCATCGGAGAATACACGCAAACCGCTCTGTGTTTCCGCAGTCGAGTTAACTGCGGCGCAATTCTTTGCCACTACGTTCAGTTTCATGGTCGAGCGGCGCTGGGAAGCCCAAACAGACCAGATCAGTTGTAGCCTCGTGTACTCATTTGGAGCTCTTTATGAAGAACCTCGTTGCGCGTTTCGCGAAAGATGAATCCGGCGCCACCGCCATTGAATACGGCCTGATCGCCGCCGGCATCGCGCTGGCGATCATCACTGTCGTCAATAACCTGGGCACCACGTTGAACGCCAAGTTCACCTCTATCTCGACCAGCCTCAAGTAAGACTGAACGGACCAAGAGTAGAAAGAGCCTTGTCCCGGACAAGGCTCTTTTCTTTTGTGCCAAGCCTTTTGTGCCAAGTCTTGTTCTAGCCAAGTCTTGTTCTAGCCAAGTCTTGTTCTTCGCAGAAGCCGTCCGTCCATGCGAGGGCCGCGAGAGTCTAACGTCTGATCCGTGGCTCATGGTGATGATGGTAGCTTCGCCGGTGCGTTGTCGCGGACGTGGATGACGGCAAGATCATCCGAGTAGAGCCGCTTCCAGCCCGGCACATGGTCCATGATCCTTGCGGCGGGAGTCGATCCGTTCAGCAGTGTGGCGTCGATCTGGTAGGTATCGAGCAGACGCAGCAGAGTCTCCGCGTTCTTGCCTTCGATGGCGTCGAAATAGTCAAGCACGAACTGCTCTCCGTACAGCTCGGCACGGCCATCGATGAAGGTCTTGATGTTGCGGGAGATCAGATAACTCCCGATAGGAGCGGTGCTGAAGATGCGTTGCGCGTGCCGCTGCTCGAGGAGGTCGACTGCAGCCCGAGGGGTCGAATTGCGGATAAAGGCATACCGCGTCGGCGTGGCATAGGACCGCGTGATACTCCAGCTGGTCGCAACGATCGCGAGCGCCGCGATTGCGGTCACTGCAAAGGAGGATCGTGCTTCAGTCCGTGCGAGCACTCTGGCTGCGCCCAATTGTTCGGCCAACGGCTTCGCCAGCACGAGCGGCGTCAACAGCGCAAAGACCTCGATGTTTCTGACGTGGTTGAGTGCCGCCCAGACCAGGCCGAGCAGCACAAGAAGGCGGGTCCACAGCAGCACCAATCCTTTATAGTAGCCGAGGGCGATCAATCCGAGCAGGCTGGCTCCAAACAAGTCGAACGAGCTGAAATCGGCGGGCATCCACTCCGAGATCTGCGAGAGCACCTTGCCGAGGCTGAGGATTTTCGCCGATGCGAGCGGCGTATTCCAGCCATAGGGCGTGCAGCAGCTTGCGGCAAGCGCAGCAAGCCCGAACAAGGCCCAGCGCGACGCCAGTGCAAAGCGGCCCTTGCGATCGGTGGACGCGATCGCATCGAGGCCGATGGGCCCAATCAGCGCCAGCCCCATGACGAAGCCGCCGTGAAGATTGGCCCATAGCACCATCAAGGGAAGCAACAACCACGACGGCGCGGTGCGCCGATCGGCGGCCGCCAGCAGCCCGCCGACAAAGGCCAGCATGACAGGCAGTGCCAGCATGTGCGGGCGGGCGAGAAAGTGGCCCATCGACATGAAGAGCAGCGGGGTGACGAGCAGAAAGGCGCGCACAGGCTCCAGATAGGGCTCAAGCAGGTAGACGAAAATCGCCGCGGTCGCTCCGATCGCGAGCGACGTCAGGACAACTGCCCCCGACCAGTTCGACGGCTCGTAAGCCAGCGCGAACAGGACTTGCGACAGCCAGGAGCTCGAGATCCAGGGCTCGCCGGCTCGCGTGAAGGAATAGATGTCGGTGTAGGGCAGCGCGTGGTGTTCGAGAATCCACTGCCCGATCTTGATCTGCCACAACGTATCGGTATCCCGCAGCATGATGTCGCCGATGCCCAGGAAGAACAGGTAGACGCCCGCGGCAATGCAGAACGGCAAAAGCCAGCGCGCGACACCGCGGACGGGCACGCTGCTTGTCATGGAAACCGACATCGGACTCTCGGGGCTGAAACGACAGCACGCAGCAGCGCGCAAGCATCAGCAACCTGAGCATGATCGCTTTTAAGTTGAGGTAAACCGGACCGTCATGCCGCGGCCGCGCCGGGCAAGAATGCGTTTACCTGCTCTGCTTCCGTGTCGAGGTTTGCGTCGCGCACATATGCTCATTTGCGTCTTGTCATCCGGCCTGAATAGTTGTTCAGTTCTTGAGGGCGATTTGGGCGAAGATAGTGAAGGAGCATGCGGTCGAGCTTTGTGCCGGACCGGATGCTGGGGACAGGAAGCGCGCCATGGTTTATCGGCGGACGCATCAAGTGGTGAAGCGCCTTGCGGCCCGGCGCAGTGCGATACTGGCAGCGGCGCGGGAGGCGGCGGCGGAAGGCGGGATGGCGGCGGTGCAGATTGCGCCAGTCGCGGTTCGCGCCAGCGTCGCTGCGGGTACGGTCTACCGCTACTTCCCCTCCAAGGCCGATTTGATCTCCGAATTGATCGCCGAAGTCTCCCGTGACGAGCTCACGGCGATCCGGCGAGCCGCCGATGCCGCGCCGGGACCGTCCTCGGCGCTGGCGGCGGCGGTGACCACCGTGGCGGTGCATACCCTGTCACAGCGCAGGCTCGCCTGGGGTATCCTGGCCGAGCCGGTCGATGTCGATGTCAGCGCTTCACGCCTTGCCAGCCGGCGCGAGATTGCGGGCGAGATGGCCTCGCGGATCGACGCCGCCGTGCGCGCCGGCCACCTGCCGGCGCAGGACACCGCGCTCGCCGCCACGGCCCTGCTCGGCGCGCTGCACGAGGCCCTGGTCGGACCACTCGCGCCGGATAATCTCGACGACCCCGCCAGGATGCGCGATGCCGTTCAGACCGTGACGCTGCTGGCGCTTCGTGCAGTCGGCGTCATGGACGCCCGCGCCAGGGGCCTGGTCGTGCAGCAGACGTTGCTGCCGGCGGCGAAAGCGCTGGTTGGGGCCTAAAACGTCCGCCTGATCGACGGCCGACCTGATCGCGCCCAGGCCATTGCCAGAGCTCGCCTTTTCGAAAAACCTCAGCACATGCGCCGGACCCGCCGGCTACTGTGCATGGGGTTGTTTTCGACATCTTTTGTTTGCCGCGTGCTGGCGGGCCTAGATATTCGCTTCGCCCTCGGGGCCGACCGAGGCGATGCGCACCATGTTGGTGGTGCCGGGAATACCGAGCGGCACGCCGGCGACGATGATCACGCGCTGGCCGGCCCGGACGAAGCCGTCGCGGAACGCGATCTGGCCGGCGCGGCTCACCATGTCGTCCTGGTCGCGTGCATCTTCCGCCACCACGCAATGCACGCCCCAGACGACCGACAGCCGGCGTCCCGCCGCGACGTTCGGCGTGATCGCCACGATCGGCGGCTTCGGCCGCTCGCGCGCCACGCGCACGGCGGTCGATCCCGAACTGGTCCAGCAGATCAGGGCCGGCAGGTCGAGCGTCTCGGCGATCTGCCGCGCGGCGTCAGCGATGGCATCGCCGGCAGTGGCTTCCGGGGCGGGGCGCTGTGCGGTGATGACGGAGCGATAGATCGGGTCGCGCTCGACCTCCTCGCCGATGCGGTTCATGGTCGAGACGGCCTCGACCGGGAATTTGCCGGCCGCCGATTCCGCCGACAGCATGATGGCGTCGGCGCCTTCGTAGACTGCTGTGGCGACGTCGGAGACTTCGGCGCGGGTCGGCACCGGCGACTGGATCATCGATTCCAGCATCTGGGTCGCGATCACCACCGGCTTGCCGGCGCGCCGCGCCATGCGCGTCATCTGCTTCTGCAGGCTCGGTACGCGTTCCAGCGGCAGCTCGACGCCGAGGTCGCCGCGCGCCACCATCAGGGCGTCGGAGGCGTCGATGATGTCCACGAGGCGATCGATCGCCTGCGGCTTCTCGATCTTGGCCATCACCGCCGCACGGCCGCGGATCATCTTCTTGGCCTCGAGCACGTCGTCGGCGCGCTGCACGAAGGACAGCGCGATCCAGTCGACGCCGGTGACCAGCGCCGCCTCGAGGTCGGCGCGGTCCTTCGGCGTCATCGCCGAGACCGGCAGGTCGGTGTCGGGCAGGCTGACGCCCTTGCGGTCGGACATCCGGCCGCCGACCACGACGCGCGTCACCGCGTGATCTTTCGAGGTCTCCTCGGCGATCAGCCGCACCTTGCCGTCGTCGAGCAGCAGCGAATGGCCCGGACGAAGCGCGGCCAGGATCTCCGGATGCGGGAGTTGGACGCGGGTGGTGTCGCCCGGCGCCTTGTCGGAATCGAGCGTGAATGTCTGGCCATTCTGGAGCTGGACCGCGCCTTCGGCGAAGGCACCGAGCCGGAGCTTTGGGCCCTGGAGGTCGACCAGAATGCCGATCGGCCTGCCATAGCTGCTCTCGACGTTGCGGATCGTCGCCACCAACTCCCGCATCTTGTCGTGTGGGGTGTGGCTCATGTTGATGCGGAACAGGTCGGCGCCGGCCTCGAACAGGCGGCGGATCATCGCGAGGTCCGAAGAAGCGGGTCCGAGGGTCGCGAGGATCTTGATACGGCGAAGGCGCCTCATGGCTTACTTCCAGACGGGGGCGAGGGAGCTGGCGGGAGGCCAGGCGGGGCGGGGGGCGTACCACCGGGCGGGCCATTGGGCAAACCCGGAACCCCCGGGCCAACCGGGCCGGGGAGGCCGGGTACGCGCTGCTGCTTTGACGGCTGCTCGTTGGCATCGGTGAGCTGCACCGTCCAGGCCCGCTGCTCGCCGGTATCGACCTCGAAATAGCCGGTCCGGTCATAGCCGCGCGCGAGGCAATCCTCGGTGCCGCGGATGGTGAACTCCTTGTCGCGCGAGCACATGAAAGCCTGGCCCGACCATTCGCCGCCGCGGTCATAGTCGATGGCGTAGATGTAATAGAAGCGGGCCACCAACGTTCCCCGCAGCAGCGTCTCGCAGGAGCGCGACGAGATGTTCCACCAGCCTTCGGTGGTCCAGCCCTCGGCATCCTTGTAGCCCAGCGCGATGCCGACGCGGCTCGACGTGTTGTTGCAAAGCCGGAAATCGGCGGAGGCCGGGCTGGCCCAGAGGCACAGCAGGCCAACCACCAGCACCGGGACCAACCGGGCGAGCAGGCGAAGGCGGGAGCGGGGAGATTCGGCGATCATTGTCGCGGAAGCTATATCAGATCATTGACGATTTGGCGTAGGGCCCGGGAACTGCC
Organism: Bradyrhizobium sp. WSM4872; assembly: GCF_055811715.1. Classification (NCBI taxonomy): domain Bacteria; kingdom Pseudomonadati; phylum Pseudomonadota; class Alphaproteobacteria; order Hyphomicrobiales; family Nitrobacteraceae; genus Bradyrhizobium; species Bradyrhizobium sp. WSM4872. The sequence continues at coordinate 77,785 of NZ_JBVVPT010000016.1, read as the reverse complement.
CGAAGCCGGCTTCGCGCCCCTTTGCGCCGCGATATGGCAAAATCTGTGACAGGCCCCACCTGATCTCGTAAGGGTGACCCATCCAGATCACAGCCAATTCGCAAAGCCGAGGGATCCAGCCATGGCAATCGACGACAAAACCAGAACGGAACTCGAGGCTGCCGCTTTCCGGCGCCTGGTCGATCATTTGAAGACGCGGACAGACGTCCAGAACATCGACCTGATGAATCTCGCAGGCTTCTGCCGCAACTGCCTGTCCAACTGGCTCAAGGACGCCGCCGACGCCCAAGGCGTCGCCTTGAGCAAGGATGAGAGCCGGGAAGCCGTCTATGGCATGCCGTACGAGGCCTGGAAGGCGAAATACCAGCGCGCGGCCACGCCTGAGCAGCTCGATGCCATGAAGAAGGTTCATCCCGGGCACTGAACGGCCTCGCCGGCAGCCCGATATGCGGTGCCTTTGAGTCGCATCACACAACAGCTTTCTTCGACACGCCGCAGGAAGGTGTGGGCGCGCTGTGGACGAGCGCGATGCTGCCTTGAACGCGAGAGGTCCGAACCCTAAGGGTCTAACCAGCACGCGCGGTGAGGATGCCGGCGTCACCTCGTTTTGCCAGTTTTATTGGGAGTACCAAGATGGCCACCTCCGCCGCCGTCCGCGACGACGAGCCTGCGACGAAATTTGCCAAGGACCAGCTCAAGTCCATCATCGAGCGCATCGAGCGGCTGGAGGAAGAGAAGAAGGCGATCTCCGACGACATCCGCGACGTGTTCGCCGAGGCCAAGGGCAACGGCTACGACGTCAAGGCACTGCGCACCATCGTGCGCATGCGCAAGCAGGACCCGAACGAGCGCGCCGAGGCCGAGACGATTCTCGAGACCTACATGCAAGCGCTGGGGATGATCTGAGCCCCGGTGTCGTCCTGGCGAAGGCCAGGACCCATTATCCCAGGGAGCAGTTTGGCGAAAATTCGTCGCTTGGTATCCGTACCGCGTGAGCCAGATGGATCACGCGGTACGGGTCCTGGCCTTTGCCAGGACGACGACAGAGATTTTGGTAAGGGCGCGGCTTATCAGCCTCAGCGCAGCGCGGCGGTCCGCATGACGAAGGACGTCGTCTCGAGCTTGGCGGTGGCGGTGCCCGAGAAACTGTCGCAGGACAGGCCCTGCATCGGATCGTCGGCAAAACCCATGGCGATCACGGACTGCGGCTTGACGAAGTAGGCGCGCATTGCGGCCGTGTCGAGCTCGCCCATCAGCGTGACCGACATCGCGCGGCTGGCGCTCGGCGACAGCATCACGATCTTGAGCCAGATGCTTTCGCCCTTGGCTGCGGAGAGCCGGGTCGCGGTTGCGACCATGCCGTCGACGCGCTTGCCGACCACCGTGTTGATCTCGGTCGCGGGCGCAACGTTGCGCGACGCGGCGGCGGGACGGGCGGAGCGCGGGATCGGCGCGGAGGCGGCGACGACATTGGCGCGGTCGACGGGGGAGGCGGACGCCGGCGCGTAGGCCAGGGCCTGATAGGCGGCGCTGGATACACTCGCGGTCGGCTGCGGATCGGTGGCGGCGGCAAGCGCCTGCCGTGCCTTCAGCGCAGCCACTTGAGCTGGCGTCGCCTGCTGCGGCGTAGCCGGGGCGTCCCAGAAGCCGCGGGCATTGATGATGTCGGCAGGGGTCTCAGGCTTTGCATCAGCAGATTTGCCGGCGGCCGGCTTGTCAGCCACGGGCGCTGGCTTCGACTTGGGCAGCGCGACCATCTGCGCATCGGCCGAGGCGAGCTGAATCGTCGCCGCGACTGACGGCTTGGCGCGCGGCGTCGGCACCGGATCGGCCGGCTTGGTCGCGGCGGCGACCGCGGTCGGCGCGACAGGCTTCGCGGCCGGAGCGGGCGCGCCCTCGTCATCCTCGTCGTTGCTCGTGGCGGCCGGAGCCGGCTTGCCCTTGAACAGGCTGGCAAAGAAATTCGACCTGCTGCCGGAATCCTCGCCGCTGCCGCGCCGCTCGATCTCGGCCTTGGCGAGCTCATAGCCCTTCAGCGGCGTGCCATCGGTCGGGACATGGACGGTGCGTCCATCCGGGAAGACCCGGGCGAGCTGGTCATGCGTCATGCGCGGCCAGTGCCGGATGCTGCCGGTGTCCAGATGTACGAACGGCGAGCCGGAGGTCGGGTAGAAGCCGACACCGCCGCGCTGGAGGCGCAGGCCGGCGAAGCGGATCTGCTCCAGCGGCACGTTCGGGATGTAGAAGTCCATCGCATGCCCCAGCATGTGCTGGCTGAAGCGCGCCACGCCGGAGGAGCGGCGGCGGAGCATGGCGTTGGTGGCGGGCGAGCGGTAGGATGAGATGATCTGGATCGGCTGCTTGGCATCGACGTCGCGATAGACTTCCCAGAGGATATCGAAGAGGTGACGGTCCATGACCGTCTCGTCCTGGGTGCGCCAGTCGCGCAGGAAATGGTTGAGCTGCTTCAGTGCCGCTTCGTCGTAGCGCCCGTCGCGCTTGAAGGTGACGGTGAGGTCTTCGCCGGAATGGGTGTGGTGGAAGGAGAGCGTCTTGGTCTCGTTGAGCGCGGCGGCGTTGTGAACCGAACCCGCGGCAGCAAGCAGCAATACGGCAGCGAGGCCGATCCGGGATCCGGCCTTCACTCCCGCATGGGACAACGACAGCACAGCGAATTGGCGTGCGATTCCAGTCAGCACGTTAGAGCCCACCCAGTCGACCAGCGTTCAAAATGGACTCTCCCGCTAACCCCGTTAGCGCGCGAAAGAGGATGAACGCTTTGTTAAAGCGAGAAGGTTAATTCGAGGTTGACCTTCTCGCCCCCCAAACCAAGTCAGACTACAATCCTAACCGGGTGAGTGTGGCAAAAAAACGCCCGCTGCCCGACGTCAGGTGGAGAATGGTTAACGTTAAGCGACCCCAACCAGAGGATGAGGTCGCTGATTTTATTGCAGAATTTCAAGAAGTGACGCGCTGAGCAGGACTCAGCGGGTGAACACCCGCTGGGGCTTGCGGCCGACTGGGGCCGGCGGCTGGGCAGGGGCCCCACCGCCGAACAGCCGCTCGAAGAAATTCGGGCCGGACGAGCCGCCATTGTTTGCTGCCAACACTCCGTTCGGCAGCGTCGTTGCCGGGCGTGAATAGCTCGGCTGGGAGTGCGCGACGACGTTCTCGAGATCCTTGCCGCGACCGTTCTTCAGGATGTTGATCATGGTCGCGTCGCGGCCATAGACGTCCTTGCGGAATTGCAGCTTGCCGCCATCGTCCACGAATGCGGTCTGATAGGTGATGTTGACCGGGATCGGGGTCGGGAATTTCAGGTCGATCTCGCTCTTACCGTACATGCTGCGCACGCGCTCCGGCGTGTACTTCTCGTTCGGCATCGCGATGTTGAGCAGAACCGAGGCGTACTGATCCGGGTTCTGCACGCGCATGCAGCCGTGGCTGAAGGCGCGTTCGTCCCGGGCGAACAGGTTCTTGTCCGGCGTGTCGTGCTGATAGACCAGGAACTTGTTCGGGAAGTTGAAGCGGATGCGGCCGAGCGCATTGGCTTCACCGGGCGGCTGCGAGATGTGCACGGAGCCGTCGCGGTTCTGCTCGAGCTTGAGACCCATGCGCTGGAGCACGGTCGGGTCCTGCTGAAGCGCCGGCAGATATTCGTTGTAGACGATCGACGGCGGCACGTTCCAGGTCGGATTGACCGTGATGTACTTCATCGTCTCGGTGAGCAGCGGGGTCGCATGCGTGCCGGGCTTGCCGGTGACGACGCGGGTGGTCCAGACCTGCTGGCCGCGCTGCATCACCTTGAGCGTGTAGTCGGGAATGTTGAGGATGACGTAGGCATCGCCCAGCGAGGGCACGCCCAGGTCGCGCGGCAGCCAGCGCCAGCGCTCCATGTTCACCAGCACCACGTCGATCTGCTTGTCGCGCTTCGGAGTGTTGATCGCCTTGACGGTCTTGTCGTCGAGGATGCCAGTCGCCTTGAGCTCGGCACTGTTCTGGAACTTGCGCACGGCTTCGGCGACCGCCGCGTCATAGCGGGTGTCGTTGGCGTTCTCGGCGATGCCGAGCTTGGCGCGCAGCTGCGGCACGCGCGGATCTTCAACGACGATTTCAGCCTGCTTCTTGCGGGCCGGGGTGTATTTCAGCGCCGGACCATCGGCGATCTCGATCACCGGGCCGTTACCCTGGCCGCGGAGCTCCGCGAGCTTCGCCTTCAGCTCCTTGTAGAGCTTTTGCGGCGGATTGTAGCTGTCGAGCGCCGCGGAGGCGTCGGCTGCGGTCGTGACCTTGGCGAGCACCTCGTTCGGATCGACCGGATGCTCGGGATAGAGGATGTCGCCGCTGACCTGCGACCAGTGCATGCGGCCGCTCTGGGCTTGGCGCGCATAGTCGAACATGCTGGCGGTGAGCTTGAGCTCGGCATCGGCAAGCGTGTCGGGTGTCGTGGCGGCCGCGAAGTCCGGCAGCGGGTAGTCGGCGGGATTGAGACCGTCGGACGCAGCATCCTTCAGTCGTGCGATCACGCCCTTGGCCGCCGCGGTCAGGCTGCCGCCCTGGGTCCAGACCGGCGCGAAGTCGCGTGCACCGTAAAACTTCTCGATCGCCGCGCGTTCGTTCTTGCGGTCGAAATAGCGCGCAGTCTTGGCGCCAATGATGTCCTTGAGCTTGTCAGCGACCGGCTGGTCGGCCGCGGGAATGTTGCTCGCGGCCTTCACCGGCTCCGAAGCCGCAGCGGTGGCGGGCGCGGCCGGCGTTGTCGCCGTGTCGGCCTTGGCAGGTTCGGTCCTGGCAGGTTCGGTCTTCGCCGTCTCGCTCTTCGGCGCCTCGGTCGCCGGCGTGGTGGCGACGACGGAAGGCTTGGTCTCGACCTTGTCCGGCGCGGGAGCGGCTTCGGCCTTCACGGGTTCCTTGACCGGCTCCTTTGCCGAGTCCTGAACCGTGGCGGTGGTGTCGAGCTTGATGTCGGATGCGGTCGGGGGCGGGACGTTTGCGGGTTCGGGGCGCGGGATCGCGGCTTCGATCGCGAGCTCGGCAGCGCTGCTGCGCGCCTGATCCTGCGCAAGGGCCGAGCTGGCCGATACCGTGAGGAAGGTCGCCGCGACCGTCATCAAGACGCGGTCAAAGCCTGCACGGTGGTTCAAACAGTCACGCATTGTGTCGCACCCCTCGGGTGAACTGTCCCCCGTGGAACAGCTTCGTTATCGCCTATTGAGCTTCGGCTAAACCGCGCCGGCCTCTCGAAAGTTGCACGCCTGCACGCAACGAATCCTACGCAGACGATATACAGGCCCCGATTTCGCAGCCAGCGCTACCCGGGACAACTCACGACAAACTGACTTCAAGCAAGCCTCTTGGCAACGGATTGTGCGCTTCTGACACGCGCTTTTCCCTGTGTCTGTCACTTCCAAGTCACGGTTCAAATCGCAGTCGAATTCCGTCGTCGTACGAACGGCTTACAGTCGTATCGCTCCGCCCGGACGAACCTCCGTTCGCGTCAGGCTCAGTGCGTCTCCTCACCGCTTTTGCCGCCATGGCCGGGAACCCCTGCCTCATCGAGTTTGCGGTAGAGGGTGGACCGGCCGATTTTGAGGCGACGGGCGACCTCCGACATCTGCCCGCGGTAATGCGAGATCGCGAAGCGGATGATCTCGTTCTCGATCTCCTCCAGCGGCCGGACTTCGCCGGTCGCGGTCAGCATTGAGAGGGCGCCCGCCAAGGGCAGTGGCGCGATCGGTATTTCATTACCTGATATGACGGAGGGGGCCGCGATCGGCTCCAGCATCAGCGGAGCCGTCGGAATGTCTGTTCCGGGATGCGGCTGCGAGGCGATCAGGGGGAAGTCGTCAAGGCCAAGCTGGTCGCCGTCGCTCATCACCACGGCGCGGTAGACCGCGTTTTCGAGCTGGCGGATGTTGCCGGGCCAATCGAGCTGGGCGAGGTGCGCAACGGCCTCGCCGCTGATGCCGGTGATGGGGCGGTTCTCCTCGGCGGCAAAGCGCGCCAGGAAATGCCTGAGCAGATGCGGAATGTCCTCGCGCCGCGCGCGCAGCGATGGGATCGTCAGCGGCAGCACGTGCAGGCGGTAGAACAAATCTTCCCGGAAGTGGCCCTGCTTGACCCGCTCAAGCAGCCTGCGGTTGGTCGCCGAGATGATGCGGACGTCGACCTTCACGGGTTTGCGGCCGCCGACCGCCTCGACCGCGCCTTCCTGGAGCGCGCGAAGCAGCTTGACCTGCGCGGCCAGCGGCAGCTCGCTGACCTCGTCCAGGAACAGCGTGCCGCCATGGGCTTCGACGAACTTGCCGGTGTGGCGTTCGGCGGCGCCGGTGAAGGCACCCTTCTCGTGACCGAACAGGATGGACTCGACCAGGTTGTCGGGGATCGCGCCGCAATTGACCGCGACGAACGGTTTTGCCTTGCGCTCGCCGCTGCCATGAATGGCGCGCGCGAACATCTCCTTGCCGACGCCGGACTCGCCCTCGATCAGCACCGGGATCGATGAGTTGGTGGCTTTCTGCGCCGCGTGCATCACGCCCGCCATCGCCTCGGCGCGGGTGATGATGTCGGAGAAGGTCAGCCGGCCCTCGCGGCTGTGACGGATGCGCTGCAATTCGCCCTTGAGCGCGGACGAATTGAGCGCGTTGCGAAGGGAGACCTGGAGCCGCTCCAGGCCGACCGGCTTGACCACGAAATCGGCCGCGCCCGCGCGCATCGCCGAGATCACATTGTCGATGCCGCCATGGGCCGTCTGCACGATCACGGGGATGCTGAGACCCGCTTCGCGGATTTTCGCCAGCACGCCCATGCCGTCGAGGCCGGGCATCACGAGATCGAGGATGACGCCGTCGATGGCCGCGTCAGGGGCGGTGAGGGCGGCAATCGCCGCGTCGCCGGAGTCCACCACGATCGTCTCATAGCCGCATTTCTGCACCATGTTTTCGACCAGCCGGCGGGCTACAGCGTCGTCGTCGGCGATCAAAATACTGGCAGCCATGGTGTTCCCCGCACGCTACTACTATCTGTCTCGAATCGGGGCACTCTGGCCGAAGCCGATTAACGCACTGTTAAATCCTGATGCCCCCGCCCGCCGTCGCGCTTGTTGAACACAGGTTTCCCACACAATGAATTCGCGCTCCAAGTCTGCAGTTAAGAAGTCCGCCGCTAGCAAGCCCGCTCTCCGCAAGCCGAACACCAAGACATCCGCAGCCAAGGCAAAACCCTCCAAGCGTTCACCCGCCAAGCCTTCACCCGCCAAGCCTTCACCCGCCAAGCCTGCGAGCAAGAGCGGCAAGCTTCCGGAGTGGAACCTCGCCGACCTCTATTCCGGGATCGATGCGCCGGAAGTGGCGCGCGATCTCGAAAAGATGGATGCCGATTGCGTCGCGTTCGAGACGGACTACAAGGGCAAGCTCGCAACAGGAACAGCAAAGGAAGATGGCGGAAAATGGCTCGCCGAAGCCGTGCGACGCTATGAGGCGATCGACGACCTCGCCGGCCGGCTCGGCTCGTACGCCGGCCTCGTTCATGCCGGCGACAGCGTGGACTCTGCGATTTCAAAGTTTTACGGCGACGTTTCCGAGCGCCTGACGGCGGCATCGACGCATCTGCTGTTCTTCGCGCTCGAGCTCAATCGCGTCGATGACGATATTTTGAACCGCGCGATGCAGGCCACCGAGCTCGCGCACTACCGTCCCTGGATCGAGGATCTGCGCAAGGAGAAGCCGTACCAGCTCGACGACAAGCTCGAGCAGCTCTTCCTGGAGAAGGCGCAGACCGGCTATTCAGCCTTCAACCGACTGTTCGACCAAACCATCTCGGGCCTGCGTTTCAAGGTCGGGTCCAAGGAGCTCGCGATCGAGCCGACGCTCAATCTGTTGCAGGACCGCGACGGCGCCAAGCGCAAGGCCGCGGCAGAGGCGCTCGCAAAGACCTTCAAGGCGAATGAGCGCACCTTTGCGCTGATCACCAACACTCTGGCCAAGGACAAGGACATCTCCGACAGCTGGCGCGGCTTCAAGGACGTGGCGGATTCCCGGCATCTCAACAACCGCGTCGAGCGCGAGGTGGTGGATGCGCTGGTCGCCTCGGTGCGCGCGGCCTATCCAAAATTGTCGCATCGCTACTACGCGCTGAAGGCCCGCTGGTTCGGCAGGAAGCGTCTGGCCTATTGGGACCGCAACGCGCCGCTGCCTTTTGCGGCGACCGACGTGATCGGCTGGCCCGACGCGCGAAACATGGTGCTCACCGCCTATCGCGGCTTCTCGCCAAAGATGGCTGACATCGCCGAGCGCTTCTTTACCGACCGCTGGATCGATGCGCCGGTGCGCCCGGGCAAGGCGCCGGGTGCCTTCTCGCATCCGACCACGCCGTCCGCGCACCCCTACGTGCTGATGAACTACCAGGGCAAGCCGCGCGACGTGATGACGCTCGCCCATGAGCTCGGCCACGGCGTGCACCAGGTGCTGGCGGCCAGGAACGGCGCGTTGATGGCGCCGACGCCGCTGACGCTGGCGGAGACCGCGAGCGTGTTTGGCGAGATGCTGACCTTCCGGCGGCTGCTGGCGCAGACCAAAAGCGCAAAGCAGCGCCAGGCGCTGCTCGCCGGCAAGGTCGAGGACATGATCAACACCGTGGTGCGGCAGATCGCGTTCTATTCCTTCGAGCGCGCGGTCCACACCGAACGCAAGAACGGAGAGCTCACCGCGACGCGGCTCGGGGAGATCTGGCTCTCGGTGCAGGGCGAGAGCCTCGGGCCGGCAATCGAAATCAAAGCGGGCTACGAGAACTACTGGATGTACATCCCGCACTTCATCCATTCTCCGTTCTACGTCTACGCCTATGCGTTCGGCGATTGTCTGGTGAACTCGCTCTACGCCGTCTACGAGAACGCGGCCGAAGGCTTTGCCGAGCGCTATCTCGACATGCTCGCCGCCGGCGGCACCAAGCATTATTCCGAGCTGCTGCGGCCGTTCGGGCTCGATGCCAAGGATCCAAAGTTCTGGGACGGAGGCCTGAGCGTCATCGCCGGCATGATCGACGAGCTGGAAGCGATGGGCTGAGCCGCGCCGTCTTCGGCGCTGCAGCGAGCAGGTCGGGTCGGCCGTCCGAGTGTCCCGTTGTTCCGGCGACGGGCGAGGCCGGTTGTATAGTTCCCGCCCTGCACATTGAACGTTTGTGCCTAAAGCCAGACTAATTCTTGCGGGCGGTTTCGGCCTGTAATGCAATCTGTGATTGTTGATCGTCGTGGTGTGCTTTGCCAGGGAGGCGAACATGGCCAGGATCAGTGCCCCAGACCCCAAGGTGGAGCCGCCACGGGCTGTGGAGGAACAGCAGCTGTGGGGGACGCAGCACCGCAAGATCGTCAAGCGCGAGCTCGCAGCCATCAACAACCGCCGCCGCGCCCAAGGCATAGATCCCGTCGCATACCCTGGCGACGAAAAGGCGATCGACACGGTCGGCCTTGCGTTGTCGGGCGGCGGAATCCGATCCTCCGCAATCTGCCTCGGCGTCTTGCAGGCTTTCAATCACCACGGGCTGATCAAGCACATCGACTATCTGTCGACCGTATCGGGCGGCGGTTACACCGGCTGTTCGTTCACGGCGACCATGACGCGGGCGCAGAATTTCGTGTTCGGAAGCACGCCGACACCTGGCGCCGAGAGCGCCAATGAGATCAGTGACACGCCTGCGGTGGGCCATATCCGGAACTACTCGAACTACCTCGTTCCGGCCGGCGCGCGAGATCTGATCACCGGCGTCGCAATCGTCGTGCGTGGACTCGTTGCCAATCTGAGCCTTACGCTGCCGGTCGTACTGCTCGTTGCCGTGATCACGATCCTGTCCAACGCCGCACGCTCGTCACTCTATACGACCAATTTCTTCGGGCTGAGCGTCGACGACACCAGCAATCTTGGTCCCCTCTCCAGCCTGGGATTGATGCCTGCCTTCTTTCTTGGCGGCCTTGTTGCCGCCTTGCTGCTTTTGTTGGTCGGGCGCCTTTTCAAATTCGGGCGGCGCGAGCTTTTTCGCTACCTGGCCGGTCTTGCGTTTGCGCTGGGACTCATCTGCGCGATCGCCAGCTGCCTGAACGTCGATCACTTTGGGCTTTCGCTTGCAGCGCTCCTGCTCGGCCTCGTGCTTTTCTTCGGCTGGGCGGTGCTGCGCTCGATTTCGTCGACCAAGGGAGGTGAATTCCGCGGCTATCCGTCGACTGTCGGCGCGACCTATCTCGTTCTGCTTGCCGCCATCTGCTTCTTCGAATTTCAGCCCTTCATGATCGCCCAGATGTTCGACCTCGCCGACGCCAACACGGCTCAGTCCGGCGGCATCATTGGGGGTGTTGCAATCAAATGGCTCCAATCGCTTGCGGCCATTACTGCGCCGGTTGCGGCGGCCGTCACGCTGTTCCGGCAGCAATTCGCCGACCTGCTGAAGGGCGCCGGCGCCTCGGACCTTGGCCCACGCCTGCTCGCCCATGCGGCGAAAGCAGCCGTGCTTGTCGCGGGACTGGCGCTGCCCTTACTGATCTGGGTCGGATATCTCTATCTTTGCTATTGGGGTATCGCGAACGACAAGACGCTCGACGCCGCCTACCGCCAATACCCCATGATCGAGGAGTGGGGAGCGGCTGGCGTGCAACCCGTGCCGCCCGCGGCCGGTGTCGACGTCAAGGGAAATGTCCAGTTCGACTCGGCGACGCGTAAGCTCTCGGCAGAGATCACCAATAGCGAAGCAAAGGTCGTCGCCTCCAAGCCGGTGGGGCCGATCTCGCACATCCCCCCATGGCTGTTTTCCGTTGCGTCATTGCAATCCCCGGGCACATTCACTTGGTCGAAGTACCAGTTCGGCAACAGTGTCAGCTGGCGGATGGTGCTGCTCTACTTCTTCTCGGGCTCGGCCCTATTCAGCCTGTCGTGGATCCTCGGGCCGAATGCCAATTCGCTGCACCGGCTCTATCGTGATCGCCTCAGCAAGGCCTTCTTGTTCAATCCGCTCTACTACGCCGACGGGGAGCCGTCGCGGAACATGCCGAGCCTGGACCAGGGGAGGGATTTCCTTCCGCTCGACGAGGAGAAGCTGAGCGGTCTGCTGCATCAGTTGGACTACGGCGTCGATCCAGCGGGAGCGATGACGGTCACGACATCGAAAAAAAGCAGCCTGGCCTCGCCATATCCCATCATCAACGCCGCCCTGAACATCCAAGGATCCGACTTCGCCAATCGGCGGGGACGGAACGCTGATTTCTTCATATTCTCGCCGCTGCACGTCGGCAGCGAGGCCACCGGCTATGCGAATACACCGGCGTTCGAGAAGGTCGCGCTGGGCCTCGATCTTGCGACCGCGATGGCGATCTCCGGGGCCGCCGCTTCGTCGAACATGGGCTCGGGGTCGATCCGCTCGCTGACCCCGACCCTGGCGCTCCTCAACGTGCGCCTCGGGTACTGGTTGAAGAACCCGCGCTGGGTCTCGACAAAGGACAGGCCGCAGCACCACTCGACCCCTTTGTTTCTATGGTCTGAGATCTCGGGCCGGCTCTACGAGAATGCCGATGCGGTCTACCTGACGGACGGCGGACACATCGAGAATCTCGGTGTCTACGAGTTGTTGCGACGACGCTGCAAGGTGATCATCGCGGTTGACGCCGAAGCCGATGCGCCGATGAATTTCTCGTCTCTGGTGACGCTGCAGCGTTATGCGCGCATCGATCTCGGGATCATCATCGACCTGCCGTGGACCCCGATCCGCAACACGACGCGCGAGTGGATGAAGTGCAACGCAGCCAAATCCCCGGGCGCGGCCCGGCACGCCGCGGGCGGACCGCACATGGCGGTCGGCACCATCGACTACGGCTCGGGGGAAAAGGGGTACCTCGTGTACATCAAATCGTCCCTGACCGGAGACGAGAACGACTACATCCGCGACTATGCACGCCGCAACGACACCTTCCCGCACGAAACCACCGGTGACCAGTTCTTCTCGGAGGAGCAGTTCGAGGTCTACCGCGCGCTGGGTTTCCACATGACCCACGGCTTTCTCACTGAGGATGCGGGGGCAGATGCGATCGTCGTCAACGTTCCGGGAGAACGCTGCGCAAAGCGAAACTTCTGCGATAGCAAGGTGGAGCCGATCGGCGCAGTCCGCCGGGCGCTCGGCCTGCGCTGAGAGGCCTTCGGCTCGTGGCACCGGAGATCGCCTGCAACGGGCGGACCTCCGGTCTGAGCGGGATTCCGCCAATCGGAATTCCAAATGACCCGATTTGCCGGGAAACCGCGCCTGCCTGCCGTTGCCCTGCCCGAAAGTTTGCGGTATCCCAGCCATGAAATTCGACTTTCGACTGGGGACAATTCATGGCTGACCATAACGAAGTGGCGTACAGCACCGCCGACGGCAACGACTACGTTGCCCACGAGCAGACCTACGAGGGCTTCATCAAGCTGGTGAAGTACGGCACGGTCTCGGTCGCGCTTATCGTGATCCTGATGGCGATCTTCCTGACCTGATCCATCTCCTGCAGCACCGCCAGCGTCGTCGGTGCCCATAAAATTTGCAATCAAGCCGGATTGAAAACCGGTATCCAACGTTGCGGGAGTAACGCTAAGTTCGCGTGCGCGCTCTTTCCCGCGTCGCCGGAGGGCCTATGAAGATCGCCGTTGCCAAGGAAATCGATCCGTCGGAGCCGCGGGTCGCCGCTTCGCCGGATACGGTGAAGAAGTTCAAGGCGCTGGGCGCCGAGATCGCCGTCGAGCCGGGCGCCGGCCTCAAGTCGGGTCTGCCGGACTCCGAATTCACCGCCGTGGGCGCCACCGTCAGCGCCGACGCGCTGAAGGACGCCGACATCATCATCAAGGTGAAGCGCCCTGAAGCCTCCGAGCTCGCGCAGTACAAGCGCGGCGCGCTGGTCATCGCCATCATGGACCCCTACGGCAACGAGGCCGCGCTGAAGACGATCGCCGATGCCGGCGTCTCCGCCTTCGCGATGGAATTGATGCCGCGCATCACGCGCGCGCAGGTGATGGACGTGCTGTCCTCGCAGGCCAACCTCGCCGGCTACCGCGCCGTGATTGAGGGCGCCGAGGCCTTCGGACGCGCCTTCCCGATGATGATGACCGCAGCCGGCACGGTGCCCGCCGCCAAAGTGTTCGTGATGGGCGTCGGCGTCGCCGGCCTCCAGGCGATCGCGACCGCGCGCCGTCTCGGCGCCGTGGTCACCGCGACCGACGTCCGGCCCGCCACCAAGGAGCAGGTCGAATCGCTCGGTGCAAAATTCCTCGCCGTCGAGGACGAGGAATTCAAGAACGCGCAGACCGCCGGCGGCTATGCCAAGGAAATGTCCAAGGAATACCAGGCCAAACAGGCCGCGCTCACCGCCGAGCACATCAAGAAGCAGGACATCGTGATCACCACCGCGCTCATTCCGGGCCGGCCGGCGCCGAAGCTCGTCACAGCCGACATGGTCAAGTCGATGAAACCAGGGTCGGTGCTGGTCGATCTCGCCGTCGAACGCGGCGGCAATGTCGAAGGCGTCAAGGCGGGAGAGGTCGCCGATGTCGATGGCATCAAGATCGTCGGCTACACCAACGTCGCCGGCCGCGTCGCGGCGTCGGCCTCGAGCCTCTACGCGCGCAATTTGTTCAACTTCATCGAAACGATGGTCGACAAGACCAGCAAGGCGCTGGCCGTGAACTGGGACGACGAGCTCGTCAAAGCGACCGCGTTGACCAGGGACGGCGCCGTCATCCACCCGAATTTCCAGCCGAAAGCGTAAGGAGAGCCGTCATGGAGCATATTGCACAAGTCGTCGATCCCTTCGTCTTCCGGCTGTCGATCTTCGTTCTCGCCGTCTTCGTCGGCTATTTCGTGGTGTGGTCGGTGACCCCTGCGCTGCATACGCCGCTGATGAGCGTCACCAATGCGATCTCCTCGGTGATCGTGGTCGGCGCGCTGCTCGCGGTCGGCGTCGGCATGATCTCGAGCGGCTCGGGCTGGGCGCGCGGCTTCGGCTTCATCGCGCTCATTTTCGCCTGCGTGAATATCTTCGGCGGCTTCCTTGTCACCCAGCGCATGCTGGCGATGTACAAGAAGAAGGTGAAGTGAGCGGCGTGCACCTCGGGGTGACGAAGACAAAGGGGACCTGAGATGAACGCCAATCTGGCTGCAGTTCTGTATCTCGTGGCGGGTGTGCTGTTCATCCTGTCACTGCGCGGGCTGTCCAGCCCCGCCTCATCGCGGCAGGGCAATTTCTTCGGCATGATCGGCATGGCGATCGCGGTCGCCACCACACTCGCCAGCCATCCGCCGGCGGACGGCCTCGCCTGGATCCTCGTGATCCTTGGCATCGCGATCGGCGGCAGCGTCGGCGCGGTGATCGCCCGCCGGGTGCCGATGACCTCGATGCCGGAACTGGTCGCCGCGTTCCATTCGCTGGTCGGCATGGCCGCGGTGCTGGTCGCCGCCGGTGCGTTCTACGCGCCGGAGGCCTTCGACATCGGCAGCCCCGGCAACATCCATCCGCAGAGCTTGGTCGAGATGTCGCTCGGCGTCGCCATCGGCGCGCTGACCTTCACCGGTTCGGTGATCGCGTTCCTGAAGCTGTCCGCACGCATGAGCGGTGCGCCGATCATCCTGCCGTTCCGCCACATCATCAACATCGCGCTGGCGATCGCGCTCGTCGTTTTCATCGTCGGGCTGGTGATGTCGGGCAGCGCGCTCGACTTCTGGCTGATCGTCATCATCGCGCTGGCGCTCGGCGTCCTCATGATCATCCCGATCGGCGGCGCCGACATGCCGGTCGTGATTTCGATGCTGAATTCGTACTCGGGCTGGGCCGCGGCCGGCATCGGCTTCACCCTCGGCAATTCCGCGCTGATCATCACCGGCGCGCTGGTGGGATCAAGCGGCGCGATCCTGTCCTACATCATGTGCCACGCGATGAACCGCTCCTTCATCTCGGTCATCCTCGGCGGTTTCGGCGGCGAGACCGCCGCTGCCGGCGGTGGCGGCGGCGAGCAGAAGCCGGCCAAGCTCGGCTCGGCGGATGATGCGGCCTTCATCATGAAGAACGCGCAGAAGGTCATCATCGTGCCGGGCTACGGCATGGCGGTGGCGCAGGCCCAACATGCGCTGCGTGAAATGGGCGACGTCCTGAAGAAGGAAGGTGTTGAGGTGAAATACGCCATTCACCCAGTCGCCGGCCGCATGCCCGGCCACATGAACGTGCTGCTGGCCGAAGCCAACGTGCCCTATGACGAGGTGTTCGAGCTCGAGGACATCAACTCCGAATTCGCGCAGGCCGATATCGCCTTCGTGATCGGCGCCAACGACGTCACCAATCCCGCGGCCGAAGAGGACAAGACCTCGCCGATCTACGGCATGCCCGTGCTCCAGGTCTGGAAGGCCGGCACCGTGATGTTCATCAAGCGCTCGCTCGCGTCGGGCTATGCCGGCATCGACAATCCGCTGTTCTATCGCGACAATACCATGATGCTGCTCGGCGATGCCAAGAAGGTCACCGAGAACATCGTCAAGGCGATGTAGCGCGGCGGCAAGCGGGCCATTGCCAAGCGCGCCGCCATGCGGCGGCGTGCGGCTGCTGTGCCGTTCCGGCGCGCCACGCGCGAGGTCATGAAATTGCTGCGGAGCCAGTGCAGGCCCTGAACCGGGGCCGGGCCGTGTCATCATGACCATCGTCAAGTGGATCGCCATCCTGCTCGTGACCGTCTATTGCGCCGGTCTCCTCGTGCTGTATGTCAGGCAGCGCGAGATGCTGTTTCCGATCCCGCCGGTCGGTCGCACCGCGCCGGACGCCGCAGGCCTTCCTCAGGCCGAAGAGCACGTCCTGACCACCTCCGATGGCGAGAAGGTCATCGTCTGGCACGTGCCGGCGAGGCCCGGCCGCCCCGTGATCCTGTATTTTCCGGGCAATGGCGATTATCTCGCCGGTGGCGTCAGTCGTTTCAAGGCCATGACGGCGGACGGCACCGGCCTCGTCGCGCTGTCCTATCGCGGCTATGCCGGCTCCAGCGGGGCACCGAGCGAGGCGGGCCTGCTGCGCGATGCCGCGGCCGCCTACGCCTTCACCACCGCGCGCTACGCGGCGGAACGAATCGCAGTCTGGGGCTTTTCGCTCGGGACTGGCGTGGCGGTCGCGGTCGCCTCGGAGCATCGTGTTGGAAAACTCATCCTGGAAGCGCCCTATACATCGACGGCCGACATTGCAGCATCATCGTTCTGGTTCGTTCCGGTGCGTCTGCTGATGCGCGATCCATTCCATTCCGACGAGCGCATCCCGCGCGTCACTGTGCCGCTATTGGTGATGCATGGCACCAATGACCTTGCCATTTCCATCGTGTTCGGAGAGCGTCTGTTCGCGCTTGCGCACGAACCGAAGCAGTTCGTTCGCTTTGCAGGCGGTGGACACGACAATCTCGATGCATTCGGTGCGATTGAAACGGCGAGGCGCTTCATTGCTTTCTAGACGACTTGTCGTTCGGCGCGCGAGCGGGTTCATCGCCGCGATCCTCGTGATGTTGTTGCCACAGCACGCATGGGCGGCGACCGCGCTCGACGGCGCGGCGATGGGCTGGCCCTATGCGCTGCCCTTTGCCGGCCTCCTGCTGTCGATCGCGCTTGGTCCGCTACTGTTTGCACGATTCTGGCACCATCATTACGGCAAGATCGCCGCGGCCTGGTCGCTGCTGGCACTCGCCTCGCTGGTCATCCTTGCCGGGAGCATGGCGACGCTGGCGGCGCTCGTTCACGCCATGCTCGCCGAATATCTCGGCTTCATCATGCTGCTGTTCTCGCTCTATGTCGTGGCTGGCGGCATTCTCGTGACGGGCGACATCAAGGCGACGCCGGCAGCGAATGCCGGCATCCTCGCGCTCGGTACGGTGATGGCGAGCGTGGTCGGCACCACGGGGGCGGCCATGATCCTGATCCGCCCTCTGATCCGCGCCAACCGGCCGCGGCGCTACAACGCCCACGTTGTCATCTTCTTCATCATCCTGGTCGCCAATGTCGGCGGCGCGCTGAGCCCGCTCGGCGATCCCCCGCTGTTCGTCGGCTTCCTGCATGGCGTCGACTTCTTCTGGACCACGCGGACCATCTGGCTGCAGACGGCGATCGTTGCCGGACTGCTGCTCGCGATCTTCGTCGTCATCGACGTCTGGCGCTTCCGTAGCGAACCCTTCCTTGGCGCTGCCGGCGCCGCGAAGCCGGTCCGCATCCGCGGCCTCGTCAACCTGGTGCTGATCGCAGCCATCGTCGCGAGCCTGCTGGCCTCGGCGATGTGGAAGTCCGGCATCGCCTTCGACATTCTTGGAACCAGGCTGGAGCTGGAAGATATTGCCCGCAACGCGGCGCTGCTGGCCATAGCGGGCCTGTCGGTGTGGTTGACGCCCGACGAGCACAGGCAGGCCAACGGCTTCACCTGGGAGCCGATCCGCGAGGTCGCAAAGCTGTTCGCCGGCATTTTTATCGCGATCATCCCGGTCATCGCCATGCTCAATGCCGGCCATCACGGCGCGTTCGCCTGGCTGCTGTCGGCCGTGACGACGCCGGACGGCACGCCGCGCGAGGTTGCCTATTTCTGGTTTACCGGTCTGATGTCGGCGTTCCTCGACAATGCGCCGACCTATCTGTTGTTCTTCGAGTTGGCCGGTGGGGACCCGCAGGTGATGATGCACGAGCTCTCGGGCACGCTCGCCTCCATCTCCATGGGCGCAGTCTACATGGGCGCGCTCACCTATATCGGTAACGCGCCGAATTTCATGGTGAGCAGCATCGCTCGCGAGAACGGCATCGAGATGCCGAGCTTCTTCGGCTATTTCGTGCGCGCCAGCGCGGTGTTGATCCCGCTGTTCGTCCTGCTGACGCTGCTGCCGTTCGCTCCGATCCTGCGCTGGCATTGAATCTGCCTGCCGATTTGCTACTGCTCGCCCAAGATGCGATGAATTTGCGCGAAGCAATTGGAGCCGATGGATGAGCGCGCATAATCCGATGCCTCGGTCGGCCTGGATCTTTCCGGCGCTTGCCGTGCTGCTGTTCGCGGCCGTCAGCGCGACGGGCTACGTGTTCACGCTGTCGTTCGGCGGGCTCGTCTTCGCCCTCGTGCTCCTCGTCATCCTGTTCGGCACGGTGTTTGCCGCGGTCCATCATGCCGAAGTGATCGCCGAGCGGGTCGGCGAACCCTATGGCACGCTGGTGCTGACGCTCGCGGTGACCATCATCGAGGTGGCGCTGATCACTACGATCATGCTGGGCGAGAAGCCGGCCCCGGAACTGGCGCGCGACACCGTGTTCGCCGTGGTCATGATCGTCTGCAATGGCCTCGTCGGGCTCTGCATCTTCATCGGCGGCCTGCGCTATCGCGAGCAGGGCTTTCAGCTCTCCGGCGCCAACGTCTATCTCAGCGTGCTGTTCGCGCTCGCGACCATCACGCTGATCATGCCGAACTACACCACGACCACGCCGGGCCCGGTTTATTCGGCGGTTCAACTCGGCTTCGTCGACGTGGTCACGCTCGCGCTGTATGGGGTGTTTCTCTATACCCAGACCGTACTGCACAAGGATTACTTCGTTCACGAACGGGCGGGCGGCGGCAGCGGCGAGGCGCATCTGTCGGGCCGGACCATGGTGCTCAGCATCGTGCTGCTGCTGATTGCGCTGCTGGCGGTCGTGCTGCTGTCCAAGAAATTCTCGCTGGTCGTCGACGCCGTCGGGGCCAAAATTGGTGCGCCGCCTGCCTTTGCCGGACTTCTGGTCGCGCTCCTGATCCTGCTGCCGGAAGGCGTCGCGGCGGTGTCGGCTGCCCGCAAGAACGACCTCCAGAAGAGCATCAATCTCGCGCTCGGCTCGTCGCTCGCCACCATCGGGCTGACCATCCCGGCCGTCGGTGTCGCCACCTATGCACTCGACAAGGAGCTCACGCTCGGCCTCAGCGAGCAGGGCAGCGTCCTTTTGCTCCTGACCTTCTTCCTGAGCATGCTGACCTTCGGTACGGGCAGGACCAATGTCCTGTTCGGGCTGGTCCATATGGTGGTATTTGCCGTCTACGTGTTCATGGTTTTCGTGCCCTGAACCGGTTTTCCGGATATGCCCCAGGAGAGTTCCGATGCTTGCCGCCAAGTCCGAAGTTCAGGTCGACAATGAGCAGGTTCGGGTGACCGAGTGGCGGCTCGCGCCAGACAGCGCCACCGGGCATCACACCCACGGCATGGACTACGTCATTGTTCCCGTGGTCGCAGGGGAAATGACCATCGTGGCACCCAATGGCGAGCGGTCCAAAGCGCAGCTTGCGGCCGGGAAATCCTATTTTCGCAAGGCCGGCGTCCAGCACGATGTGCTTAACGAAACCGCAACCGAGATCGTGTTCCTTGAGGTTGAGCTGAAGTCGTAAGTCCGGCGTACCCCTTTGCCATTGATCCGTCGCAGTTGATCCCTCACTATGCCTCAAAGTTCCCGCATCAGATCGCGCGGGGAGTGGCCGGAATGCTGAAATACATCGCTAAAATCTCGATGGACATCTTCCCCTCGGTGCTCGCAACGATCATCGGGGCGTATATCGTTAATCATTACATCAACGCCAAGCCGGCGGCGGATGCACCCGCTGCCGTGACGGCCCCTGCCGAGGCGGGCAAGAACGGCAAGCCCGCGGATGTGGCCAACCTCCCCGCGCCCGGCGTCAAGGCCAAGGGCATTTCCGAGAAGAAGGTGACGGACAAGCCGGCGACCGAGAAGGCTGCCGATCAGCCAGCCGCGGAGTCGAAGACGTCGACGGCGGATTTGGCACCGGCCGAGGCTGCCCCGCGCGGCAAGCCGTCCGCGCGCGACAAGGCGGTCGCCAAGTCCACCCCGGCCATCAGTGCACCCGCTTCCGCCACTCCGGTGGTGGAGGCCAATTCGGCGCCGGCTGCTGCCGCGCCGGTCGCAACCCCCGACGCCAACGATCTCGTGCGCGCCGCGATCGAGCGCCTGCGCAAGTCGCCTGAGGGCAAGGCCGTTGAGGCCAAGTCGATTGAGACCAAGTCTTCGGAAGCCAGGTCTTCGGAGGCCAGGTCTTCGGAGGCCAGAGCTTCCGAGGTCAAGGCGCCCGAGAAGATCCAGGAGCCTGCGGTGCGCGAAGCCGCCCGCACTCCAGAGGCACCGCGTGTCATCCCCCTGGATCAGTCAACGGTGCGTCCGTTGCCGCCGCCGATCACGGTCTCGACACCCGCAGCCGAGGCCTATGGCAATGGCGGCTCGTCGCAGACGAGCCCGCCCTATACCGCCTCGATCGGCAACGAGAACCCGAATCGGCTGACGCCCCCGGCTGACATTCCGGTCCCGATGATTGCGCCCCCGCTCGATCTGCGCGCCGATGCCGGCCTGTCCATGCCGCGGCCGAAGACCAATGTCGCCGACGACATGTTGTCGGGCGTCAAGTCCATGTTCCATTCCGTTCTGCCGAAGAGCGTCACCCCGGACTAGGACCGCACCTGCGGCTGCGCCAGAATCGTCAGCCGCCGACGCGGGCGAGGCCGCTGCGGGCGGCGTCGTCGCGTGGGCGAAGCGAGACCGCCTTGGTGTAGGACGCCGCCGCCTTGGTCCTGTCGCCCAGCCGTTCATAGGCTTGCCCGCGTATGGTCCAGACCTGGGCATTGTGGGGATCGGCCTCGGAAGCCTCATCCAGATCGGCCGCGGCCTCCTTGACCTTGCCGAGGGCGAGATAGCTGATGGCGCGGCCGAGCAGCGGCTCGACCTTCTGCGGATTGAGTCCGCTCGCGGCGCTGAAATCGGCGATCGCGAAATCATGCTGGTTATTGCCCTGGTAGATCAGGGCGCGGCCATAGAGCGCCTGCGCATTATAGGGATCGAGCCCGACCGCGCGGTTGAACTCATCAAGCGCAGCCGCTGCGTCGCCGGACTTTGCGAGAGCCTGGGCCTTTGCCGTATGGGCCTGGGCTTCGCTGACGTTGACTGCGCTGACCACGTTCTCTGCGGTCGCAGCTGCCTTGGGTGCCTCCTGCGGCTTCTCCTTCTCCGGCGTCAGCGATCCCAGGTCGAAGGAGCAGCCGCACAGCGAAATCCCCATCAAGGCCAGCGCAAACGGCTGCAGCAAGATCTGGCGCAACTGCGCCAAGCCGCGCTTGGGGAAAGGGGAGGCCATCTACGGTTCGCTCGCGCTAGTGCCGCATCGGTAGTGCCCTATCCCAGGAAGGCACCGCTCACAAAACAATAACGCGGGCCAGGGGCCCGCGTCATCGAAAACTGAAATCTCTCAAGTCCGGTAAATCAGCGCGGTCCGCGCGGACCTGCACTTGCACCGGCACCCGGGCCGCCGCGACCGCCACGATCACCGCCGGGGCCAGCGCCGAACACCGGCTTCGGCTTCATCGGCAGCAAGCCTTCGCGCTGCAGCTTCTTGCGGGCCAGCTTGCGTGCGCGACGCACGGCTTCGGCCTTTTCGCGGGCCTTCTTTTCGGAGGGCTTTTCGTAGTGACCGCGGAGCTTCATCTCGCGGAAAATACCCTCGCGCTGCATCTTCTTCTTCAGCGCCTTGAGGGCTTGGTCGACATTGTTATCGCGAACGAGAACCTGCACGCGGCATCCTCTTCAGTGGATCGGATTTGAATTCTGGTAAGTCAAAGGGGATGGCGAAACGCACAAGCCCTTAACCTTGAGGGCGCGGATGTATCAGACAAAACCTGGGATGTCCACCGGCCAAGCGGGCTTTCGGGCCAAGTTCAGCCATTAAATGAGGCAAAATACCTCGGTGCGGCCCTGATTTGGGAGATTTGACGCCCAGGGTGGGGCCGTTTCCGGAGCTTTGTTCCGGAATCTTTGAAAGCAGGGGACGACACATGGATATGAAGAAATACGCGGCCGAGGCTATCGGCACCTTTTGGCTCACATTCGCAGGTTGCGGAAGCGCTGTGATCGCAGCCGGCTTTCCGCAGGTTGGCATCGGTCTGGTCGGTGTCTCGCTCGCATTCGGGCTGAGCGTGGTCACGATGGCCTATGCGATCGGACACATCTCAGGCTGCCACCTCAATCCGGCCGTCACCGTCGGTCTCGCCGCCGGCGGACGTTTTCCGGCCGGACAGATCCTGCCTTATGTGATTGCGCAGGTCGCCGGTGCGATCGTGGCCGCGTGGCTGCTCTACGTCATCGCAAGCGGAGCTCCCGGCTTCGACGTCAGCAAGGGGTTCGCGTCGAACGGCTACGACGCCCATTCTCCCGGCCAGTACAGCATGATCGTGTGCTTCCTCACCGAGGTAGTCATGACCATGATGTTCCTGTTCATCATCATGGGCGCCACCCACGGCCGCGCGCCCGCGGGCTTTGCGCCGCTGGCGATTGGGCTCGCGCTCGTGATGATCCATCTCGTCAGCATCCCCGTCACCAACACCTCCGTGAACCCGGCGCGCAGCACGGGGCCCGCGCTGTTCGTCGGCGGCTGGGCGCTGTCGCAGCTCTGGCTGTTTTGGGTCGCGCCTCTGATCGGCGGCGCGCTGGGCGGGGTGATCTATCGTTGGCTCAGCGAAGAGCCCACGGGCGTCGTCGCGGGCGCAAAGACGGCGTAGTCGTAAAGCGGGATCGCGGCATGCGCCGCGGTCCCGTTATTTGCCGGTCGTGGGTCGTACTTCGGTGACGTGGCCCATCTTGCGGCCGGGACGCGGCGCGCCCTTGCCGTAGATGTGCACGGTCGCGCCCGGCACGCTCAGCCACTTGTCATATTCGTTGATCTCGTCGCCGATCAGATTGGTCATGGTGACGACTTCACCGTGGCGCACGGGCTTGCCGAGAGGCCAGCCGGCAATGGCGCGAATGTGCTGCTCAAACTGCGAGACGGACGCACCGTCGAGCGTCCAGTGTCCGGAATTGTGCACGCGCGGAGCGATCTCGTTGACCAGCACCTTGGGTCCGGTGCCGTTGGCGAGCACGAACATCTCAACGGCAAGCACGCCGACATAATCGAGCGCGCCCGCGATCTTGCCGGCGATGCTGCGCGCTTCCTCGGCGAGCACGTCCGGGATCCGGGCGGGCGCACGGGAGATCTTCAGGATGTGGTCGCGGTGCTCGTTTTCGGTGACGTCGAAACACTCGATCTGGCCTGTGGCCGAGCGGGCGGCGATCACGGAAATCTCACGCTCGTACGGCACAAAGGCTTCCAGGATGGCCGATTTGGTGGCGAGACTGGTCCACACTTTCGCGATGTCGTCGCCCTCGCGGATGATGGCCTGGCCCTTGCCGTCATAGCCGAAGCGGCGGGTCTTCAGCACCGCAGGAAGGCCGATCCTGGCGATCGCCTCGCGCAATGACGGGACCGACGTGACGTCGGCATAGGCTGCGGTGCCGATGCCGAGCCGGGTCACGAAATCCTTCTCGGCGAGCCGGTCCTGGGTGGTCTCGAGGATTTTGCGGTTGGGCAGCACCGGGCGGCGCGCATCCAGCACCATCGCGGC
Organism: Bradyrhizobium sp. WSM4872; assembly: GCF_055811715.1. Lineage (NCBI taxonomy): Bacteria > Pseudomonadati > Pseudomonadota > Alphaproteobacteria > Hyphomicrobiales > Nitrobacteraceae > Bradyrhizobium > Bradyrhizobium sp. WSM4872. Next base: position 54,338 of record NZ_JBVVPT010000016.1, on the reverse strand, counting down.
CGCGGACGGCACGTTCTCGAATTCGTAGGTGATGACGTCGACGTCGTTGGCGAACAGCTCAAGTGCTTCGACATCGGCATATTCGGCGCAGGTCGCATTCAGAACGACGTCGAAGGCCGGTGAGTCCGGATCGGGCGAGAACACCTGGCAGCGCAGGCCGAGCCGTGCCGCCGCCATGGCAAGCATCCGCCCCAATTGTCCGCCGCCGAGGATGCCAATGGTGTCGCCGGGCTTCAGCTTCACCTGCTTTGCGTCAGTCACGCCTTGTCCTCCGGGCGCTCGGCCACGGCCTCGGTCTGCGCCTTGCGCCAGGCGGCGAGGCGGTCGGACAAGGCCGGGTCGGACAAGGCCAGCACGGCAGCCGCCAGCAGCGCCGCATTGATGGCGCCGGCCTTGCCGATCGCGAGGGTGCCGACCGGGATGCCCGCGGGCATCTGGACGATCGAATAGAGCGAATCGATGCCCTTGAGCGTCCTGGATTCGACGGGGACGCCGAACACGGGCAGTTCCGTCAGCGCCGCCGCCATGCCGGGCAGGTGGGCTGCGCCACCCGCGCCGGCGATGATGACTTTGTAACCAGCCGACTTGGCGCCTTTGGCGAACGTAAACAGCCGGTCGGGGGTACGGTGGGCCGATACGATGCGGGTGTCGGCGGCAACGCCGAGCCCTGCGAGCGTGTCGGCGGCATGCCGCATCGTGTCCCAGTCCGACTGGCTTCCCATGATGATGGCGATCGGCGCGGTCATGACGTGAATTGTGCTCGAAAAACAGAAAGATAGGCCAGATTAAAGGTTCCGGCCGGTGGCTCGCAAGGCGGTGGCAAGGAGAAGGGAATGAACTATCCTGTCTTGGTGAATCCCCGCAAGCCTTCATTGAGCAGGATGCCCATGAAGAAACCAAAAAGGGCGAGCGCTGCGAAGGCCAAAAAGGGCCCGAAGACCAGCGCCGGCCGTTCCAAAGTTGTTCTCAAGCGTCCGGCCGAGAGTCCGGCCAACAGTCCGGGCAAGCGTCCGACCAGACCGTCGCGACGCGGAGCGTCTGCCGATGACGGCCCCACGGAGGTCATCAAGACGGCCATCAACGCGACCATCCGCGAGCTCCGGAGCAAGCTCAAGGGGGCGCAGCGGCGGGTCGCGGAGCTCGAGGCGGCCGCCGACACCGACTTCCTGCTCGATATTCCGAACCGGCGCGGCTTCGAACGCGAGCTCGCACGCGCCGTCGCCTACATGAAGCGCTACCGCGCCAGCGGCGCGCTGATCGTGCTCGACGTCGATCGGCTGAAGCCGATCAACGATTCCTTCGGCCATGCGGCCGGCGACGAGGTGCTGAAGGCGATTGCCACCACGCTGACGCGGCAGATACGCGCCTCCGACGTGGTCGGCCGGCTCGGCGGCGACGAGTTCGCGCTGCTGCTCTGGAATCTCAGCGAGACCGACGCCAAGGCGAAGGCCGCGGCCTTCGAGCAGGCTGTCGACGAATTGTCCTTTGTCTTTCGCGGCCAGCACGTGAGTGCGGGCGCTTCCGCCGGTGTCGCCCTGCTTGGGGTGCAGTCCGACGCCGCGCGCGCCCTGGAGGAGGCCGATGCTGCGATGTATGTGCGCAAGGCGCACCGGCGGCACGAGCCGCGCATCAGGCTCGTCAGCAGCTAGTTAAAGCGTGCCGAGGTCCTTCGGTACGTTGCCGAAGCTGCGGAGCAGTTTGGCGTCACCGAATTCGCCCGTCATGGGATCGCCGCTGCGGCTGAACGCGACGGCGCCGGTGTGGCCGGCGCCGTGCGACATAACCTCGGCACGCCGTAACGCGGCCGCCGCGGTCTGGCATTCCTCGGCCGCACCTGCGACCGGCGATCCGTCCTCGTCGGTCAGGAAGGGTAATGCAACGTAATAGGTGACATCGGACATGGTCGGCTCCGATAGCTGACAGCTCAGGCGGCGCTGCCCTTGCTCCGCATCTTGCTGCGCGAGGTCTCCGGAATGCAGCCGGCGGAAATGGCCGCCTGCAATTCCTCCAGCTCGGCCTCCAGATATTCATTGGCCATGATCAGCGCCTTGATGGTGCTGCGCAGATTGCCGTCGCACATCGCGATCGCCTGATCGCAGGCTTGTTCATAATGGCTGTTGTCGAGAAGGGCGGTCGCCGACATCTGCGTTTTTCCTTGGACGGTTTCCCCGGGGGCCTTGGGTGTCCAAATGTTCTTATTTTGTTCCTTTCGAGTCAAGCGGATTTACGTGCGGCGGGGCCGCCGTAAAGTTCTACCTGTGGATCAGGCGATGATGTCGGGCGTGATCTGGTCTTCGATGAACGCGATACGGTCACGCAACAACAGCTTGCGTTTCTTCAATCGCTGTAACCGCAACAGGTCGGGGGCGGGCGATTGATGCAGTGCATCGATCGCCACATCGAGATCTCGGTGTTCCTGGTGCAACCGGGCGAGCTCGGATTCGAGTTCGCGCGCATCTTCATTGGTCATGTCTGCGGTGGCCGAAAAACCGATAGGCGTGAGATTAAGGCTGTGGATGCCCTGTGGAAACTATCGTCCTTGCGCGCCGTGATCGCAAGCGATCTCGGGCTGTCGGGCGCCGATCTCCCGCGAGATATTTCTGCGGTCGCTCCGGCGTTGCGCAAGCGCATTGATATCACGGATTTTTCCCGCGTGGTTCCCTTACTCACGCTTCGTTACATATGAATTTCTAAAAATGACACTGCGACGACTGATATCCATCGACAGAACGAATCGGTGATGTACACTTCCTCGTCCGGTCGAATCCAAGGTTCACCCCTACCGAGGAGGTTTCGAATGACAATTCAGGCACATCTGGTTGAATTGGAACGGAAGCATAAAACTCTCGAAAACGAATTGCACGACGCTCTCGTGCACCTTTCAACAGACGACCTGCAAATTGTTGAGTTGAAGCGCCGGAAGTTGATGGTCAAGGACCAGATCGAGCGTCTCAGGCACGGCGACACGCTCCACTAGTAACCCCGTAACAGCTTAGAGTTGATCGCACCCTTTCAGGCAGGGATGGGAGCCTTTGCGCTCATCCCTGCTGTAGGGCGCGCACCGTGCAAGGATTTGCGCGGCCCTAGCTTCTTGTCTGGACGCGGTTCTTACGCGCAACCGGAATCCACTTCGCCTTAAACCACTACATATTTGCTAGGTCGGCGACGTGATCCGCGATCGCGAGCGATGACGTCAATCCGGGCGACTCGATGCCGAACAGATTGATCAGGCCTTCGACGCCGTGATCGCGCGGGCCCTGCATCAAGAAATCCTGCGTGGCTACTGCTGGCGGCACAATCTTCGGCCGGATACCCGAATAGCTCGGCATGAGCGCGCCGTCAGGCAACGTCGGCCAGTATTTGCGGATCGCCGGGTAAAAGCGCTCGGCGCGTGAGGGATCGACCTCATAATCGATGGTCTCGATCCACTCGACGTCGGGGCCGAAACGGGCCTGCCCGGCCATGTCCAGCGTCAGATGCACCCCTAGCCCGCCGGGCTCGGGCACCGGATAGATCAGGCGCGAGAACGGCGCCCTGGCATTGCAGCTGAAGTAGTTTCCCTTGGCGAGGTAGGCCGTCGGGATCCGTTCCAGCGGCATGCCCTCGATGTTGCGCGCCACCGTGGTCGCCGAGAGCCCGGCGGCGTTGACGAGGAGGCTGCATTGCAGCGTCATCGGCGCTTCGCCGCCCGCCTCGATCTCCATCACGCCGGCGGTCGCTTTGGCACGGATCAGCGGGGTGTGAAACGCGAAGGCCGCGCCCGCCTCCTCGGCTTCGCCGCGCAGCGAGAGCATGTAGGCGTGGCTGTCGATGATGCCGGTCGACGGCGACAGCAGCGCGGCGTCGCAGGCGAGCGCCGGCTCCAGCGCGCGTGCCGCATCGCCGGTGAGCAGCTGCATGTCGAGCACGCCGTTGGCCTCGGCATGCGCCTTGATAGATTGCAGCTTCTCGGTCTCTTTCGGATTGGTCGCGACGATCAGCTTGCCGCAATTCCTGTGCGGGATGCCGCGCTCGGAACAGTAACGGTAGAGCGCGTGCTTGCCGTCGACGCACATGCGCGCCATCCAGCTTCCGGCGCGGTAGTAGATGCCGGCATGGATCACCTCGCTGTTGCGCGAGGAGGTGATGGTGCCGATGGCCTCGGCTTGCTCGAGCACGATCACCTCGCGCCCGGCTTGCGCCAGCTTTCGAGCCACCGCGAGCCCGATCACGCCGGCTCCGATGACGACGCAGTCGACCTTATCCATGGTTGTGCAGGACGTCTGCTCGAAGCGACCAAGGCCTCACGCCTGGGAACGGCGGCGCGGGAGCGTTTTCCATTAAGGAAGAATTTATCATGTCAGGGCAATTGCCGTATTTGATGCCACATTTTTCCGTTGCGCGTACAGGCGTTTACCCGATCCAAACCCACGAGGCCAGACAATCCGACGTTGAAATCGCGGGTGGCTGATGGCTGAGAAGAACTGGCACGCGGGCAGCGCGCTTCCGATTGCGATGCAGGCCGCCGTGTGCCTGGCCGCAGCGGTCGCGCCTGCGCGCGCCTTTGCCCTCTCGGACAGCTTCACCCCTCCGAGCTATCTCGGCGAGCTTGATCCCAACGTGATCTGGGAAGCCCTGATCGCGGGCGTCGTGACTTGCTCGTTCCTCGTCGCGATCGCGCTGTGGATCCATTCCTCGCTGCGCTGGACCAGGCGTCTGCAGCTGCGGCGCAATGCCTTCGTCTCCTCCGCGATGAACAATCTCAACCAGGGCGTGGTGATGACGGATGCGCAGCGGCGCATCATCTTCTGCAACGACCGCTATATCGAGCTTTATGGCCTGGCGCGGTCGGATCTCTGGGCCAACATGAACGGCTACGAACTCCTCGAGCTGCGACGCAAGCGCGGTGTGCTCGGCGGCGCCTCCAACGACGAGTTCTACGAGAAGGCGGCAAGCACCAACGGCTTGATCACCGAACTGCCGGACGGGCGGGCCATCCTGGTGAAATATTTCGTGCTGCCCAATGGCGGCTCGGTGACGACGCATCTGGACGTCAGCGAGCAGCGCAGGCTGTCGCGGCAGCTCGCCTCCACCAAGCAGTTCCTGGAAACATTGCTGGACCACGTGCCGGCCTGCGTGGCCGCGAAGAACATCGAGGATGGTCGCTACATCTTCGCCAACAGCGCTTATGAGCGGTTCTGGGGTTTCTCGCGCGACCATGTCGTCGGCAAGAACGCGCGCGAGCTGTTTGCGCCAGTCTCGGCGGACAGCATCGAGGCGACCGACCGGGCGGCACTCGATTCGCAGGACGGCCAATTTCGCAACGAATTCGAGGTTGACCGCGCCGGTGAGCGGCGCATGGTTGCCTCGATCCGGATCGTGGTCCGCAACGAGAGCAACAAGCCCGAATTCCTGATGCTCGTGTTCGAGGACATCACCGATCGCCGCTCGCTGTCGAAGGAGCTGGAGAGCACGAAGAAGTTCCTGGAGCTCGTGGTCGACAACATCCCGGTGGCCCTGATCGTCGAGCAGGTCAAGGACGGCCGCTACCTGCTCGCCAACCGCAGCGCGGAGACGATTCTCAACCGCAGGCGCGAGGAAGCCACGGGCCTGACCGCCTCCGACATCTTCAATCCCAAGGAAGCCAAGCTGATCATCGCGCGCGACGAAGCCGCGATCAAGAAGCGCGGGATGATCACCGAAGAGCACCCGATCTCCACCAAGGACGGGCTGCGGCTGTTCCTCACCCGCCGCGCCACCGTGCTGAGCGACACCGGCGAGCCGCAATATCTGATCAAGACCCACGAGGACGTCACCGATCGCCGGCAGACCGAGTCGCGCATGGCGCACATGGCCTATCACGACGGCCTCACCGATTTGCCGAACCGTGCCGCTTTCCTGCAGGCGTTGACCCAGATGATCGAGGCCTGCGAGGGCACCGGCGAGGAGTTCGCGGTTCTCTGCGTCGATCTCGACGGCCTCAAGGAGGTCAACGACGTCTTCGGTCATGCGCACGGCGACAAGCTCCTGGTCGAGGTGGCCCAGCGGCTGCAGGACTCCGCGCGCGGCGGTGTTGTGGCGCGCCTGTCCGGCGACGAGTTCGGCCTGATCATTGACGGTAAGCAGCCGGAGGCAGGTCTCGCGCTGGCGCAGCAGATCGGTGATGCCGTCGCCAAGGAATTCCAGATCGACGGCCGCCCGGTTCGCGCCGGCGTCACCACTGGCATGTCGATCTTCCCGCACAACGGCGCCGACGCCGCCTCGCTGCTCGCCAATGCCGGCGCGGCCCTGTTTCGCGCCAAGCAGAAATCGCGCGGCACGATCAGCCTGTTCCAGCCGGAGATGGACCAGCAGATACGCGATCGCCGCGTACTGCACCAGGACCTTTCGATGGCGATCAAGAACGGCGAGCTCTCGCTCGCCTTCCAGCCGCAGGGAGCTGCGGGCCAGAGCGTCGCCGAGAGCGAGATCATCGGCTTCGAGGCGCTGGCACGCTGGCAGCATCCGGTGCGTGGCCAGGTCTCTCCGGCCGAATTCATTCCGATCGCGGAGGAAAGCGGCCTGATCGTCGAGATGGGCGAGTGGATCTTGCGCGAGGCGTGCCGCGAGGCCGCGTCCTGGCCGACGCCGCTTCAGATCGCGGTCAACCTGTCGCCGGCGCAGTTCATGCACGGCGACGTGGTCGGGCTCGTCCATTCCATCCTGCTCGAGACGGGTCTTGCACCCGGCCGGCTCGAGCTCGAGATCACCGAGGGCGTGCTGATCGAGGACTTCGATCGCGGTCTGGCGCTGCTGCGCCGGCTCAAGGCGCTCGGCGTCCGCATCTCCATGGACGATTTCGGCAGCGGTTATTCCTCGCTGAGCTATCTCCAGGCGTTCCCGTTCGACAAGATCAAGATCGACCGCGCCTTCATCATCAATCTCGGCCGCAACCCGCAATCGGCGGCGATCGTGCGCGCGGTGATCGACCTCGGCCATGGCCTGGAAATGTCGATCGTCGCCGAGGGCGTCGAGACGCTGGAACAACTCGCCTTCCTCGCCGCGGAAGGCTGTGACGGCGTGCAGGGCTATTTGCTCGGCAAGCCCCTGCCGATCGGGAAATATGCCGGCCTCGTCGGTCGCGCCGAAGTCATGGAGCTTGCGCTCAAGACCGGCTAGAGCGTTTTCGAGCGAAGTAGATGCCGGTTCGCGTCAAGAAAACGCGCCAAACTAGAATCTAGAGCCCCGTTCCGATTTCATCGGAACGGAAATGGCTCTAGTGATGGTGGGCGTTTCTTTCGCTCCCATTCGACGGCTTCATGGCGGATTACGATCTTGCGATCATCGGCGGCGGCCTGAACGGTGTCAGCCTCGCGCGCGATGCCGCCGGCCGCGGCCTGCGGGTCATCCTGTTGGAGCAGGGCGATCTGGGCGGCGCGGCGTCCTCGGCAACACCACGGCTGATCCACGGCGATCTCTCGGTCCTGGAACGGCGCGGCTTCCGACGGGTGCGCCGGGCATTGGCCGAGCGCCGGACCTGGATCCGGATCGCGCCGCATCTGGTTCGGCCGATGCGTTTCGTGATCCCGGCGCATTCCGAGGAGCGCCCACCATGGCTGCTGCGCGTCGGCCTGCTGCTCTACGACAGCCTCACAAGCCGGAGCGGCCTGCCTGCAACGGCGACCCTCGACATCACGCATCATCCGGTCGGCAACGCGCTGAAACGACCGTTCGGCACGGCCTTCGAATATTCGGACTGCGTCGTCGACGATTCCCGACTGGTGGTGCTCACGGCACTGGATGCGACCGAGCGCGGCGCCGTGATTCGGACTGGAGCGCGCTGCGTGCGTGCCGATCGAACCGACACTTGGCGGCTCGCGGTGGTCGACCGCGGTCATCGCCGCACGATCACGGCCCGGGCACTGGCCAACGCCACCGGCGGCTGGACGTCGATGGTCGCGGAGACCGTGCTGCGGCAGCCGCAACCCGCCATGGCGGCGATGCAGATGAGCCAGATCGTCGTCCCGCGGTTGTTCGATTCCGATAACGTCTACGTCTTCCAGAACAGCGATGGCCGGCTGATCTTCGCGAGCCCTTTCGAGCGCGACTTCACGCTGATCGGCACAGTCACGCACGATTTCACCGGCGATCCCGCGATCGTCGCGATGCCGGGGGCCGACATCGGCTATCTCTGCGAAGCGGCCAGCCGCTATTTCCGCGAGCGCGTTGCCCCGACCGACGTGGTGCGCGCGGTCTCCGGCGTCAACCTGACGCTGGCGTCCGCGCGCCGGCGTGATGGCACGACGCTGTTCCACGCGCGCCGGCGCAAGGCGCCGCTGATCACGATGTTCGGCGGTGACGTCACCACCTCGCGCCTGCGGGCGGAGCGTGCGGTGACGAAGTTGACGCCGTTCTATCCGATGTCGCCGCCCTGGACCGCAGGCGCGGCGCTACCGGGCGGAGATTTTGCCTCGGACCGTTTCGACACCGAGGTCGATCTTGCGCGTGACCGCTGGCGCTTTCTCTCGGAGACACAGGCCCAGCGCCTCGTCGCGGCCTATGGCTCGCGGCTATCGGCCGTGCTTGCCGAGGCGAAGACCCGGGACGATCTCGGCCCCGCCTTCGGTCCCGAACTGACCGGGGCCGAGGTGCGTTATCTCATGACCCACGAATGGGCGCGTTTTCCCGAGGACATCCTGTGGCGCCGCTCCAAGCTCGGCCTGACGATGTCAGCGCAGGAATGCGATGCGCTGGCAGCGTTCATGGCGAATGGGATGTGAACGAACCGCGTCTAACCGGTTGAGTGAGGGACGATCGGCCGCTAGCGTGCGGCGGGATTGGGGTTGGCAGGGACCATGACTGACGAGTTGCCCAGAACAGACGCTGCTGCGGATGCGGTCGGAGAGACGCAGTTCGCGGCCGGCGAGCCGCTGCTGCGCATCGAGGGCGTCGCCAAGACGTTCGGGACCTTCCGGGCCGTCGACGGCGTGTCGCTCGACATCAAGGCCGGCGAGTTCTTTGCACTGCTCGGGCCCAGCGGCTGCGGCAAGACCACGCTTCTGCGCATGCTCGCCGGTTTCGAAGCGCCGGATCAAGGGCGCATCCTGCTCGGCGGCAAGGACATCGCGCAGGCGCTGCCGCATGAGCGGCCGATCAACATGATGTTCCAGAACTACGCGCTGTTTCCGCACCTGTCGGTGCGCGACAACATCGCCTTCGGCCTGAAGCGCGCCGGCATGGCGCGCGCAGACATCGCCATGCGTGTGGCGGAGATGGTCGCGCTGGTGAAGCTCGATGGGCTCGAGAAGCGTAAGCCCGACCAGCTCTCCGGGGGCCAGCGCCAACGCGTGGCGTTGGCGCGCGCACTGGCGCGACGGCCACAGTTGCTGCTGCTCGATGAGCCGCTCGCAGCGCTGGACAAGAAGCTGCGCGAAAACACCCAAGGCGAGCTGATGGAGCTGCAGCGCCGGCTCGGAATGACCTTCATCATCGTCACCCACGATCAGGAAGAGGCGATGACGATGGCGAGCCGGATCGGGGTGATGAGGGACGGCAAGCTGGCGCAGGTCGCGAGTCCCCGTGAACTCTACGAGGCGCCACGCTCGCGCTGGATCGCGGAGTTTGTCGGCGACATCAACCTGTTCGACGCCGAGTCCAAATTACGCGACGGTCATCGTCTGGTCATAGGCACGCGTGATGCGGGACCGCTGGTGGTGGCGGAGCCGCGCGGGCCGTTCGGTGAGGTCAGATTATCGGTTGCGATCCGCCCCGAGAAGATCAAGCTGTCGCGCCGTGGTCCGGTGAGGGAAGCCGGTCATGAAACGGCGATCAACCAGCTGGACGGCGTGATCGCCGACATCTGCTATCTCGGCGGAACCACCACTTACAAGGTGAAGCTCGATGCCGGAGGGATGCTGCAGGCCTCGGTCACCAACAGCGCGCGCCTTGACGTCGACGCCTACAGCCTGAACCAGCCGGTCGTCGCCTGGTTCACGCCTGACGACTGCATGGTGCTGCCCTCATGAGCGCGCGCCGCATTTTTGCGCGACCGGCTCGCCTTGCCGCGATCGCGCCCTATGTCTGGATGGTGCTTTTCTTCCTGGTGCCGTTCGGCTTCGTGCTGAAGATCAGCCTGTCGCAGACGGCGATCGCGCAGCCGCCTTACGAGCCGGTGTTCGATCTGATGGCGGGATGGGGGGCGCTGAAGGCCGCCTTTGCCGCGTTGTCGATCGACAATTTCAGGCTGCTCGTCTCCGACGACATCTACGTGTTCGCCTATGTGCGTAGCCTCACCGTCGCGGTCACCGCGACGGCGCTGTTGCTCCTGATCGGTTATCCCATCGCCTACGGCATGGCCCGGCTGCCGGCGCGCTGGCAAGCCGTGGCGATGGTACTCGTGATCGTGCCGTTCTGGACCTCGTTCCTGATCCGCATCTATGCCTGGATCAACATCCTCCAGCATGACGGCCTGCTCAACCAGATCCTGCTGGCGCTGCATCTGGTCAGCCAACCCGTGGTATGGCTCTCCACCGACAGCGCGATGTATATCGGCATCGTCTATTCCTACCTGCCGTTCATGATCCTGCCGCTCTACGCCACGCTGGCCAAAATGGAGCCGGTGCTGGAGGAGGCCGCCTCCGATCTCGGCGCGCCGCGCTGGCAGGTGTTCTGGCTCGTCACCTTCCCGCTGTCGCTGCCCGGCGTCGGCGCCGGCGTGCTGCTGTGCTTCATCCCGATCGTCGGCGAGTTCGTCATTCCGGATCTGTTGGCCGGCTCCAATTCCCTGATGATCGGCCAGACCCTGTGGCTCGAATTCTTCACCAACAAGGACTGGCCGGTCGCCTCGGCCGCGGCCATCGTGCTGTTGGTGGTGCTGCTGGTCCCGCTGCTGCTGTATGAGCGGCTGCAGAAGCGGCAGCTGGAACAGGGGCGGTGAGGCGATGCGCAAGGTCTCCCGCCTTTCACGCTTCAACGTCGCCTCGCTCGCGCTGGGCCTGGCCTTCCTCTACCTGCCGATCCTGATCCTCGTGATCTATTCCTTCAACGCCTCGCGGCTGGTGACGGTGTGGGGCGGCTGGTCGCTGCGCTGGTATCACGAGTTCTTCAATGACCGTGCCATGATCGAGGCGGCCTGGATGAGCCTGCGCGTCGCGGCCTCCTCGGCGACCATTGCGACCCTGCTCGGCACGCTCGCCGCATTGGCGCTGTCGCGCGGCGAGCGGTTTCGCGGCCGCACCCTGTTCTCCGGCATGCTCTACGCGCCGCTGGTGATGCCGGAGGTGATTACCGGATTGTCGCTGCTGCTCTTGTTCGTGGCGCTGAACGCCGAGCGGGGCTTCTGGACGGTGACGATCGCGCACACCACGCTGACGATGTGCTTCGTCGCCGTCGTCGTCCAGTCCCGCCTCGGCTCGCTCGACCGCAGCTTGGAAGAGGCCGCGATGGACCTCGGCTGCGACCCGGTGCGCGCGTTCGTGGCCGTGACGCTGCCGCTGATCGCGCCCGCGATCGTCGCCGGCTGGATGCTCGCCTTCACGCTGTCGCTGGACGATCTCGTGATCGCGAGCTTCACCACCGGCCCGGGTTCGGCGACGCTGCCGATCCGGATCTATTCGGAGGTGCGGCTGGGGGTGAAGCCCGAGATCAACGCGATCTCCACGCTGGTGATCGCCTTGATCGCGGTCGTCATCGTGATCGCCTCGCTCGCCTCGAAACTGTCGAGTTCGCAGGGCGAGAGCGCTGCGCCGCTTTGAGAGGGGAGGCGATGATGACGTTCGCCTATCAGGTCCTGGTGCATACCCCGGTATGGGTCTTCGCACTGCTTGCCTATCTCATCTGGCAAGGTGTGCAGGCAATGCAGCCGCGCACGACGCCGATCTGGCGTGCGCTGATCGTGCCAGTGGTGTTCATCGTCTGGGGGATGTCTCGGATCGGCTTCGGGCATCAGGACAGCGCATGGCCGCTGGTCGCATGGTTCGTGGCCGCACTCGCGCTGCTGCCACTAGGTGTATTGACGCCGCGCCCTTTCGACGTGGATCACGCGACCGGGCAGATCATCCGTCCGGGCAGTCCAATTGGTCTGGTCCGCAACCTGATTGTCTTCGCCTCGCAATATGCGGTCGGCGTGATCTCGGCGATCGATGCGGGGGATCGTGCGCTGGCCATCATCGTCGGCCGCGCTATCTCAGGCGCCACCGCCGGCTATTTCATCGGTTCGACGATCGCGCTGCTGATCGCGTATCGCCGCAAGAGCGCGGTGAGATAATCAGTGTGATCGGGATGCACGTTTCACAGCTTTGGCGCCAGTAGAACGCGATCGTGTCCCGGAGGCCGCGGCGGGCTCTGCGTACCGCGCGCGTACCGCCCCGTGGACGGCGGATCCAAGCTGCCGCAGCGCGAGGCTGTCGAGCGGAAATTCGAGCAGGATATGGATCAGGCTTACTGCCAGCAGGAAGGTGAAGCCGAAGGCATAATCGTAGAAGTACAGCGCGGTCGAGACGGCGCTGGCGCCGGCCATCGCCGCCAGGCGCGCCTTTGGCACAGCGGTCCAGCGGATCACGTCGGCTTTGATGAACCAGTTGAGATAATGATAAGTGTAGACGAACGCGAGCAGGCTGGTCAGCCTGGTGTCGAGGACGAGACCTGGCACGCCGAACAGCCGGCCGAGGGCCGGGCCGACATTGCCGAAGTAATCCTGTCCGACGCGGGCAAAGCTCGTGATCCGGACTTCGGCGGTCGGCGGCAGCAGCAGAATTGTCGCGAGCGCGACGACGTAGACGGCCACCAGCGCGGCCTGCACGCGGCTGCCGGACCGGTAGGCACCGAGCACCATAAAGATCAGCGTGAACAGGCAGACGTGGATCAGGGTCGGAATCAGGATGCCGATGACCGCGAGGGACGACCCGCTCGAATACATGATCGCGGACAGCGCGATGGCCGCCATGAACAGCAGCATACTTTCAATCGCCGAGGTGGTGGCCGCCAGCATGGCACACACGACCAGCGCGCCCCACATTGCGAAGCCGAACCAGGACGCGTTGTCGATCAGGGCCGCGACCACGGCGACAATCGCCAGGACAGCGGCAATCCCGCGGTGAGGCAGATAGTAGCTGCGATCATGCAGCCACGAGATCTCGGTGAAATAGTGCGCCGGGCCGAGCACGACATAGGCCAGCAGCAACAGCTCGAACGGCACCAGATAGGACGCGGCGAGCGCCCCGAGCATCAGGCCGAGGTGGAGTGCATCGTTGCTGCGCATGATGAGCCCGCTGGCTTTGCGGGCTGCAAGTTAGAGCAGGCGCGGACAACTGGCAATTGTCCGCTGGCCTGCTCAAGCGCCGGGCTTGGGGCGTCCCGATCCGTCCTGCTTCGTCAGGACTTCACCGCACCCGCCGTGAGCCCGCCCACCATGTAGCGCTTGAAGGCGTAATAGACCGCGGCCGGCGGCAGCGCGTAGATGAAGCCGGTGGTCATCAACAGCTCCCACGGCGAGTCGTCGGCGGCCAGGAAGTTGCCGAGCGCGACCGGTAGCGTGATGTCGGTGTCCTTGGACAAGAGCAGGAACGCGTAGAGATATTCGTTCCAGGCCAGCAGCACGGCATAGGTACCGATCGCGACCAGCGAGGGCATCATCAGCGGCACATAGACCAGGCGGAACAGCTGCAGCGTGGTCGCGCCGTCCATCACGGCGGCCTCGTCGAGCTCGACCGGCAGCTTGTCGGACGCCTGCTTCAGCACCCAGATCGCGTAAGGCGAGGCGATCGTCACCATGGCCAGGATCAGCGACCAGTGATTGTTGAGCAGGCCGTAATTGCCCATGGTGCGGTACATCGGCACGGCGAGGAACGCCGCCGGGATGAAGTAGGTGAACAGCGCGAGATTCATCACCCAGCGGCCGCCCGGCACCTTAAGCCGCGAGATCGAGAATGCGGCGGCGGTCGCGATGAACAAGGTCAGCGCGCCGGCGGCCAGTGCGATCACAGTCGAGTTCCAGAACTGGATCCAGAAGTCGCGCAGGAAATAGTGCTCCTGGTAGAACACGATGTGGAAGTTGTGCAGCGTTGGATGATCCGGCCACAGCTTGCCCGAGAACGCGTCCTCCTTCGGCGAGATCGCGAAGAGGAACATGTGGTAGATCGGAATCATGGTCCAGATGAAGACCGGGATGCCGATCAGCAGGAGCTTGGCTTCGGTACCAACTTCGCGGAGGGTGGGAAGCTTCATCGCGACAACCGTTTCATCATGAAGTACATCAGCGGCAGCACGAACGGTATCGCGCAGACGATGGAGGCCATCGCGAGCGAGAGCTGGTCGAGCCGGAGATAGCGGATGCCGAGCGTCGACAGCACATGCGTGAGGTCGGCCGGCCCGCCGCCGGTAAGCAGATAGACGCTGTTGAAGTCGCCGAGCGTCCAGATCATCGAGAGCAGCGTGCAGGTGACGTAGAGCATCTGCATCGACGGCCAGGTGATGAAGCGGAATTTCTGCCACGGACTGGCGCCGTCGACCTCGGACGCCTCGTACAGGTCCTGCGCGATCGCGAGCCGCCCGGTCAGCAGGATCAGCGTCCAGAACGGCAGCGACTTCCAGATATGCACGGCGATCGCCATGGTCAGCGCGACCGTCGGATCGTTCAGCCAGTTCGGGCCGTCATCGCCGGTGAGGGAGAAGATGAAATGGTTGACCATGCCCCATTCGGGATTGAGCATGAAGCGGACCGACAGGATGGTCGGGATCGACGGCACCGCCCAGGGCAGGATGAAGATCACCGACAGCCATTTGATCCAGGGGCGCTGCTGGGCGAAGAAGCCGGACAGGAACAGCGCGATCAGCATCTTCACGTTGATGCCGATGACCAGGAAGATCAGCGTGTTGACCGCGGCGCGCGCAAAGATCGGGTCGTTGTACAGCGCGACATAGTTCGCCGGATCGCGCGCCAGCCACAGGCCGTAGCCGACGGGATAGAGGACGAAGGCCAGGAAGACGAGTAGATAGGGCACAAGCAGCAAGATGCCCCAGACCTGCTGCGTGGTCAGGCGCGCCGACAGGGGAGGGGCCGGAATTGTGTCTGAGCCGGAAAGTGTGATCGCCATATCGCATACCCACCGAAAGCAACCGGTCGCGGAGAGCCGCGACCGGTATTAGCATATACCTTATTGCAGTCCGGGATCAGCCCGCGACCGCCTTGATGCGGGCGATCAGCTCGTCGACCGCCTTGTCCACCGGCACCTTCTCGCTGACCACGCGGTTCATCGCCTTGGCCCAGACGTTCTCGTTGTTCAGGATGGTGAACTTCCAGTTCTTGGTGAAGTCGAACGGGGCGGTGCCGCCCTTGAACTGCGCGTAGACCGCCTTGCGATGCCGGTCGGCCTGCCAGAACGGGCTCTCTTGGCTTTCCTTCGTCACCGGGAACCAGCGGCCGAGCGCACCCTCGATATAGGGGCGGACGTTCTCTTCCTGGAGCAGGAAGGCGATGAACTGCTTGGCCTCGGCCTTGTTCTTGGCCACGGAGAAGACCAGCCCGGTCTTGACGTCCGAGCGGTAGCGGATCGTCGAACCGTCCGGAGCCTTCGGGAAGGACGCGGTGATAATGTCCTCGCCATAGGCCTTCTTGCCGGCGTCGCGCTGCTCCTGCGTCAGAGACTGATTCTGGGAATCCTCGAACCACTTCGCCGCGATCGAGATCGTGAAGTTGTGGGTCATCACGATGGTCTTGTTGTGGAAGGCGACGTTGTTGTCCGGATCCTTCCAGGTCGTGGAGGACGGCGGCGTGCAGCCCTTGATATAGGTGTCGGTGTAGTCCTTCAGCGCGCTGATCAGGTTCTCGCGCACCTTGGGATCGTCGACCGTGAGCTTGCCGTCGTCGTCGACCAGTTTGACGTGGTAGGCGTCCATGAAGGTGTAGAACGACTGGAAGGCGTCGGTGGATTCGACGCCCATCGGCTGGCCGACGCCATAGATGCGCTGGCCCGTGGCCTTGCGGATTCCCGGCTGCACCTTGTCGCACCAGAACGTCCAGTAGCCCGCCCAGTCCGTCGGGATGTCGGCGAGCTTGAAGCCGGCCTTCTCCAACATGTCGTTCCAGATCTCGACATGCATGCTCTGCTGCTTCAGCGGGAAGCCATAATAGGCCTTCTTCTTGGTGACGTCGTTGTAGAGGATCGACGCATCCAGCGTGTTCTGCACGAACCGATCCTTGATCGGCTCCATGATCTCGGAGAGGTCCTCGAGCTTGCCTTCGTAGGCCCACTTGCCCTGCACCTGCACGTCGTAGGTGTCGGAATAGGCAACATCGGGCACGGTGCCTGAATCGAGTGCGGCCACCGTCTTCGGAATCATGTCCTGGATCGCGTACTGCGACAATTCGACCTTGATGCCGGTCTTGGCTTCGAACTTCTTGATCGTGTCGAGCAGCGCGTCGTCTTCGGAGCGGTAGAAGCCCTTGCCCCACCAGACCGTAATCGTCTTCTGCTGCGCAAATGCGGGTGCAGCGGCTGCAAACAGCCCGGCCGCAGCGACCGCCAGTGATACTGCGCCAATAACCTTGGATTTCACGTTTTTCTCCCTCAAACGGCCGGTGTTTTTAACCGGTCGTATAAAACACTAGCGCATGGCGGTAGTCCGATCTAGCGGCTTGTTGTCAGACATAGGTCGTGGGGGTGTCGGGCGAGAGGAGATGCTTAATGGGCGCATCGATCCAATCGCCGCATCGATGCGCCCTGATCAATTCGCGCCGATCGGCTGGTGCCGCATGATCGCCGTCCTTAATTGGACTTCGCGCCTTCCTTGGCGTTCTCCGCCGTCGGCGCTTCGGCCGGTGCGGGACGTTTTCCGGTGCCGGTGATGCGCTCGATGGCGGAGCGCACCGCGTCGCCCGGCTTGCGGTCTTTCAGCATGTCGAGCAGGGGCGCAGAGGCCGGCGAGCGGCGGATCAGGCTTTCCGGATCGGGAAAGACGAGGGGGTCGTCCCAGGGGCCCTGCACTACGAAGGGCAATTCGAACCCCGACGCACTGTTGAGGCTGGCCACGCCCTTCATGTCGTATTCGCGCGCCGGCACCGAGGCGGTGCCGGTCATCGTGATCTTCGCCGCAGGTCCCTCGACGCGGATGTCCTCGGCGGTGGCCACGCCATCGGAGAACTTCACCGCGATGGTGAGATTGTCGTAAGGGGTGGAGCCGTTGCGGAAATTGCCGCCGCCGGACAGCGGCCGCCGCTCAAGCCGCTTCAGGAGCTGCTCGGCATTGAAGCCCGCGATCGCGCCGTCATGCCCGGTCACGGTGGCGCTGCCGTCGAGCGACTGCACGAGGCCGAACGGGCTCGAGCCGGACGCGAGGAGCGAAACGTTGATGTTGCCGCGCCCGGACAGCTTGTTGATACCGAACAGCTCGGAGGCGCAGGCCTGAAGATCGACGTCGGTGAACTGGAATTGCGCCTTGATGTCGGCGACGGTGTCGGAGCGCGCGATGCCGAACGAGCCCTTGGCGATGCCGCCATAGACCTGGGCCTCGCCGACCGAGAGCGCCAGCGTGCCGTTGCGTAGATTCGCGCCGATCGCGGTGCGGCCGAGTTTGGACGCCCCGACCGTCAGCTTGGCGGCCGACAGGCGCATGTCGAGGTCGGTGGTCGACAGGGCGTTGAGATCGAACAGCTGCCTGTTCCAGTCGCGCGCGCCGCTCGCGAGCAGGCGGAAGGTCGAGATATAGGGTGTGAAGTCGAGCGCGTCGGCTGCGAGCGTCGCCTGCAGCGTCTGCCGGCCGTTATTCGCGTAGGTCATCACGCCCTCGGCGGTGTTGCCGTCGAGCTCGACATTGACGTTGGTGAGCGCGATCGAGGCGCCGACGACATTGGCCCGCGCCTTCAGCGCGAAGCGGCCGAAGCCGCCGCTGGCGGGCTGCGGTTGTCCGGTCCAGCGCAGCGCGTTGCGCAAGGACGGGCTGTCGATGGTGAGCGTGCCCTCCATCATCGGGCTGGTGCGGTTGGCGACGCTGCCGTCGAAGGCGAGCTTGAGCGGTGCGCTCGCGATCCGTGCCTTCAACCCCGAGCGCTCGCCGGAGAGGGCGGCGACGAAATCGGAAAAGCTGATCGAGCCGTCAACCCGTTCGCCGCGCCAGTCGAATTGTCCGGTCGCGGCGAAGGAGCGCGAGATCGAAGGCCAGGCCAGCGACAGGTCGATGTCCTCGAACTTCTCGGTGCCGTGCGTGGCGGCGTCCTCGTAGTTGAGCACGCCGTCCTGGATCCGGATCTCGGAGAACGACACTTGATTCTCGGCGCCGGGCTTCATGGTGCGCGCGATGGTCTGGATGAACGGCGTCCAGTTGCTTTCGCCGTCCGGCTTCAGGCTGACATGGATGCGCGGCCGCAGCAGCATCAGGTCGGCGATCTCGAACCGTTGCAGCAACAGCGGCAGCAGCCGCAGGTTCGCGGTAAGCACGTCGACACGGAGCGCGGGGTCGCTGGTGCCGCCGCCCTTCAGACCGACGTCATGGAAGGAGATGTAGCTTGCCGGCAGCACGGAAATATCGATCGCGCCTGCGACATTGACCTCGAGCCCCGTGACGTCGCGGATCTGCGTTTCCACCGCCTTGCGCAGCGCGTCGCGGTTGATGAGCCATGAGGTCGCGATCAGGGCGATGAGCGCCACGCCGAGCAGCGCCGCGATCGGCGTCCCGAGGCGCTTCATTCCTTGGGCCATGGTCAATGGCATGTCCTGATCGAGTTGTCGCTGGAGCCAGAAGGCGGGCCGGGAAACCTGCGCGCCCCACGCCCAAGACCTATTGTGTTAAGTGCCGCAACTTGATGGGTTTTCTTGTCGCTTTCAAGGCCACGGCAACGGTTGCGCCCACGGCTTGGGCAGCTTCTATCACCCAGCGGCGGAGCGGAGAACCCCGTATCATTGACGGCTTCGGACGATTTCGCCTAATAATCGCCGCCAATAAGGCGCGACGCCTGCAAGCCGAAGGTTCACTCGAAGGTTATTTGCATGAACAAGGTCTATCCCGACGCCAAGTCGGCTCTCGAGGGCGTTCTGAAAGACGGCATGATGATCATGTCGGGCGGCTTCGGCCTCTGCGGCATCGCCGAGACGCTGTCGGACGCGATCCGCGACTCCGGCGTCAAGGACCTGACGGTGGTCTCGAACAATGCCGGCGTCGACGGCATTGGCCTCAGCCGCCTGCTCGAAACCCGCCAGATCAAGAAGATGATCTCGTCCTATGTCGGCGAGAACAAGCTGTTTGCCCAGCAATTCCTCGCCGGCGAGCTGGAACTCGAATTCAATCCGCAGGGCACGCTGGCCGAGCGCATTCGCGCAGGCGGCGCCGGCATTCCGGCCTTCTACACCAAGACCGGCGTCGGCACGCTGATCGCCGAAGGCAAGGAAGTGAAGGAATTCGACGGGCAGAAATACCTGATGGAGCGCGGCCTGTTCGCCGATCTCGCCATCGTCCACGCCTGGAAGGGCGACACTGCAGGTAACCTCATCTATCGCAAGACCGCGCGCAATTTTAACCCGATGATGGCGACCGCCGCCAAGGTCACGGTGGCCGAGGTCGAGCATCTGGTTCCGGCCGGCGAACTCGATCCCGACCACATCCACACGCCCGGTCTTTTCGTCAAGCGCATCGTCGAGGTCGGAACGGCCAAGAAGCGCATCGAATTCCGCAACACCCGCCCGCGCACCGCCGCTTAAGCGTATCAGGAGATACACATGGCCTGGACCCGTGAACAGATGGCTGCGCGCGCCGCGAAGGAACTGCGTGACGGCTATTACGTCAATCTCGGCATCGGCATCCCGACGCTGGTCTCGAACTACATCCCGGACGGTATGGACGTCAGCCTTCAGAGCGAGAACGGCATGCTCGGCATGGGCCCGTTCCCCTACGAGGGTGAAGAGGACGCCGATCTCATCAACGCCGGCAAGCAGACCGTCAGCGAACTGCCGTCCACCTCGTACTTCTCGAGCGCGGATTCCTTCGGCATGATCCGTGGCGGCCACATGGATCTGTCGATCCTCGGTGCCATGCAGGTGGCCCAGAACGGCGATCTCGCCAACTGGATGATCCCCGGCAAGATGGTCAAGGGCATGGGCGGCGCGATGGATCTCGTTGCCGGCGTCAAGCGCGTGGTCGTGGTGATGGAGCATTCGGCCAAGGACGGTCCAAAGCTCCTGAAGCAGTGCAATCTGCCGCTGACCGGCGAGCGCGTGGTCGACATGGTCGTGACCGACCTGGCCGTCTTCACCATCGACAAACACGGCAGCGGAGGCATGGCGCTGATCGAGCTCGCCGACGGCGTCTCGCTCGACGAGGTCAAGGCCAAGACCGAAGCCGAATTCCGCGTCGCACTGAAGAACACGTAAGGCGGTTGCAAATATCGCGAAATGGCCGGGGCTTCGCTCCGGCCATTTTCGTTTCAGCTTGGCGCCGCCGTGACCACATCTTCGGTGTCGTCCTGGCGAAGGCCAGGACCCATACCGCGAGGTCTATCGATCGCGGTCGGCGATAGTCCCATGGGCTGTCAACGCGAGTCTTCGCCAAACTTTGCTTGGTGGCTATGGGTCCAGGCTTTCGCCAGGACGACATTGTGGAGGCAGCGGGCACATTGCCACCTCAATCGCATCACGACTTAACCGACTATGCCCGACTCCACCGCGCCGACACGCTTGCGACCCACGACGGCTCCTCGCGCACCAGGCGGAAGCCGAGATTGGCGGGCGGCACGCCTTGCGCGCAGCCGCCGGCGCGGGCGTCGCGGATGAAATCCGTGACATAGGCGCGGTGCGCACCTTCGGCGATACGCACGCCGCAGTTCACGGTCGGTTTGCCGGTGTTGCCGGCCACGTCGGTGCGCGAGCGCACGAAGCAGGTCGAGGTCCACTCCCAGACGTTGCCGGCGAGATCTTGAATGCCGTGCTCGTTCACACCGAACCTGCCGAACGGATAGACCGTCGTGTCGAAGAGGTCGCGTTCGGACTCACGCTCGTAGCGGCCGATCCAGCGCTTCGATGGATCTGCTGCGTCCACCGGAAGGCCGTCATCCCTGAATCTCGAACCGGCCGCAAAGGCCCATTCCGCGTCGCTTGGCAGGCGGTAGTTGTGACCGGTCTTGCGCGAGAGCCAACCCGCATAAGCTTGGGCGTCGTGCCAGTTCACCTGCACCGCGGGTCGATCGGAGGCGACGGCCACGCCGCGATCAAGCGCGCGGCAAGCTCCCTCCTGCACGCAGATCTGATAGTCGGATGACGAGACCTGATGCCGCATGATGTGCAGCGGCCTCTCGAAGCGCATCGCGCGCAGCGGCGCTTCCGCCTGCTGCCCGGCACGCGTGAAATCGCCGGCCTCGCGATAGGACAGGCTGCCTGGCGCGACCCTGACGATGGCAGGCTCCGCCGCCGTGCCGTGGGTCCCGATGTCCGACACCAGCGGCGCTACCGCGATCGGCCCCGCGAGCCCGGCGGCGCAGGCGAGCAGCAGTTTCAGCTTGAATGCGATCAGCATGGTCGTTCCCCAAGGAAAAGGGGCCGGTCATCACCGGCCCCTCGTCGCGTCTAGTTGGTATTGGGGGGCGGGATATCGGCAGGGGCCTTCACCTGCGTCATCAGATCGTCGTTCCATTTGCCTTCGACCTTGAAGTGCGCGGTGGCGCCGAGGTCGGCGGCCTCGATCAGATTGTGCGTGACATAGGCGTAAATGCCGGGCTGCATGAACTTGTACAGCGCAGCTCCCGCCGAGCCACCGCGGATGAACCAGGTCTCGAGCCCGGTCTCCGGCGCGTTGGAGAACTTGCCGGTCTCCCAGACATAGTCGCCATGGCCGCCGATCAGATGCGGACGGC
Organism: Bradyrhizobium sp. WSM4872; assembly: GCF_055811715.1. Taxonomy (NCBI): domain Bacteria; kingdom Pseudomonadati; phylum Pseudomonadota; class Alphaproteobacteria; order Hyphomicrobiales; family Nitrobacteraceae; genus Bradyrhizobium; species Bradyrhizobium sp. WSM4872. The sequence goes on along the minus strand of NZ_JBVVPT010000016.1, from coordinate 32,548 downwards.
TGTCGCGATTGGCCTGCGAATGCACGATCAGCACGTTCTCGCCGACGTTCGCGGTCAGCGCATTCTTGCCGGTGAGCGCGCCGACCTTGCCGTTGAACACGACATGGGAGGGGATCAGCTTCTTCATCACCTCTTCGGTGTCGGTGAAGGCTTCGCCGGGCGATTCATAGGATTTGAAATTGCCCTTCTCGTCGCGCGGCACGTACATGTCCTGCTCGCCGACATAGTAGATCTTGTCGTATTTCAGAGGGTGGCCCTTGCCGTCGTTGAGGCCGTCACGCGGCAGCACCATCACGGCGCCGTTCATGCCGGAGACGACGTGCCAGGGGATCATCGGGCCGCCCGGTGCGCAATGGTAGACGAACACGCCGGTTTTGGTCGCCTTCCAGCGCAAGACGACCTGCTCGCCGGGATTGACCAGCGTGAGAGCACCGCCGCCGAGCGCGCCGGTCGCGGAATGGAAGTCGATGTTGTGCGGCATGGAGTTGGATGCGGGATTGACCAGCGTCGTTTCGACGTAGTCGCCCTCGTGCACGACCATCATCGGACCCGGCATCGAGCCGTTGAAGGTCATCGCCTGGAAGGTGGTGCCCTTCTCGTCGATGACGACCTTCTTCTCCTCGATCGTGAGCGTGAACTCCACGATCTTGGGGCCCTGCTTGGTCGCTTGCTCATGCGCATGCACGAGCGGCGGAGCGACCAGCTCGACCTTCTGGCGCGGCAGTTTGAGATCGTCGGCAGCCAAGGCGGGTGTCGCCAGCATCAGGGCGGTGGCGGCGGCGCTGATCAATGCGGCTCGGCGGGTGAACATCGGAAGCATCCTTCATCTGAAATGGTCTTGATGACGGAATGCAGTGTGCGCCGATCCCGGCAACCGTGTTTGCGCTGCGACAAGCTTTTGCCGTATTCGCCTCCGGTAGAATCCTTGGGAGCTTGTCGTAGATCGCATCGGCGATACCAAAGACGCGATGGCGCCCGACGTCAGCCGCCTCGGCCGCAAATCGTTCGCATGTTCAATTGCGTTTATTGTGAATGGATTGTTGTCGACTAGAGCAACTGGATCGCAACCCAGACCGTGCCCCAAACCGCGAGCGACAGCGCGGCGAGAACGGCGGCCGTGATGACCATTACGCGTACCAGGTGGCTGGCGCCAACGGTGGGCGTCGTGGGGACGGGACGAAAATCGTCAAAGCGCGGGATATGGCCGCGAACACCGGTGAGCCACAGAACGAGATCGAGCGCGAACGACGCCATAACCTGTCTCCAGAGGGCAACAATCAAATATCACCATGGCTCCGATCCCGTGCTCGGACTTTGAGCGAGCGCAAGGTTTCGCACCCGAAAACGGGTAATTTCGTGCCATCCGGGATGCGCCGCCCCGCTGCGCAGCATTGATTGACGAATGGGTAGGATATGAGGGCCGATCTTGCGGCGAGCTACGGCGAGGAACGACTGCCGCGCTACACGAGCTACCCGACCGCACCTCATTTCTCGCCGGCGATCGGCGCGGCTGCCTACGCCCGGTGGCTGGCGGAGCTCCCGGCGGCGGCCAGCGCGTCGCTTTATTTGCACGTGCCGTTCTGCCGCGAGATGTGCTGGTATTGCGGCTGCCATACCCAGATCGTTCGTCGAGACGGTCTCATCGCGGCCTATCTGCGTACGCTGCGCAGCGAGATCGCGCAGGTGTCCGAGACGATCGGCCGGCGTATCAAGGTCGAGCACATCCATTTCGGCGGCGGTACGCCGACGATCATGGCGCCGGAGGCTTTTGCCGAGTTGATGGCGGCGATGCGGCAATCGTTCTTCGTGCTGCCGTCGGCCGAGATTGCGGTCGAGATCGATCCCCGCACGCTGACGGCCGACATGGTCGAGGCCATGCGGCTCTCCGGGGTCAATCGCGCGAGCCTGGGCGTGCAGAGCTTCGACCCGGTCGTGCAGCGCGCGATCAACCGGGTGCAGAGTTTTGAGCAGACGGCTTCCGTCGTCGACATGCTCCAGCGCGCCGGCGTCAACGGGATCAATTTCGATCTGATCTACGGACTGCCGCACCAGACCGTTGCCTCGTGCCTGGATACGGTACGACGTTCGCTCGAGCTTGGGCCCGACCGCTTCTCGGTGTTCGGCTACGCGCATGTGCCTGCTTTCAAGAAGCACCAGCGCATGATCGACGAGGCCGTGCTGCCCGACGGCCTTGCGCGCCACAACCAGGCCTGCGCGATTGCCAATGCGTTGAAGGAGGCCGGTTACGTGCAGATCGGGCTCGATCATTTCGCGCGACCCGGCGATTCCATGGCTGTGGCCTTCGAGCAACGCAAGCTGCGGCGCAATTTTCAGGGCTACACCACCGACAAGGGCGAAGTTCTGCTCGGCTTCGGCGCAAGCGCGATCGGACATCTGCCGCAGGGCTATGTCCAGAACGAGGTGCAGATCGGCGCCTATGCGCAGAGCATCGGCGCTGGTCATTTGGCCACCGCGAAAGGCTATGGGCTCACCGACGACGACCGGCTGCGCGCCGATATCATCGAACGCATCATGTGCGAGTTCAGCGCCGATCTCGGCGACATCTGCGCGCGTCATGGCGCAGAAGCCGGGGCAATGCTGAAATCTGCGTCGCGTCTGAAGCCGCTGATTTCCGACGGCGTCGTGAGACTGGACGGCGACCGCCTCGCAGTCGCAAAGGACTCGCGCTTTCTCGTGCGCAGCGTCGCGGCCGCTTTCGACGCGCATCTGGATCCGGCGAAGCAGCTGCATAGCCGGGCAGTGTAGTCTCTCTTTCCGTCATTCCGGGGCGCGCCCCTTGGCGCGAGCCCGGAATCCATTTCACCTCTTGGCTTGCTGTACGATGGATTCCGGGCTTGTGCTTCGCGCGCCCCGGAATGACAAGGTAGCTTGCGCTCCAACAAAGAAACCGCCGCCCGCTCCGCTAACGTGGTTTCGGAACGGAGTTGTTGTCCATGCCTTTTGGATCCGACGATCTGGTCGATGACATCATGCGCACGGCGCCGCACACGATCCGCGTGTTTCTCGCCTTCAGGATGGCTTGCGTGGGCTGTCCGATCGCAACCTTCCACACGGTCGATGACGCCTGCCGCGAGCATGGCATCGATCGCGACAAATTCCTCGCCGCGCTGTGCGACCGCGTGCCGGCGTGAACCGGTCTGGAATTCGCGCGGGCCGCGCGCGGATTCCCGGGTGAGGGGCGCTTTCGCCGTAAGCGGAAGCGACCCTCACCACTAGCCCTATGCCGCGCCGCTGTCGGGGCTCCGCTCCGCCAGCACGACGATCCCATGGGGATCGCGCAGGATGATGCGCTGACGGCCGCTTTCGACCAGCCCCTGCTGTTCCCAGCCGCTCAGGATGCGGCTCACGGTATGCAGCGTGGTGCCGGTCATCTGTGCGATGTCCTGGCGGCTGATCGGGAAATCGATCTCGATGCCGTGGTCGAGCTTCTTGCCGGATTGTTTGGCGAGGCGCAGCAGCGCATGAGCGACGCGCTGCTCGACCTGCTGGGTCGACATTTCCAGGATCCGGGTGTGGCTCTCCTGGAGCCGTGTGCCGACGGTCTGGAGCGTGTTGGCAGCAAGCGAGGGAAATCGCTCGACCAGCCGCGGCCAGGCCGAAGTCGGCCAGATCAGTGCGACGCTGTCGTCGACCGCGATCGCCGTGGCCGGATAGCGCGCGGCGCCGATCGCCATCGCGAGACCGAACGTCTCGCCCGGCGCGACGTAGCGCACCACGATCTGCTCGCCGGTCGGTGTGGTCTTGGCCGCGCGCACATGGCCGTGCAGCAGCAGGAAGAAGGATTGCGCGTCCGCGCCCTGCTCGAAAATGGCGCTGTTCTTGGGATAGCGCACCGAGCGGGCCTCGCGCAGGATCTCCTCGAGGTCCTCCGGTTTGACGCCTCCAAACAGCGGCAAATGCGCAACCAGCGATGTGTCGACCTTGGCCATTCTGCCTCCTTGGCGCTGGAAGTGTGATGACACCTGCAATCGTCAGGGTGTTTGCGATAGCTCAAAAACGAGCCGGCCGGACGGCAGTATTTTTCCAGACGACGATTTGAATCGACTGGAGTTGACCCATGGCTGGCGCCCGATCCCGCAACTTTGAGGGCTGGCCGCTGTTTGCGAACAGCTTTCGGCCCTTTTTCCTGCTCGCCGCCATCCAGGCAGGGCTTTCGATCCTGGCCTGGCTGCCGATGTTCTACGGCGAATTGTCGGTGACGTCCGCTTTCGCGCCGCGCGACTGGCACGTCCACGAGATGCTCTACGGCTTCCTGCCGGCGGTGATCACGGGATTCCTGTTCACGGCGATCCCGAACTGGACCGGGCGGCTGCCGATCCAGGGGACGTCTCTGGGCGCGCTGCTTGCGGTCTGGATCGCCGGCCGGGTCGCGGTGACGCTGTCTGCCGACATCGGCTGGGCGTTCGCGCTTGCCGTCGATGCCGCCTTCCTGACGCTGGTCGTCGCTGCTGCAACGCGCGAGATCATCGCCGGCGGCAACTGGCGCAACCTGCCCGTCGTGGTGCTGGTGCTGGTGCTGCTCGCCGGCAATGTCGCCTTCCATCTCGAAGCGCATTATGCGGGTGGGGCCGATGTCAGCATCCGCGTCGGCATCGGCGTGGTCGTTGTGATGATCTCGCTGATCGGCGGCCGCATCATCCCGAGCTTCACCCGCAACTGGCTGGTCAAGTTCAACCCTGGCCGCCTTCCGGTGCCGTTCGGGCGTTTTGACGGTGTGGTGATCGGGTGCAGCGCGCTAGCGCTCGTCTCATGGATCGTCGCACCGTTGAGCACCCTCACCGGCGCGGTGATGGCGCTCGTCGGCGGCCTACACCTGGTGCGGCTTGCGCGCTGGGCCGGTGACCGCACCTTCCGCGAGCGGCTGCTCTTGATTCTCCATGTCGGCTATGTCTTCGTGCCGTTCGGCTTCCTCCTGCATGCTTTTGCCGTCTTCGGCGCATTGCCGCCGAGCGCGGGCATCCACGCCTGGATGGCGGGTGCGGCCGGAACCATGACGCTCGCGGTGATGACCCGTGCGAGTCTCGGCCATACCGGACAGGTGCTGACGGCTTCGCCGGCGACACAAGCCATTTACGGTGCGATCATCGTGGCGGCGCTGGCGCGGGTCGCGGCGGTGGTTTGGCCTGCGCAAAGCGACGCGTTGCTGCATATTGCGGCCTGCGGCTGGATCGTTGCCTTCCTCGGCTTTGCCCTCGCGTTCGGGCCGCTGCTCGCCGGCAGCCGTCGCCGCGCCCTCGCCATCATGGGCGTGCCCGTCCCGGCACGCTGAATTCAAGCCGCGGTCGCCACGGTCGGTGATTCCAATGGCCGGATGCCTTTGCGCCATCCGGTGATGGTGCAGCCGAAATGGCTGCGGAACCAGCGGGCCATGGCGCTCTGCGCGGAGAAGCCGAGCTGCACGGCGATGTCGGCCAGCGGCCGGCCGGGATCATCGATCAGCTGGACCACGAGATCGGCGCGCTGGGCGTCGAGAATCGCCGAGAAGCTGGTGCCGGCTTCGGCGAGGTGGCGGTGGATGGTGCGGCGGGTGCAGGCGAGATGCTCGGCGACGCGCTCGACCGTGCAGTCGCCGCCGGCGAGCAGGAGACGCACGACCTCGTCGACCTTCTCCTCCCAGCTTGCCGGCCGCGTCTCGATCGCCTCGATCCGCTTGCGCAGATAGCTCGCGATCAGCGGATGCGCGCTCGGGATCCGGCGCTCCATGTCGTGTGCCGACAACAGGATCGAATCGTCCTCCGCGTTGAAGGTCACACGGCAGCCGTAGAACTCGCGGTAGCGCTTGCGGTCGTGCGGCGGAGGATAATGCAGGTGCACTTCCTGCGGCCGCCAATCGCTGCCGAACAGCGACTGGATGATGCGGTGGACGCTGCCGAGCGCCATGTCGATCGACTGGCGCGGGGCGGTCGGCTGCCGGCCGCGCAGGTGCAGCGTGACAGTCACTGTCTGCTTGTTGCGGGTGACGTCCAGCTTCATGCCGTCGTGATGGATCGGGATGAAGCGCGAGAAGGCTTCAATCGCTTCACCAACGGTCGCCTGTTCGCGCACGATCAGGCCGACCGCGCCGAAATTGGTCAGCCCGCCGCGCTCGGCAAGCCGCAAGCCGAAATCCTCGGCTCCGGACGCCTCCGCCGACAATTCGAGCAGACGTCGCAGGCCAGTGACGGCAATGGGCGTATCGGGCTTGTCGAGGCAGGCCAGCGGCAGCCTCACCTTGCGCATCATCTGTCTGGGGTCGAGCCCGACCGACCGGGCGATCTCCGGGTAATAGCTCAAGCCCGCGCTGCGAATGAGGTCGGTCATGCGAACCGGTCCTGCCAGCCATTCCCGCAGATGTCCCGAAATGTAAAGTTTATGTCCCGATCCGTCAAATCCGGGAACCGGGTGGAACATACATAAGTGAAACCGAAGCACGGGCGTGAATGCCGTGCATATGACGGCGCGGCGCGACGAGGCCCCGCTGCCGTCTCGGACCATTTGACCAAAGACATTGCTGGATCGGAATTATGCCGGGGAACATGCTTTCCAAGGGTGAGGTATTCGTCATCGACACCGATGCCGCCTCCCGCGAACAATTGTCCACCGCGCTCCAACAGAGCGCATACAACGTGATCTGCTTTGCCGATGGCGCGTCTCTGCTCTCGGAGGCCAAGGCGCGGATGCCGGCCTGCGTGCTGCTGGAGATGCCGCCCGATCGCTCCGGGCTCGACGTGCTCAAGCGCCTGCGCGAGGAAAACTGCATGGCGCCGGTGCTGGTGACCGCGACAAACGGCAGCATCGCCATGGCGGTCGATGCGATCAGGAGCGGCGCGGCCGACTTCATCGAGAAGCCGTTCCGCACCCGCGACATCGTCGACCGGATCGATGCCGCCATCGACGAGTTTGCACAGCCCGGCTCCAGCCGGCAGCGCTGGCTGCCCGGCTGCGAACCCCTGACCGCGCGCGAAGGCGACGTGCTCGAGCATCTCGCCGCCGGCCTGACCAACAAGGAGATCGCCCGGCGCATGCATCTGAGCGCACGGACGGTCGAGGGCTATCGCGCCGGCATCCTGAAGAAGGCTGGCGCCAAGAACGTGACAGACCTGCTTCGCCGCATCTTCGGGCAGGGTTCGCCCGCTCGGGACTAAGGGCTCCGTCGCGGGCCGCCGACACGTTCCGGGCCTTGCTGCGGCCGCGGCGGCGCCCCACGGAAACCCTAATCGAACCAGTTCCTTCCCTGCCGCGTCCAACTGTGTTGGCGAGGCATTGGATCGCGCGTCCGGCTGGCGGCGGCGATGACTTGGAGGAGGGACTTGATGCGCATCACCGCAAAATGTTTGGCAACGACGAGCCTGGTTCTGGTGACCACGGCATTCGCGTCGTCGTCATGGGCCGCCGAATTGGACGCCACATCGGCCATCGATACCGTCACCGTTTACCCCGATGGCGCCACCGTCACCCGCGTGATCGCGGTGGACCTGCCGTCTGGTGACTCGACGCTCGTTGCCAAGGACTTCCCGCTTGGTCTCGACACCTCCTCGATCCGGGTGGAGGGTGAGGGGGGAGCGAAGCTCACCATCGGCACGATCGATGCGCGAACGCCGCGTGCGGCGCCGGTCAATTTGCCGGAGCTGGACAAGCGCATCGAGGCGCTGAACGACCAGCGCGCCGACCTGCAAGGCGCGATCGACTCGGCCAATGCGCGGCGCAAATTCGCGGAGCATTTTGCGGAAGCGTCCCCCGCGGGCATCGGCGACAAGGGCGAAGCGCGGCCGATTTCCGAATGGCGCACGGCCTTTGCCACCGTCGGCGAGGAAATTGCGAGCGCCGATACCGCCGTTCGCGACGCCACGCGCAAGATGCGCGAGATCGATCGGCAGATCGTCCAGCTCGAAGTCGAGCGCAAGGCCAAGCCGCCGAGCAAGCTCGAAGTCCGCATGGACATCGCCGCGCCGGCAGCAACCAAGGCGACGTTGAAGGTCACCTACAATGTGCGCAATGCGCGCTGGCTACCGCTCTACGACGCCCGCCTCGACACCGGTGCGAAGGACCGCAAGCCGCAGCTCGAGCTTGTCCGCCGTGCCGAAGTCACGCAATCGACCGGCGAGGACTGGTCCAACGTCACGCTCGGCGTGTCCACGGTCCGCATCGGCCGCGGCGGCAGCGCGCCGGAGCTGAATTCGCTGGTCGCGCAGTATCCGCAAGTGCCGAGGCCGCGGGCGCTGGGTTCGCTCTCGGATTCGGCAATGCCTGCGGCGGCGCCAATGCAGCAGCGAAAGATGGAAACGTCCGCGGCCAAGGCGGCCGACGATATCCGCGAACGCGCCGAAGAACAGCAGGCGGTTGCCGAGATCGGCGATTTCCAGGCCACCTACAAGATTCCCGGCCGTGTCAGCCTCGGGGCCGCCGAGGGCGCCAAGAGCCTGCGCATCGCCTCGATGACCGTGCCCGCCGATCTCATGGTGCGCGCGTCACCGGTGATGGACCCCACCGCCTTCCTCGAAGCCAGCTTCAAGCAGACCGACGACACGAGTCTGCTGCCGGGCAAGGTCGCAATCTATCGCGATGGAACCTTCGTCGGCCGCGGCAAGCTCTCGGCTTCGGCCAAGGACGATATCGTGCGGCTCGGCTTCGGCGCCGACGACAAGGTCCGGATCGAGCGCGCCGTGCTCAAGCGCAACGAAGGGTCGGCCGGTCTCCTGGTGACGACGTCGAAGACCGACGAGCGATCGTTCAAGACCACAATCCGCAACGGTCACGACTTCCCGATCAAGGTCGCGATCGAGGATCAGTTGCCTGTCAGCGAGAGCGAGGACATCCTCGTCGAGATGTTGCCTGCGACCACGCCGCCGACCGCGAGCAACATCCGCGACAAGCGCGGCGTGCTGGAATGGTCGTTCGACGCCAAGCCAGGCGAGGTCAAGGACATCAATTTCGCCTGGCGCATTCGCTGGCCGAAGGACAAGAGCATGGTGATCGTGCCGGCGGGCTAGGGAGTCTTCGCCTCTCCCCGCGTGCGGGAGAGGTCGGCGCGAAGCGCCGGGTGAGGGGGACTCTCCGCGAGTCGCACGCTCACCGTCTTCATGGATCGAGCCCCTCACCCCAACCCTCTCCCCGTAAGAACGGGGAGAGGGAGAGGAGAGAGCAGGGCTCACTTCGCCTTCAGAAAATCCGCGACATCGAGCAGCATGAACTCGTTGTCGTCGGCCTTGTTGGGATCGCGGCTGGACGAGAACGGCAGATTGTTGTCGTTGCCGACGATGATGTGGGTCTCGTCGACACGATCGACGTTCTCGATGGTGAAGAACGGGAAGGTGTAGACGCCGTCATTGAGCGGCTTCTTCGCCTTCTTGTCGGGATCCCTGATCTTCATCAGATCGATATAGCCGATCTTGCGCACGGGCTTGCCGACATTGGCGTCGGTGAGCTCGATCTTGTAGACGCGCTTGAACTTGGCCACGTCAGGGAAGCAGTTCTCGCCGCGGGTGCCTTGCGGGCAGGCCTTGTCGGGCGTGCCTTCGCCGTTGTCGCGCTCGATGATCAGGCCGGCGCTCGGGTCGATCATGTTGAAGTCGCCGATGGCGTTGCCGTTCTGCTCGAACACATATTGCCAGTAGCGGCCCGTGAACTTTTCCGCGGCGACGTCGAATTCGAGGATGCGCGAGGCTTCCTTGCCGTCGACCTTCTCCCAGTCTTTTTTGTCGGCATCCCACAGCGGGCCCTCGAGCAGGCCGTAGAGGAATTTGCCGTCTTTCGAGGAGGCGAAGCCCTCATAACCCTTGGAGCGTCGCAGGTTGACGTTGGTGTAGGTCGCGCCCGGGGCGCCTGGGGTCGACACCGCCCAATGATCCGGCGAGCGCACCGGCTTGCCGTCGGCGACCGTCTCGAACAGGCCGAGAATCTTGCCGGTCTTGTCGGCCTTCAGGATATAAGGGCCGAACTCGTCGCCGATCCAGAAGGTGTCGCCGATGATCTGAAAACCTTCGGTGTCGAAGTCGGAGCCGGTGAGATAGCGTTTCTCGGTATCTTCATGCACGATGCGGAATGGCACGCGCCTGTCGGGATCGTGCAGGAACACGGTCTCCAGCCGCTCGATCTTGCCGCCGGCCCAATCCATCTTGTAGCGGTTGAGGTACAGCATCGAGTCCGGCGAATTGGTGCGCGCGCCCATGCCGTTGTCGGTGATGACCCAGAAGGTGCCGTCGCCCATCGACTTGATGCCGGAATGGCCCTGCAACGGCTGGCCCTTGAACGGCAGCGACACGCCGGTCGCGCGCTCATAGGACTTGCCCATCACCGTGCCGAGCGCGTCGACCCGCCTGCCGGTGGTGTATTTGCCGGATGTCTTGAGATCGGCGGGCGCGTCAGCCGGCGCGTCGATGAACGTGGCAGCCGGCATCACCACATGGCCGGCGAGCTTGGCTGGGAATTCGCCTTCGCTCTGCGCGAGCGCGGAGCTCGCGGTGAGAATGATCGTTGCGACGGTACCAAGAAAAGTCGCGCGCATCTGCGTCTCCTGTTAACGGAGGACGTCTTATGCGGACCGCGCATTGCAGTTTTGTGAAGCCGGGCCAAACGTCGCAGCCGACGGCTATTTTTTTAAGGGTGTTGGAATCTCGAAGCTGACGGTCTTGCTGTCGATCACGTGGTGCGTGGGATCGGCCAACTCCAACAGAACCTTGTGGGGGCCCGGCTTCAGTCCGACCACGATCACGGTCTCGCCACTGGCATCGACAAAATGCCATGGCGCATCGTCGACCGTGATATGGACGTGGCCGATGCGCGGCGATACGTCGAGCGCGCCCTTGCCGAACACCGGCACGACGCGGAGATTCTCCGTGCTGTACTGGATGAAGACGAGACCCTGCGCCAACTGTTCGGCGAGCGGCGGATCGACGATCAACCGCGCAGGCGCCTCGTTTTCGATTGCGACCAGCGGCGATGGGCCGCGCGCGTCTCTGGCGGTTTGGGCGATGGCGGCTGTTGCGAACAGAGTTGAGGCCGCCATAACGGCCATGCAGTCGAGAGCGGCATACATGTCCGTTTCCTTCCGGGATGATCAGGCGATCTTGCGGGAGAGGAAGTTGCGGATCAACGGGACCATTTCGTCGAACTTGTCCTCCAGCGCGAAATGGCCGGTGTTGATGAGGTGGAATTCCACCTGGGGCAGGTCGCGTTTGTAGGGATGGGCGCCATCGGCGGGGAAGATAAAATCGTTCTTGCCCCAGACGATCAGTGTCGGCGGCTTGTGCTTGCGGAAGTAGGCCTGCACCGCGGGATACAGCGGCAAATTGGTCCGATAATCGTAGAACAGGTCCATCTGGATTTCGCTGTTGCCGGGACGGTCGAGCAGCGCCTGATCCTGCACCCAGTTGTCGGGTGAAATGCGGCTGATGTCGGACATGCCGTCGGTGTACTGGAATTTCGTCGTTTCCAGCGTGACCAGCTTCATCAGCGCCTGCCGGCTGGTATCGGATCCGTCGGCCCAGTATTGCTTGATCGGATTCCAGAACTCCTTCAGGCCTTCATCATAGGCGTTGCCGTTCTGTACGATCAGGCCGCTGATGCGCTCTGGATTCTTGAGCGCCAGGCGCCAGCCCACGGGAGCGCCGTAGTCCATGACGTACATCGCATAGCGGGTGACGCCGAGCTGGTCGAGGAGGCCGCCGACAAGCTCGCCGAAACGGTCGAACGTGTACTTGAACGTCGCGCGCGGTGGCATCTCGCTCTGGCCATATCCAGGATAGTCGGGAGCGATCACGTGGTACCTGTCGGCCAGTGCCGGGATCAGGTTGCGGAACATGTGCGAGGAGGTCGGGAAGCCGTGCAGTAACAGCACAACGGGAGCGTCCTTCGGACCCGCCTCGCGATAGAAGATCTTGATCCCGTCGACGGTCCTGGTTCGATGATAGGTGACCGGATAGGCACCGGCGGTGTGTTCGTCGCGCTCCGGCTTCGCGGATGCTGCCGTCGAAGCAACTGCGACAGCCGCTCCGGATAACCCAAGAACGAGACGGCGACGATCGAGGAGCGATGGCTTGGGTGTGGCCTCTACGGTTTTCATGTCAATGTCCTTTTCAAAACGATGAGTTCGCCGACGGCGCGAGGGGTTTTTCAAACGCCTTGGTAGACCAGCCGGGTGAAGAAGCCGGGATCGATCACGAATTGCCCCCATATCGCGTCGAAGGCCGCGGTCGGCTTGGCCGCAACGGTTTCATCCCGCGTTCGTCCCTGCTTCTTGAGCCGGGCAACGTTGTCGCGGATCCCGACGAGCATGTCGCGAAAGGCCTGGAATTCGGCTTTGTTGCCGACCGGCTTGCCATGCCCGGCGATGACGATCGTGTCCTTGTCCATCGCCGCGAGATTGGCGTCGCATGCAGCGATCATCCCGTCGATGCTGCCGCCGGTCGAATAGTCGATGAACGGATAGATGCCGTTCCAGAACATGTCGGCGACATGAACGATGTTGGCTTCTGCGAAGATGACGGAGATATCGCTGTCGGTGTGCGCGGGTCCGTAATACTTCAGGCCGATCGAGGTACCGTTGAGCTTAAGTTCGCGGTTGTCGGCAAAGACTTCGCTGGGGATTCCGCCCGCGCCGAGCGGAAGGAAATTGTAGTCCCAGTCCTCGACCCGCTGCACTTCGGCAAGGTGTTTGCGGGTGTTTTCCTGCGCAATGATTTTGGCGCCGGCTGCATGCAGCCATTCGTTGCCATCGGCGTGATCGAAATGCCAGTGGGTGTTGACGAGATGGGTGACGGGATCGGCGCCCAGATCGGCCAGCGCTTTGGTGAGTTGTGGGCGTGAGACGCGGATCCCCGCATCGATCAGGACCTTGCCGTCGGGCCCGGTCAGCACGGCAATGTTGCCCCCGGAGCCTTCCAGCACAGTGATGTTGTTTCGGAGCTTGTGCGTGACGATCGGCGATATTGCAGCGCTGTCCTTGATCAGGCTGACGATGCCTCGCGCCTCTGCGTAGGCTTGCCTGGGGCTAAGCCATCCCGAAGCGGCGGCGGTCGCGGCGCCGACGCAACACAGGCAGAAACCGCGTCGGGACAACGATGGGAGCTTTGGCGAACGCATGCAATTTTCGCTTTCTCGAGCGACAATCGACGGCGCCAATGATCGACCCCGCTGTCACGATGGAGCGTGGAGCCAATGCAGCATGCGGTCTATCACGATAGCACGATCGGCTGCGCTTGCGCGCAGCCACGAATTACTCCTTTACCGCGCCCGTCAGCGACGAGACGTAGTAATCGACGAACAGCGAGTAGAAGATCGCAACCGGCAGCGATCCGAGCAGCGATCCCGCCATCAGCGCCCCCCACTGGTAGACGTCGCCGGTGACGAGCTCGGTCAGGATCGCGACCGGCACCGTCTTGTTGGCGCCGCTCTGGATGAAGGCGAGCGCGTAGATGAACTCGTTCCAGGACAGCGTGAAGGAGAAGATGCCGGCCGAGATCAGGCCGGGCACCGCCAGTGGCAGCGTGATCCGGCGCAGGATCTGGAGCCGTGTGGCGCCGTCCACCAGCGCGCATTCCTCGAGCTCGTAGGGGATCGACTTGAAATAGCCGATCAGGAGCCAGGTGCAGAACGGCACCAGGAAAGTCGGATAGACCAGAATCAGGGCAAGCGGGCTGTCGAACAGGCCGAACTGCACGACCACGGTTGCGAGCGGAATGAACAGGATCGACGGCGGCACGAGATAGGCGAGATAAATGCCGAGGCCGACATAGGGGCTGCCGCGGAAGCGCAGGCGTTCGATCGCATAGGCGGCCAGCGTGCTCGCGATCAGCGACAGCGTGGTCGCGCCGATCGCGACCAGCATCGTCGTCCACAGCCAGCGCGGATAGGCGGTGTCGAACAACAGGTGCTTGATGTGGGCCAGCGTCGGTGAGGAGATCCAGAACGGATTGTGTTCTTTGTAGTTCATCAGCTCGGCGTTCGGCTTGAACGACGTGATCGCCATCCAGTAGAACGGAAACAGCAGGATCAGCACGAAGCAGCCGAGCGGCAGATAGATCATCATCAGCCGCCGCAGCCCGGAATCCCAGGCCATGGTGTCCGGCACAGCCTTCGCGTCGGCGACGGCCGTTTGCGCCACTGTATCAGTCATTGCTCTCTCCCTGCTGCCATTTGCGGCGCGCCAGGCCGAAATAAGAGAACAGCGTCGCGAACACCAGGAACGGGATCATCGACACCGCGATCGCCGCGCCCTCGCCGAGCTCGCCGCCGGCAATGCCGCGCTGGAAGGCCAGCGTGGCCAACAAATGAGTCGAGTTGCCGGGGCCGCCACGGGTGATGGCGTAGACCAGCTGGAAGTCGGTGAAGGTGAAGATGATCGAGAAGGTCATGACGATGGCGAGGATCGGCATCATCATCGGGAAGGTGATATAGCGGAACCGCTGCCAGGCGCTGGCGCCATCGAGCATCGCGGCCTCGTACAGCGAGGGCGAAATGGTCTGCAGGCCCGCCAGCAGGGAGATCGCGACGAAGGGAATGCCGCGCCAGATGTTGGCGGCGATCAGCGAGAAACGCGCCGGCCAGGGCGAGCCGAGGAAGTCGATATTGGTGGTGCGCCAGTGCAGCACGTCGACCAGAAGGTAGGAGATGATCGAGAACTGCGGATCGTAAATCCACCAGAACGCCAGCGCCGAGAGCACCGTCGGCACGATCCAGGGCATCAGGATGATGGCACGCAACAGGCTCTTGAACGGAAAATGGTTGTTGAGCAGCAGCGCGAGCCAGAAGCCCAGCGCGAACTTTCCGAAGGTCGCGATGCCCGTGTAGACCACGCTGTAGAACACCGCGTTCCACCACAGGGAATCGGTGAGCAGATACTGGAAATTCTCGAAGCCGACGAAGACGCCTTTTCTGCCGATCGTGGTGTCGGTGAAGGCGAGCCAGATACCGAGGCCGAGGGGATAGGTCAGGAACACCGTGAGCAGCCCGATCGCGGGTGCGAGGCACATCACGATCAGGAACGGCTTGTAGTCGAACAGGCGCACCAGCCAGGAGGGCTGCCGTCGTGCGAGGGCGAGAGTGGGAAGTGTGGTCACGGACATCGGTCAGGCGTCCTGTTTTAGGCTGTCACCACATCCGTCATTGCGAGCGAAGCGAAGCAATCCAGTCTGTCTCCGCAGTTACAGTCTGGATTGCTTCGTCGCTTCGCTCCTCGCAACGACGGTCGCTTTATCGTCGGGCGTTACTTTTGCCGCCGGAAGTACCGCTTGCAGCGCTGCTCGGCTTCCGCGGCCGCGGCTTCCGGCGTGGCAGCGCCGGTCGCGACGGACGCGAACATCTGGATCAGCACGTAGTCGGCGGTGACCGCTCCGCTCGCGGTCGAGATCGGTCCCTTATAACCGCTGTAGTAAGTGCTATTCATGGTGTTCTTGAAGATCGATACCTTGGGGTCCTGCGCCCACACCGCGGCATCCGCATAGGCGGCGAGCGGCTGCGACCAGTAGCCGGAATTGGCGTTGAGCCACGGCTCGTACTGGTCCTTTTCCAGCATGTATTGCAGGAAGGCCTTTGCGGCGTTTGGATACTGGCTGTGTTTGAACACCATGGCGTTGAGCGTGAGTCCATCCATCGGAGAGACCTTGGCGAGGCCCTTGGGCAGTAGCTGATGCTCACTATCGTCCGCGATCGCCTTGGTCGCCGGATCGTTCTTTAGTGAGAAGTACAGCGAGACGCCGTTGGCGGTCAGCCCGATCTCCTGCGCGGAATAGGCGCGATTGTTCGACACGTCATTCCAGGACGTCGTGCCCGCGATGAAGGTCGGGTAGAGCTGCTTGACCCAGTTCAGCGCTGCGATGGTCTCCTTGCTGTTGATTGTGACGTTGCCGTCTTCGTCGAGCAGCGCCGCGTTGTGCGACCACAAAGACCAGTTCGCGAAACCGGTGCCGTCACCTCTGGCATTGCCGAGCGCGAAACCTGCCGGCTTGCCGGCCTTCTGGAGCTTCTGGCAGAGGTCGAGGATTCCGGCATGGTCGTCCGGGACCTTGTCGAAGCCGACCGATTGCAGGATCGACTTGCGGTAGATCAGCGGACCCGCCGTGGCGCCGAACGGCAGTCCGATCCAGGCGTCGCTCTTGTTCTTCTTGCCGTAGCGCTGCGCCAGCGGCAGCCAGCCGCCGTAACGCTTGCCGACATAGTCGGCGACGTCGGTCAGCTCGATCAGCTTGTCGATATAGATGTGGGGAGCGTCGGAGAAGCCGATGATGATGTCGGGGCCGGCACCGGAATTCGCGGTCACCGCGGTCTGCTGGTTGATGTCCTCCCAGCCGACGAAGTCGACCTTGACCTCGACGCCGGTCTCCTTGGTGAATTTCGCCGCATTGGCGCGGAACACGTCCTCGTCGGCCTGGACGAAACGCACCGGTCGCAGCATGCGCAGGGATGCGCCTTTCTCGATCGGCAGTTTCGGGGTGGGGACATCCGCCGCCTTGATCGCGGATTGGGCATTTGCCGGAGCACCGGTTGCCGCGATTGCCGCAGCGGACAGGCCCAGCGCCAAGGCATCACGACGTGTGATGTCGTTCCTCATCGGTTCCTCCCTATGTGTTTCCCTTCCCGGCGTTGATCGCCGGTGAAGGGTCCTTCCGGTTGCCGGCGCGCCTTCGCGGCCGTCCCGCCTAGCTGTTCGGGCCGCGGTCCATGCTGACAGGCTGCCAGCGGCGGAGCGCGGTGTCTTGCAGCACCGACGGATTGACGCAGCTTACCGGCCACATGCCCTGAAGCACCAGTGACAATTCGTAGCCCACCCGGCGCTTGCGCGCCTCGTCGAACCGTGCCGAGGCGGAGGCGACGTGGGCGGTCAGGGTCACGTTCTCCATGCCGAGCAGCGGATTGTTGTGCGAGGGCGGCTCCTTCTCCAGCACGTCGAGGGCGGCATGGGCGATCCAGCCCTCCTGAAGCGCCTTGATCAGGCTTTCCTCGTCCACGGTGGCGCCGCGGCCCGTGTTGATGAAGACCGAGCCCTTCTTCATCTGCCGGAAGTGCTTGTCGGTGAGCATGTGATGCACCTCGGGCCGGGCGGGGGCATGCATCGAGACGAAATCGGATTGCGACAACACCTCGTTCAGCGTCGCCGGAATCACGCCGTGGTCTGACATCAGCGTTTCCTGGATGAAGGGATCGTAGGCCATCATCCGCAGGCCGAAGGGAGCCGCGCGTTTCGCAACTGCACGCGCGACGCGGCCGAACGAGATGAAGCCGAGCGTCTGGCCCATCAGCCGTGGGATCTTCGACAACGCCGGTCGGCCCTCCGCCCAGCGGCCGCTGCGCACCATCCGGTCCTGCTCGACCAGCCGGCGGAAGCCCGAGAGCAGCAGCATCATGGCGTGGTCGGCGACCTCCTCGATAAAGGTGTCGGGGATGTTGGTGACGGGAATGCCGCGCGCGGTCGCGGCCTTGATGTCGACGCTGTCGACGCCGACCGAGCCCAGCGTGATGACCTTGCAGCTCTCCAGCGCGTCGATGATGGTTTTGGTGATCGGGATGCCCTTGGCGTAGATCGCGTCCGCCGTCTTCGCGACCGCGATGAACCCGGCCTCGTCGGCCGGCGCCTCGACGATCTCGGCGTCGATCGGGTCGAGGGCCTCACGCTCGTAGGAATAATCGCTGCTCGCGACCGTGAAGCTCGCGCCCTTCGGCGTCACGATCCTGTATTTCGACATGTCCTGCTCCCGATTTGGTTTCTTGTTGTGACCCGGACTTTGCGCGGGCCTTTGCGTCTTTTACGCGAAATCGGGGCGGGTGCGTACAATCGGCGGTTGTCGTTGCGGCGATTTGTGCGACTGGCCCCCTCGTTTTCTCCGGGCTTTTACGGGGCGTCCCGTAACAGGTTGCTAAGGGCTCGCCACTAAAAGTTGATTCAACTGCGACCGTTTCGCTCGCGTGCGTTAAGCTTGGAGCCAATCCCGTGAAGTTGACCAATATGAAGATCGCCCCCAAGCTTGGCATCCTTGTCGGCGTCACGTTGCTCGGCCTGTCCATTTCCGGGGTTCTTGCCGGCTACCTGATGAAGCGCGAAATGCTGAACGCGCGGATTGAACAGAGCCACGCCATCGTCGAGATGGCACTCAACATGGCGCTCGGACTGCAAAAGCAGGTGGACGCGGGGCAACTGACCAAGGATGCGGCCATCGCGGAGTTCGGCCGTCGTGGCAGTACGCTCACTTATGACAAAGGCGCCGGATACGTATTCGCCTATACGATGGAAGGCGTGACCATCCTGTCACCCAGTCTCAAGACGATCGGTCAGAATCAGCTCGACGTCGAAACCAACGGCAGAAAGCTCGCGCGCGAGCTGCGCGACGGCGTTGCAGCCAACGGCAACGTGACCCTGCGCTATGAATATGTGAAGCCGGGTCAGGAGGATCCGATCCGCAAGCTGTCCTACGCGGTCGCAATACCGGGCTGGAACATGTTCGTCGGGACCGGCGTCTACCTTGACGATCTCGACGCCAGGATGGGCCCGGTCTACTGGCTGCTCGGCTTGGCCATGCTCGGCATCGTCATCGTCGCCGGCAGCGTTGCCTGGCTGCTCGGCCGCAGCATCAGCCGTCCCTTGGCGCTGCTCGGTGCCCGCATGAAGGATCTCGCCGAGGGCAAGCTCGAGGGCGACATTCCCGGTGTCGGCCGTGGCGACGAGGTCGGCGCGATGGCGTCGACCGTCCAGATCTTCAAGGACAACGCACTGCGCATTCGCGACCTCGAAAAGACCGAAGCCGATGCCAAGGATCGTGTCGCGGCGGAACGTCGCAGCGCGATGGAGGGCATCGCCAGCGATTTCGAACGCAGCGTCAACGGCATCGTCCGCTCGGTCTCCTCGGCCGCGACGGGCATGCAAGCCACTGCGCAATCGATGACTGCGACCGCCAGCGACGCCTCTTCGCGTGCGGCGACCGTTGGCGCGGCCTCGCAGAGAGCGTCGGGCAATGTCGGCACGGTTGCCGCGGCTGCCGAAGAGCTGTCGAGCTCGGTTGCGGAAATCTCGCGCCAGGTCACCCGCTCGACCGAAGTGGCGAGCCGCGCCGTCAACGACGCCGAGCGCACCAATGCCACGGTGCAGGAACTCTCCACCGGCGCCGAGAAGATCGGCGAGGTGGTCAAGCTGATCCACTCGATTGCGGCGCAGACCAATCTGCTCGCTCTCAACGCCACCATTGAGGCGGCGCGTGCCGGTGACTCCGGCCGCGGCTTCGCCGTCGTCGCTTCCGAAGTCAAGGCGCTGGCCAACCAGACCGCCAAGGCGACCGAGGAAATCTCCGCCCAGGTCGCGGCGATGCAGACTTCGACCAGCGATGCGGTCGCCGCCATCGGCGGCATCACCCAGACCATCGCCGAGATGAGCGAGATCACCGCGGGCATCTCCGCATCGATCGAGCAGCAGGGCGAGGCGACCCGCGAGATCGCCCGCAACATCCAGTCGGTCGCGGCCGGATCGAACGAGATCAACGCCAATATCGGCAGCGTCACCTCGGCCGCGGAAGCGACCGGCACGGCGGCAAGCGACGTGCTCACCAACGCCCGCGAGCTCGACAGCCAGTCCGGCGCGCTGCGCAGCGCAGTCGACGGCTTCCTCGCCAAGATGCGGGCGGCGTAAGGCAGGTCTCGTGCCCCGGACGCAGCGTAGCGCTTCTTCAGCGGTGCGCTGCAGAGCCGGGGCCCATGCTGCCGCATTCTAGTTCCCGGCTCTGCCTCGCACCGCTTCGCGCTGCGCCGCGTCCGGGACACGATACCGCCCTACTGCTTCTCGATTCCCGCCTCGCGGATCAGCTTCTCCCACAACACCAGCTGTTCGTTCACGAACGTACCGAGCTGCTCCGGCGTTCCCGAAAACGCGTCCATGCCGAGGGTGGCGAGCTTGGCCTTGATCTCCGGCTGCTCGATGATCTTCCGGATCTCGCCATTGAGTCGCGTCACGATCTCCTTGGGCATGCCGGCGGGTCCGAAATAGCCCTGCCACGACGAGATGTCGAAGTCCCGCACGCCGGCCTCCTGCATCGAGGGCAGGTTCGGCACCAGCGGCGAGCGGTCCTTTGTCGTGACGGCGAGCGCGCGTAGCGCGTTGCCCTGGACATGCGGCAGGCCGGTCAGGATGTCCACGAACATCATCGAGACGCGGCCGCCCATGACGTCGTTGAGCGCCGGCGGTGAGCTCTTGTAGGGCACGTGCAGGAGGTCGAGCCCGGCCTTGTGCGCAAAGGTCGCACCCGACACGATCGCCGAGGACGAGCCCGAGGCATAGCTCAGCTTGCCCGGATTGGCCTTGCCGTAGGCGATGAGTTCGCCGACCGTCTTGGCCGGCACCTCCGGGTGGATCACCAGCATGAAAGGCAGGTCGCCGGTGCGCGCGATCGGGGTGAAGTCCTTGACCGGATCATAGGTCAGGCTCTTGAGCAGATAGGGATTGGCCGAATGCGTGGTGTTGGTGGTCACCAGCAGCGTGTAGCCGTCGGGCGCGGCCCGCGCGACATAGGTGGCGGCGATCATGCCGTTGGCGCCCGCCTTGTTCTCGATGACGATGCCGACGCCGAGTGCCTGCGACAAATGCTGCGAGATCAGCCGCGTCGTGGTGTCGGTGCCGCTGCCGGCCGCGAACGGCAGCACCAGCGTGATGTTGCGGCTCGGATAGTTGTCGGCCTGCGCAGCGGATGCGGCGGCGAGACAAAGGGCGGCCGTGCCGATGGCACGCAGGTTTCGGATCAACGCTGAAAGCATCTCGGTTCGTTCCCTCTTTTTTCGTTGGCGGGGAACCTAGCGTCTCCTCGTCGAAATCGGAAGGCGCGAGTTTGTCGCCTCGTCTCGCGGCGCGGAATTACTTCACCGCGGACCCCTGGCGCGAGGCGATCACGACGCCGGCGAGCACCAGCAGGTAGCCGATCAGGTGGAATGGCTGAATCTTTTCGCCGAGCAGCAGGATCGCCATGGCCGAGCCGAACACCGGCACCAGATGGAAGAACGGCGCGGCGCGATTCGGGCCGATCAGCGCCACGCCCCGATTGAAGAACAGATAGGCCAGCGTCGAGGGAAAGATCAGGATGTAGCCCAGCGTCGCCAGCGTCACCGCGTCGAGTTGCAGGACGCGGCCGCTCCAGGCCTCCCAGATTGCGCTCGGCAGCAGCATCGTCGCGCCGCAGCAGGTGGTGAAGGAGAGAAAGGAGAGTTGGTGGATCTTCGGTCGCCGCGGGATGAAGGCGGAATAAATCCCGAACGCCACCAGCGAGGAGGCGAACATGATGTCGCCCCTGTTGAAGCTGATGCTCGCGAGCGCGGCGAGATCGCCGCGCAGGATGATGATCAGCACGCCGAGAAGCGAGATCCCGATGCCGGCGAGCTGCGCACCGGTCAGCCGCACGCCGAACAGCACCAGCGACCACAGCGCCACGAACAGCGGTCCGGCCGACTGGATCAGCAGCGCGTTCAGCGCCTCCGTGTACTGCATCGCCCAATACGAGATCGCGTTGTTGAAGGCAAAGCCCACCAGCGACAGGAACAGCATCAGCGGCAGGCTCTTGCGCAGATTCGGCCAGTCGCGCTTCAGGTGCGGCCAGGCGAACGGCAGGAGGATCAGGAACACGCCGAACCAGCGGATTGTGGTCACCGTCAGCGGCGGCACATGCGCGCCGACGTGGCGCGCGAGCACGATGTTGCCGGCCCAGAACAGCGAGCTCAGGCTGAGCAGCAGATAAGGCTGGTTGTTGAGCCAACTGGCCGGATTGGAGGCCGGTGGCGCGGGCGAGGCGATCGTCATTGGCGTTGGATACGAGCTTGCGCCGGATTTGCGTCGTGACACAAGTCACGCGGCCGCAATGCTACAATGCAGGCATGACCAGAGGAGGCGGCATTGGCGGTTAATATGTTGAACATCGACGGCCTGGAGCGACTCGATCGGGATGCACCGGTGGTGATGTTGAACCTGATGCGCTTCCACGCGCGCTCGGGAGACGGTTCCGGCTGGGACGCCTATTTGCGCTACAGTGCGGTCACAGTGCCGATGATCAAGGCGCGCGGCGGCACTCTGCTCTGGACCGGCGACGCCAAGGCGGTGGCGCTCGGCCCGCACGACGGCAACAAGTGGGATTTCGTCGCGCTGGTCTATTATCCCACGGTTGCGGCTTTCGTCGACATGATGACGTCGGAGGCCTACGAGACGGAGGCTGATCCGCACCGCGTCAATGCCTGCGCCGAGCACGTCATCATTGCGATGAACGAAGCGTACAGCAAATTCAAAGTGAAGTAGCTCTGGCTGCCACGCCTCGCTTTTCTCTCTCCTGCGGCGGAAAGAGGACCTATGCCGCCTGCTTCCGTGACGCCACGAACACGCCGGCCAGCACCAGTGCGAAGCCGATGAAGTGGAACGCCTGCGGGTGCTCGCCCAGAAATGCCATTGCCATGATCGAGCCGAACACCGGCACGACATGGAAGAACGGCGCGGCGCGGTTGGCGCCGATCAGGCGGACGCCGCGATTGAAGCAGAGATAGGCGAGCGTCGAGGGGAACACTGCGACATAGAACAGGGTCAGCAGGTTCGGCCCGTCGAGCTTCATGACCGGACGCGCGGACAATTCCCAGATCTCCAGCGGAATGAGACAGGCCGCACCGCAGCCGAAAGTGAAGGCGAGGAACGACAGGCCGTGCATCGGCGGCCGCTTCAAGGTCAGCACCGAATAGAGCGCGAAGATGATCAGCGCGACGACGAAGATGAGGTCGCCCTTGTTGAAGTCGATGTTCGACAG
Organism: Bradyrhizobium sp. WSM4872; assembly: GCF_055811715.1. NCBI lineage: Bacteria > Pseudomonadati > Pseudomonadota > Alphaproteobacteria > Hyphomicrobiales > Nitrobacteraceae > Bradyrhizobium > Bradyrhizobium sp. WSM4872. Next base: position 9,803 of record NZ_JBVVPT010000016.1, on the reverse strand, counting down.
CGTGGTGAAATCGCCATGCAGCAGGATGATCAGCACGCCGCACATCGACAGCAGCACGCCGAAGGCCTGCGCCGCGGTGAGGCGTACGCCGAGGATGGCCAGCGACCACAGCGCCACGACGAGCGGCGCGGCGGATTGCAAGAGGAGAGTGTTGAGCGCCTGCGTATGCTCCAGCGCCCAATATTGCAGCGTGTTGAAGGCGCCGATGCCGGTGATTGAGAGCGTGACCATCAGGCCGAGCTTGCCGCGGATCGCGGGCCAGTCCTGCGCAAGGTGTTTCCAGGCAAACGGCAGCACCAGCAGGAAGGCGAAGAACCAGCGCAGGAACGACAGTGTCACCGGCGGGATGTGGCCGGCGGCGAGCCGTCCGACGATGGCATTGCCGGCCCAGCACAGCGCGGTGATGCTGAGCAGCAGATAAGGCTGGTTGGCGATCCAGTTGTGGCCGGACGTGGCCGCGCCGGTGGTCTCGTCGGTGGCGGACATTGGATGGTTGTGGCCCCGCGTCATGCGCCAAGCCTCCGGCCCGGCGGCACCCGGGCCGGTTCAGACCCGGCCCGTTCAAAGACACGGAAATCCGGCCGATATCAATGGCGCGAGGTGCATCGCGTCCATGCACGGCAGTGGCCGGAACCTCGCTCAGCCCTTCAGCCCGGCACGGATCGCAAACGGCTTCAACAGTTCGGCGCAGGCGAGATAGACGACAACCAGAAGCGCGATGCCGGCCATCATGAGCGGTGGCGGCGCAACAAAGCCGAACCAGGCACCGAGCGGCGTGAAAGGCACCACCATCGCGACCAGCAAGGCCACCAGCGAGGAGACGGACAGCACCGGATCAGGCCAGCTGCGCCACGGTCGGCCGTTGGTGCGAATGATGAAGATCACGAGGATCTGCGTCGCCATGGATTCGATGAACCAGGCGGTGCGGAATTCGTCCGGCGATGCTTGAAACAGCAGGATGAGGGCGCCGAAGGTCAGGAAGTCGAAGACCGAGGACAACGGTCCCATGATCGCGGCGAAACGCACCAGCCGCGTCATGCTCCAGACCTGCGGCTGCGCGGTAGCCGCGCGCGAGACCTGGTCGAAGGGGATGCCGAGCTCGGAGAGATCGTAGAGCAGGTTGTTGAGCAGGATCTGCGTCGGCAGCATCGGCAGGAACGGCAGCGCCATCGAGGCGATCGCCATCGACAGCATGTTGCCGAAATTCGAGCTCGCGCCCATCCGGACATATTTCATGATGTTGGCGAAGGTGTGCCGGCCTTCTTCGACGCCGTCGGCGACGACTTCGAGATCCGAGGCGAGCAGGATGATGTCGGCGGCGGCCTGCGCCACGCCGGTCGCGCCTTCGACCGACAGGCCGATATCGGCGGCCTTCAGCGCCGGAGCGTCGTTGATGCCGTCGCCGAGAAAGCCGACCACCGCGCCGCCGGCCTGGAGTGCCTTCACGATGCGCGACTTCTGATCGGGCGCTAGCCGGCCGTAGGCGTCGGTCGATTGAACCTGGACTGCCAGTGCTTCGTCGCTGAGCTCGGCGATGTCGGCTCCCGATAGGACGCGGTCGGCATTCAGCCCGACCAGGCCGGCGAGCCGCTTCACCACCACCGGATCGTCGCCCGACAGGATCTTCAGCGTGATGCCGGTTGCCGCGAGCCGTGCGATGGCGGCCGCGGCCGTCAGCTTGGGCGGGTCGGCGAAGGCGCAAAAACCTTCGAAGACGAGATCGGTCTCGTCGGCGGTCTCGACCTCACGCGCTGCGCCGGTCCACGGCCGCGAGGCGATCGCGATGCTGCGTAGCCCTTCGCTCGCGAGCTCGTGCACGCGGGCGATCGCGCGGGCCCGGGCGCCGTCATCCATCACGCACAGCTCCAGCACCGCCTCCGGCGCGCCCTTGACGATGAGCAGCGCGCCTTCGGGGCCGGTCGCGAGCACGGATCCCAGCCGCCGTGAAAAGTCGAACGCCTGCCTGCCGGCAAGGGTCCAGCCCTGTGCGGCATTCGAGTGGCCGGCAACCAGCGCCGCGTCGAGCGAGCCGCGATCGCCGCCGAGTTTCGCGGCGATGGCGCCGAGCCGGGCGGCGCGGGCATCGTCCCCGCCGGCGGCATCGAGGCTCCTGGCCAGCGTGATCTCGGCCGAGGTCAGCGTGCCCGTCTTGTCCGTGCACAAGACGGTCATGGCGCCAAGATCGTGGATCGCGGCGAGGCGCTTGACGATCACCTTGCGGCCGGCCATGCGCAGCGCGCCGCGCGAGAGCGTCACCGTGATGATCATCGGCAGCAGTTCCGGCGTCAGTCCGACCGCGAGCGCGACGGCGAACAGCAGCGAGTCCATCACCGGGCGGCCGAACACCACGCGGACGGTGAGCACGACCAGCACCAACGCGAGCGTGGCGCGCGCGATCACGAGGCCGAACTCGCGCAAGTCGCGCTCGAACGGTGAAGCCATCTGGGCCTCGGCGAGCGCGGAGGCCGCCGCTCCGAACACCGTGTCGCGTCCGGTCCTGACGACGAGCGCGATCGCCTCGCCGGTTTGCGCGACGGCGCCGCGAAACAGTGCATTCGACGTGTCGTCTGGGTCGGTGGTGGCGCCGGCGCGCTTCTGGACCGGATAGGGTTCGCCGGTGAGCGCCGCTTCGCCCGCGGTGAAGGCTGTGCTCTCCAGGATGAGCGCGTCCGCGGGAATGATGTCGCCTGAACGGACGCGCAGGATGTCGCCGGGCACCAGCCGATCGACGTCGATCTCGCGGAAGTCGTTGTCGCGTCTGACTTCGGCCTTGAGCGCCACTGATCGGCGGAGCACTTCCGCGGCCTGCAGCGCCTGGCCTTCCTGGACGGTGTCGAGCCCGATCGAGAGCGCGAGTATTAGGACAATGATGAGCCCGCCGATATCGTCGCCGGTGAGCATCGAGACGATGCCGGCAACCAGCAGGATCAGCGACAGCGGCTCCAGCAGCCGGCGCATGATCGCGCGCGCCGCCCCCTCGACGCGCGGCCGCGCATCGCTGTTCGGCCCAAAGCCATCGAGGCGTTCGGAGGCGTCTGCGGCGGTCAGGCCTGTGAGGCCGCAGCCCAGTCGCTTGCATAATTGATCGGGTGAAAGATGCCAGAAGCGGTTGTCGGCGTGCGCTGGACTGTCCGACAAGCAAGGCTCCCGTTTCAAAATGTCTCCTCAGGCAAATGCCTCGAAATTCGGCGTAACCTGTTGACCTACCGCAATTTGGATGGCCGCGCGCCCTGGCTTCGCCGACATCTGCCGACTGAAACGAGGTGCTGCATCGCATTGATCTCGAGCTCGACCATTGCTGCGGCCGCATCATCGAAGTGGTCGATGGCCGCATCCGGGCCTAACGTCGTCAAGCCCATCCGACAAAGCGGATTTTTAGGGGATATCAAGGGCTTGGATAGCGCATTGGGCCCCGAAAAAGCCCCGTTCTTGCTTGCTTACAGAGGCTGCATCCTTTATCCGGTTGGCTGCCTCGCGTTCGAGCGGCCTCGGCCGTGATTGGGCTGGGCGCATCTAACAGATTGCATAGGGATTACCCGCGAATGGCCAATGTTGTCGTCGTCGGCGCCCAGTGGGGCGACGAAGGAAAGGGCAAGATCGTCGACTGGTTGTCGGAGCAGGCGGATATCGTCGTCCGTTTCCAGGGCGGCCATAACGCCGGCCACACGCTGGTGATCAACGGCAAGACCTACAAGCTGGCGCTGCTGCCCTCGGGCGTGCTGCGCGAGCAGAAGCTGTCGGTGATCGGCAACGGCGTCGTGTTCGATCCCGCCGCCTTCCTCGACGAGGTCACGAAGCTGCGGTCGCAGGGTGTCGCGGTCAGCCCGGACAATCTGCGGGTCGCCGAGAACGTCACGCTCATCCTGCCGCTGCACCGCGAACTCGACGCGCATCGCGAATCCGCCAATGCGGCGACCGCGATCGGCACCACCCGCCGCGGCATTGGCCCGGCCTACGAGGACAAGGTCGGCCGCCGCGCCATCCGCCTGATGGACCTCGCCGATCTCGACACGCTGCCGCACAAGATCGACCGGCTGCTGGCGCATCACAATGCATTGCGCCGCGGCCTCGCCCTGCCGGAGTTCGACGGCAAGGAGATCCTGAAGGAATTGACCGCGCTCGCGCCGCAGCTCCTGCCCTATGCCGAGACGGTGTGGCGGCTGCTCGACATCAAGCGGCGCGAAGGCAAGCGCATGCTGTTCGAAGGCGCGCAAGGTGCGCTGCTCGACGTGGATCACGGCACATACCCTTACGTCACTTCGTCCAACACGGTGGCGGCGCAGGCCGCCACCGGATCGGGTCTCGGCCCCGCCGCGGTCGGCTATGTGCTCGGCCTCTGCAAGGCCTACACGACCCGCGTCGGCCAGGGCCCGTTCCCGACCGAGCAGGACAACCCGACCGGCCGCAAGATCGGCGAACGCGGCCGCGAGTTCGGCACCAATACCGGACGGCCCCGCCGCTGCGGCTGGTTCGATGCGGTTCTGGTTCGCCAGGCGGTCCGGACCTGCGGCATCAACGGTCTGGCGCTGACCAAGCTCGACATTCTGGACGGCTTCGATACGATCGAGGTCTGCACCGGCTATAAGCTGGACGGCAAGGAGATCGACCACTTCCCGGCGGGCGAAGGCGCCCAAGCCCGGGTCGAGCCGATTTACGAGACCATCGAAGGCTGGAAGGAGCCGACCGCCAATGCGCGGTCCTGGGCCCAGCTGCCGGCCCAGGCGATCAAATATGTCCGCCGGATCGAGGAATTGGTGGGGTGCCCGGTCGCACTGCTTTCCACCAGCCCCGAACGCGAGGATACTATCCTGGTACAAAATCCGTTTGAGGCTTAACGATCTCTTACCGGGACGCGCGTATAATTGAGTAGAAATGGCTGATTACTATCCGCTGATCGCCCGCGCTATTGCCGCCCTGGACCCCAACGCTCCCGGCGAGAGCCGTCGCGCGCTCTACGAGCGGGCGCGCACGGCGCTGATCGCGCAGCTCCGCAGCGTGCAGCCGCCGCTCTCCGAATCCGAGATCACCCGCGAGCGCCTCTCGCTGGAAGAGGCTGTCCGCAAGGTCGAATCGGAGGCTGCCCAGCGTGCCCGCGAGGCCTCGCGCCCCGGTGGCGGCGCCCGCAGCAGCGGCAGCGGCGATGCCTTCCGCCGCGCCAGCACCCGCGCCACCGAGGGCAACGCGCCCGCGCCCCAAAGCGCTGCCCCGCCGCGCGCCCGTCCGGCTCCGCCGCCGCCGCGCGCCGACCGGCCCTCCTTCAACGTCGATGACCAGGGCGACGCCCCGCGTGCGCCACGGGCTCCGCGTTTCGACGCGCCGCGGCAGCCGGGTCCGTCGGCACCGCCGGGGATGCCGGAGCCTCCGCCGGCCGGACGTGATCGCGCCAGTGGGCGCCGTCCGCCGGACATGGGACCTCCGCCGCCGCTGCCGCCGGCACCGGGCGTGCGCGGCTTCCGCGACATCACAGCCGACGCCAACGATCTCGGCGGCGCCGCCGCGCAGGCCAACCGCGCGGCGCGCCGCACCTACGCCAACGTGCCCTCGCCCTCGCCGGAATTCGACCGGCTCGAGCCGAGCCTGGAGAATCGCGCCGCCGGGACGGACGCGCCCTACTCCTACGACGAATCGATCGAGGAAGCCGAGCGCTACGCGCCGCAGTCGCAGCCGCCGTCGCAACGTCCACACATCCCGGTTCTCGACCGCGAACCTAAGAGGAAGCGCGCCCGCACTGGCTCCGCCTTTCCGTTTAAGAGCGCGATCGCCGTCGGCATCGTGCTGATCCTGGTCGGTGCCGGCATCCTCTGGGGCAAGCAGCTGGTTCAGACCGCGACCAACCTGTTGAAGTCTTCGCCGACGCAGGTGGTGGAAGCGCCCAGGGATTCGTCTCAGCCGCAGAGCAAGCCCAAGATTCCGGATCGCGTCGGCCAGCCCTCGGCCAGCGACCAGCCGGTCGCGCCGGTGGCGCAGAAGGTCGTGCTCTACGACGAGGATCCATCCGATCCGAAGGGCAAGCAATATGTCGGCTCGGTGGTGTGGCGGCTCGAGCCGATCAAGGCGTCGGGCAACCAGAAGGCCGACGTAGCCGTGCGGGCCGACATCGAGATCCCCGACCGCAAGTTCAAGATGACGATGTCGTTCCGCCGCAACACCGACTCCTCCCTGCCGGCGAGCCACACCGCGGAGCTGACCTTCGTCCTGCCGGCGGACTTTTCGGGCGGCGGCGTCGCCAACGTGCCGGGCATCCTGATGAAGTCGAACGAGCAGGCACGCGGCACGCCGCTCGCAGGCCTCGCGGTCAAGGTCACCGACGGCTTCTTCCTGGTCGGCCTCTCCAACGTCGACGCCGACCGCAGCCGCAACGTCCAGCTCCTGAAGGAGCGCTCCTGGTTCGACGTGCCCCTGGTCTACGCCAACCAGCGCCGCGCCATCATCGCCATCGAGAAGGGCGCTCCCGGCGAGCGCGCCTTCAACGACGCCTTCGCGCAGTGGGGCGACTAGATCTCTACTCCGTGAGACCTCGGCCTGCATGGCTCGAGACGCCCGCCTTGGCGGGCTCCTCACCATGAGGGTTTGATATCTCGCCGCGAAACGAGACCTCATCCTGAGGGCCCGCCCCTTGGGCGGGCGTCTCGAAGGATGGCCGCAGGTACGCTCTCTCTACTGCGCCGTGGCTTCCCGCTTGCGCGATGTCGCGGCGGCGTGCTCGCGGTCCATTACGGCGCGGCAGCCGGGGCTGACCTGAGCTTTCTTCTGCACCATGCAGGCCCTGATCCTGGGGATGTCGGGGATCTCACTGGAGCACAGCCGCATCGCATCGCCCGAGCACATCTGCTGTGCTTCGGACGAGAACGCGAAGCCGGGCGATGTCGGGATTGCGATGGCGGTGGTGGCGAGGGCGAAGAGAGTTGCGATGGTCTGATTGCGTGTCATGCAGAATGCGTCCCCGAGTTCCGTGGGCTTGAGCCACTTGATTTTGGGGCGCCGCACGCGGCTTGACCTGCCGCATGTCTCAGCCATCACGCCGGGACCTCAATCCCGCATGTGGTTGCTCGATCTCTCGTGATGTTCGAATCGAAAAGTGCTGCGCCGCCCGAATCAAGTATGCGCCATTGTCGCGCGGCCGCAATGGCAAGCGAAAAGGAATTCGCAATTGTTGCGCGCACGTCACGCACAATGCGACTGGCGTGCGATCAGATCAATCGATCGGAGGATACGCTCGCTTGTTCCGCATCGCTTGCGCCAAGGGCTGCGTGCTCTTCGACAGCCGTAACGCCCTTTGCCGTGAGCTCGAACAGATCGCCGTCCTTCATCACGTAACCGTCGGCGATCAGCTCGCCTATCTTGCCGTGCCGGTCGTCGGCAAAGGCGATGGATTGGCTGATGTCCCTGAGGATCGAGAGCTGTTCGTCGCGCAACATGGCTTCACTCTCCGTTCGCGGGGGATGGTTCCGGTCCTCACATGCCGTGGCTCTGAAACACCTTGCTGCAAGACCGCGACAGCTTGGCCCTGTTGGCTTGCAAGCAGCCTTGTACGGCCATGTCGTTGCCGAGGTCCTTGCGGCAGAAGCGCGAGGCGTCCCGCGAACAGGCCTTCTGCTCCTGCGGCGTACCCATATGGCCTTGCGCGAAAGCGGGCGCGTTCGACAGGCCGCTGACGGCCGTCAGCGCGATCGTCGCCAGGAAGAACAGTTTGCGGGACATCGGCGGCTCCAGATCTGACAGGTGAGTTTCAAGTCCGTCGCTATGCCGCTTGTTCCCAGCGCGGAGCCCGCACCTCCCGCTATTCAAGGTTCCCGCGGCACTGCTATAACGGGGCGAAGGATGAGGGTGCCTGATGAAACGCTATCTCGTGTTTGCGCTGGTTGGCCCGTTCGTGGGCGGATTCCTGCTGCTGCTGACGACGACCTATCAGTCCGGCTATTGGACCCAGACCAGTCTCGCTGAGGTCGGCAAGCTGTTCGCAGTGTTCTTCAAATCCCTGCAATACAGTTATCTGTTCGGCTTCCTACCCTCGCTGATGATCGGTGCGGTCGATGACATCCTGGTCCACATCCGCCGGATCGGCCCGGTGCTGCGGATGCTGCTGGTCGGCGTGTTCGCCTTCATCCTGGCCTCGCTGACCTACAGCTCGCGCGGGCCGGACTCGGGCGCGGTGCAGTTCATCCTGTACGGCCTCGTCGGCTTCGTGCCGGCGGTGATTTCATCCTGGCTCGTGCATAGATATGTCGCGGAGCCGCAGCCGGCGGCGGCACAGACTTGAAGGCGCGACCTTCGATCACGCCGCAGCAACCTCCGCCGCGCTGGTGCGTTCCCTACAGGCCATGACCATGCCCGATGACGACATTCTTGCTCCGCGTCGATCCCGTCCGGGAAGCCGCTCGGGTGCGGCCTCTTCGGGTACCGAGGGGCGTGGGCCGATCATCGATCAGGACGGCCACGAGATCCGGCCCGAAACGCTGGAGCAGGGCTTTCGCGAGTTTCGCTTCGAGTTCGGGAAGGACAGTCCCTTCGCGGGCAACCCGTTTGGCAATCTGACGCGCGAGCAGCGGATCGCGCGGATCGAGGCGATCGCAAAGCTGCTCGACGTCGCCTTCGTGCTGCCCGGAACCAATATCCGCTATGGCATCGACGGCTTGATCGGGTTGATCCCGGTCGTCGGTGACATCATCACCACCGCGATCTCGCTTTGGCTGGTGCGAGAGGCGAGGGCGCTCGGGGCACCCTGGTACATCACCGCGCGCATGCTCGGCAATGTCGCCCTCGATGGCGTCGTCGGCATCGTCCCGTTCGCGGGCGACGCCTTTGACGTCATGTTCCGTGCCAACATGCGCAACGTGCGCCTGCTCCGCCGCTGGCTCGACAAGCAGCCGCGCATCTGACACGCCCCAAACGCAAAAAGCGCGACGGTCTTTCGACCATCGCGCCCTCAGCGCACATCGGAGTGCTTCGCGAAAACTTATGCCGCGTCGGCGGCGTCGGTGCTGGCTTCCACCGGCTTGCGGTGACGGGGCAGCGGGAAGGCTTCGCTCTCGTAGAGCGAGCGGATGCCGTTCTGGTCGAAGCGCGCTTCCTCGACCTGGAGATAGGCGCCGTTCAGCGAGTCCGTCGGCAACTGTTCCATCGCGAACTGGACGGCTTCGGCCGCGGTGCCGAACCGGCGATAGGTGAATCCTGCACGCTTCTTCTTGCGGATCGCAGCGGGGAAGAGCTCGGCGGAAGTGTTGAAGTTGAACGGACGCAGTGGACGCATGGTCAAAGACCTCGTGATCTCTCTGGGGCTTTAAGCGCGTGGGGTTGGGACGGGCAGAGGCCACCATTGGAGTGGGCGCCGCACATGTCATTTTCGTCCTCTAATATAGCCCGTTTTGACAAAATTGCGACCCCCGCGATGCGAGATGATGAATCCGCGCATGGCAGCTCCGCAACTCAGAAATTTGTAATGATATCAATGGTTTGAATGGTTTATAGCTTGCCAAGGAGCAGCAGCACGAGCAGCACCACCAGGACGAGGCCGCCGATCCCCATACCGGAATGACCCATTCCGTAGCCGTAGCCGCCGATGCGGCCCGACAGGCCGCCCACGAGATAAATGATCACCAGGATGATCAGGATGGTCCCAAGCGTCATGGCATCCTCCCTGGCGGCCGCCGCAACGCCATGGCCGGCCGCACCACCAGGTAAGCAAAGCACATCGCGGCCCCCCGGGGGGGGGGGGGGCGCCCCCCCGCCCCCCCGGGCGGTTTTGGTGGGGAGGGGGCGGCGGGGGGGGGGGGGGGAGGCGGGCCCGCCCCCGCGCCCCCCGG
>NZ_JBVVPT010000015.1:133207-158739 GCF_055811715.1 Bradyrhizobium sp. WSM4872 | reverse complement strand
CCAAGCTCGCCGGCGGTGTCCACCGTCTCGACGGCCAGCTCATGGTCGTCCTCGACGTCGATCGCGTCCTCGAGCTCAAAACCGAAGTTCAAATGGCTGCGTGAGCCCAAAAACATCGAAGCGGGAGAACCAAAATGAAGACGTGCTTGGTGGTCGATGATTCCAGCGTCGTGCGCAAGATCGCACGCCGGATCCTGGAAGGCCTGGAATTCGAAGTCACGGAGGCCGAGGACGGCTCCAAGGCGCTCGAGGTCTGTCAGCACAAGCTGCCCGACGCGGTGCTGCTGGACTGGAACATGCCGGTGATGGACGGCTTCGAATTCATGGGCCACATGCGCCGCCTGCCGGGCGGCGACCAGCCCAAGGTGGTGTTCTGCACCACCGAAAATAACGTAGCTCATATCGCTCAGGCGCTCAGCGGCGGCGCCAACGAGTACATCATGAAGCCCTTCGACAAAGACATCATCGCCGACAAATTCGCTGAAGTCGGCTTGATTCCGGTCGGACAAGCCATGGTCTGAGTTGTCTGGCGGAGTGTTCCAGCCAGAGTGTTCCCAGTACAGCTTCCGAGAGGCCTATCCGTGACCCCGACCGAGTATGAGTATCTGCGTAAGTTCCTGAGGGATCATTCCGGGCTCGATCTGTCCGCAGACAAGCAATATCTGATTGAAAGCCGGCTGTTGCCGCTGGCGCGCAAGGCCGGGATCTCTGGCATCGGGGAGCTCGTGCAGAAGCTGCAAGGCGCTGGCTCGGGCGCGCTCGTCACCAGCGTGGTCGAGGCGATGACCACCAACGAGACTTTCTTCTTTCGCGACAAGGTCCCGTTCGATCATTTCCGCGACACCATCATGCCGGAGATCATCAAGGCCCGCGCCGGCCGTCGCAGCGTGCGCATCTGGTGCGCCGCCGGCTCGACCGGGCAGGAGCCCTATTCGCTGGCGATGAGCCTGAAGGAGATGGGTGCGGCCCTGACCGGCTGGCGGGTCGAGATCATCGCGACCGATCTGTCGCAGGAGGTGCTCGAGAAGGCCAAGGCCGGCATCTACAGCCAGTTCGAAGTGCAGCGCGGGCTGCCGATCCAGATGCTGATGAAATATTTCAAGCAGACCGGCGAGACCTGGCAGATCAATCCCGAGCTGCGGGCGATGATCCAGCACCGGCAGCTCAATCTGCTGCACGATTTCGCTCAGCTCGGCACCTTCGACGTCATCTTCTGCCGCAACGTCCTGATCTATTTCGATCAGGACACCAAGATCAACATCTTCAACCGGCTGGCTCGCCAGATCGAGGGAGACGGTTTCCTGGTGCTTGGCGCGGCCGAAACGGTGGTCGGACTGACCGACACGTTCAGGCCGATTCCGGAGCGGCGCGGTCTCTACAAGCCGAACGACCCGCGTGCCGCGGCCGCCAAGCCGGCTCTTGCCGGCGCAGCGCCGCGCGTAGCGGTCATGGCAGGACGATAGGCATGGCCGAGGATGGCAAGGGCGCGGAACGCGTGACGTTCAGTCGCGGCTATGATGTCTGCATCATGGCCATCGACGGCACCTGGCGCCGCGACTGCAAGCTCAACGCGATCTCCGACACCGACGCCATCCTGACGGTGGAAGGCTCGATTCAGGGCTTGAACCTCAAGGAGTTCTTCCTGCTGCTGTCGTCCACCGGGCTTGCCTACCGCCGCTGTGAACTGGTGCGCGTCAATGGCGTCGAAATGGACATCCAATTCCTGCGTGGCAAGAACCGGAAGAAGCGCGGCGCCGCCGGTGGCCGTGACGAGGCAGCGTGATCGTCACGTGCGTCTCGTCGCCGTTTGCCGCGAAGTTGGTTCACATTTGCTGAAACATCCGACTGAATTTGCCGTAGCGACTTTACGTCGCCTAAGCGCGAGCCGTGTATGCATTGCCGGTCTCAATCTCAGGATACCGCAATGCCCAGAAGCTCTTTTTCCCCTCTCCCGTCAAACCTGCCCGACGGCGCCGAGCGGCGCGCACTTCAGCTTCTGGTGGTCGATGACGACGCCACCCAGCGCAGCCTGATCACGGTCGCAGCCAAGCAGGCCGGCCATGAAGTCACCGTGGCGCCGTCCGTGGCCGCAGCGATCGAAAAACTCCGCACTGCGCGCTTCGACTGCGTGACACTCGATCTCCTGCTGGAGGATGGCGACGGCATCGACGTGCTGGGCGAGATGGCCAAGGCGAAATTTGGCGGCGCCGTGATCGTCATCAGCGGCATGGATGGCAAGCGCCGCAGCGCGGCTCGCAGCTTCGCCCGTTCCGTCGGGATCGAGCTCCAGAGCCTGCCCAAGCCGCTGGATCTGGCCGCGTTGCGCATCAGCCTCGCCAATCTCGGCAAGACTGCGATGGGCCTGCCGGCGATGCACACCTGGGGTGGTGTCGCCACCGACGCGATCGTGGAGCGGCACCGCGCCTGAGCCGCCGGCCTGCCATGCGATGAATGCGGTCGTCGCGCCGCAGCAACCACGATCTGGACCGTGCTGCCGGTTTCCGACAGGCAATTAACGGCGTGGGCAAGGTTCGCCCGGCAGGCGTCGAGAGCGGCGATCGCCATGGCATACCGGGATGTGACGTCAAGCACGAAAACGTCGGCGGAACCTTCCGGATCGCTGCCGTGTTCTTGATCCATGGCTGTGGCGGTCCGGCGCATATTGGTCTCGATCTGCGAGATCAGCATGCGAAGGTCAGCCGCAATCAGCTCACGGCTCTCGACTTCGGGCATTGCGACGAGAGGCGGCGTAGCGGCCCGATTTAGCATGGATATTCTCTGTCCTCTGCAATTAGGCGCCTTGCCGCTACTTGTGCGTTAAGTCCATGTCCCGTACAAATACGGTGGGCCGAATCCGCGCCGAACGCCATAACGGTTGGGGCGGACGCGAGTCCTTCATGCCAACCGGATGTGTGGCACATGGCCGAACAAAGCTCTCGCGGTGAAATCTTCGTGGTCGACGACGACGCTGCCGTTCGCGACACCTTGTCGATGGTGTTGAAGGCGGCGGGCTATGAGGTGATCTGTTTTGCGGACGGCGCAGCATTGCTCTCCGTCGCGCGAAGCCGCACACCTGCAGCGGTCCTGCTCGACGTGCACATTCCCGGCAAGTCGGGCCTCGATATTCTCAATGAGCTGCACGGCGAAGACTATCCGGCACCGATCTTCATGATCTCCGGACAGGGCGATATCGCGATGGCGGTGGGGGCCATCAAGAGCGGCGCGCTCGACTTCATCGAGAAGCCGTTCCGCGGCAGCGAGATCGTCGGCCGGCTCGACGAGGCGATCGGCGCCTATGCACGCAGGCAGTCGGAGAACGCAGCGCCGAAGTTCGGCTCGCTGCATTTCCCCGGGCGCGAGCCGTTGACGCGCAGGGAGCGCGAGGTGCTCGAGCAGTTCGCCGCCGGCGCCTCCAACAAGGAGGCCGGCCGCACGCTCGGCATCAGCCCGCGCACCATCGAGGACCACCGCGCCAACATCATGAAGAAGCTCGGTGCGCGCAATGCCGCCGATCTGATCCGGATCGTGATGACCGCGGCGCAGCGCGCGTCGTAAATTTATCAGCAGTAGCCCGGATGGAGCGTAGCGCAATCCGGGGATCCGTGTCCACGGCAAGACACGTCCCGGATTGCGCTACGCTCCATCCGGGCTACGGCCCCTCACATCAACTGCTCAACGCCTTGCGGATAGCCCGCGCCAGATCGGATTTGCGATAGGGCTTCGCCAGTAGCAGAACGCCCGAATCCAGCCGGCCGTGATGGATGATCGCGTTCTCGGTATAGCCGGACGTGTAGAGCACCCGGAGATCGGGGCGCGTTCTCTGCAGTTCGTCGGCGAGCTGCCGTCCGTTCATCTTGCCGGGCATGATGACGTCGGTGAACAGGAGGTCGAACGGTTTTCCGGCGGCGACGATTGCGAGCGCCTCCGCGGCGTTCGCAGCCTGCAAGGTGACGTAGCCGAGCGAATGCAGCTGGGCCAGCACGTAGTCGCGCACCAGCCGGTCGTCCTCGACCACGAGGATCGTCTCGTGTCCGCCCTCGATGCTCGCCGGCGTCACGCCCTCGCCGACCACCGTCGGCGTCTTGCCGGGCGGCAAGTACATCTTGATCGTGGTGCCGTGGCCTTCCTCGCTGTAGATCTTGATATGGCCCGCGGACTGCTTGATGAAGCCGTAGACCATCGAAAGCCCGAGTCCGGTGCCCTTGCCCGGTCCCTTCGAGGTGAAGAAGGGGTCGAACACCCTGGCCAGCATGTTGGCGGGAATTCCGCTGCCGGTGTCGCTCACGGCGATCAGCACGTAGTGTCCCGGCGGGACGTCGTTGACGCTGGCATAGATCTCGTCGAGATAGGCCGCGCCCGTCTCCACAATCAGCTTGCCGCCGCCCGGCATGGCATCGCGGGCATTGAGCGCGAGGTTGAGGATCGCGGTGGTGAGCTGGCTGGGATCGACGATCGCGACGCAGTTCTCGTTCTCGAACACGGATTCGACATGGATCTGCTCGCCCAGCGTCGGCCGCAATAGTTTCGCGGTGTCGATGATCAGTGCGTTGACATCGATTTCGCGCGGCTGGAGCGGCTGCTTGCGCGCAAACGCCAGCAGATGCTGCGTCAGCTCGGCGCCACGCCCGGCGGCCTCGTCGATCATCTTCGTGATCGCCGCGAGCTCCGGCTCCTTGGCCACCGCGTCGGCCAGGATCTCGATCGTTCCGGTGATGACGGTGAGGATGTTGTTGAAGTCGTGCGCCACGCCGCCGGTGAGCTGGCCGACCGCCTCCATCTTCTCGGCCTGGCGGATGCGCTCGTCGGCCGCGATCTTGTCGGTCAGGTCGCGGTAAAACGAATTGAAGAGGACACCTTCGCGTCGCCGGAGCGCCGTGACGCTGAGCTCGGCCCTGAATTCCTTGCCATCGCGCCGCCGTACCAAGAGTTCGCGACGTGGATTGGCGAGGGATTGTTGCTCGGATTCGAGAAAGAGCTTGAGTCTGGCCCTGACGCTTTCGCGCTCACTGGGGGCGACGAAAAGCTCGATCGCATTCTTGCCGATTGCTTCCTCACGCGCCCATCCGAAGAGCTTCTCGGCTTGCGAGTTCCAACTCAGGATGGCAGCGGCCTGGTCGGTCTGGGTGAAAGCGTCGAGCGAGGTCTCGACGATGTTGCGCGCAAGCTGTTCGCTCTCCCGCAACGACTCCTGTGCAAGCCTCGCCTCCGTCATGTCGCGCCCGACAAAGAAGTAGCGCTGGGCATGGTCGGACCAGCTGCCGAGCCAGGACAGCCAGACCTCGCGTCCGTCCTTGTGGAAGCAGCGGGTGTCGGCGAGCTTCAGCCGCTCGCCGCGCCTGAGCGCGCGCATCTCGTCGCGCGACTGGTCGAGATGGCCGGGATGAATGAAATCGGCGCCGCTGCGGCCGATCATCTGCTCCGGCCGGTAGCCGATAATGGGCTCGCTGCTCGGACTGATCTGCGCGATGTGGCCGTGCGCGTCCATCACCATGATCAGATCCTGCGAGGTCTCGAAGATCTGGCGCCGTTCCTCGAGCTGCTGCTGCAGCGCCCGCTCGGCCCGCCGCGCCTCGGTCAGGCTGCGCGCCGTGCCGGAGGCGCCCACGATCTCGCCCGACGGGCCTCTGATCGGGGACAGGCTGAGTGAGATTTCGACCGGCGTGCCATCCTTGCGCAGGCGCACGGTCTCGAAGCGTTCGATCGGTTCACCTCGGGCCAGCCGCTGCAAATAGTCCTTGCCTTGCTCGCGTCGGTCGGGCGGGACGATGGTCGAGGTGGATTTCCCGATCGCCTCATCCGCCGAATAGCCGTAGAGGCGCTCGGCGGCGGCATTCCAGCCGGTGATGACGGCGTCGAGCGATTGCATCACGATCGCGTCGTCGGAGGATTCTACGGCGGCGCTGAACAAGCGCTCGCGCGCTTCATGATGGCTTCGCGCGGCCTCGGTGCGGCGATGCTCCTGGATCTCGCGTTCAAGAGCGGCCGTCTTCGCTCTCGTTTCGTCGACCATCTGAGCAAATGCCCGCGCCAGCACGCCTGTCTCTCCGCTCGCATCGACGGGAATATCGGCGCGCCGTCCGCTGCCGATCGCCTCCACCGCCGCGGTCAAACGCCCGATCGGCCGCGTCAATGAGCGCGCCAGCAACACCGCAAGCAAAGCTGCGGCAAGAACGGCAAGCAGGCCGACCAGCGAGGAGGTTTTTTGAATGGCCGCCGGAACGCGGCTGAACACGGATGCGGGGGCCGTCTCGATGATAGCCAACCACTCCTTGCCGGCAAGCAGCGCCGGTGCGATCGCCGCTCCACTCGGCCGGCCCGACCGGTCGCTCGTCAGCTGCGTGGATCCTTGCGGCTGGCCGGCCCGGGCTGCAAAGAAAGGAAAGTCCCGGCGCCAATCGTTGGCGTTGCCATGCAATGTACCGAATTCCCGCGCGCGATCGGGATGGACCAGATAGTCGCCACGCGAATTCACGACATAGATGTCTCCCCCGGCGCTCGCGGTCGAGCGGACGCGGTCGAGTGCGGGACGCATGTCGATATTGGCAATGATGATGCCGAACGGCTTGCTATCAGGCGTGAACAGCGGCGTCGCGACGCGCAACGTCGGAATGTGAGGGTCCGTGGTTCCTCCTTGCCGGGTGGCGAGATCGACGGGCGAAACATAGATGTCGCCCGGCGCCAATCGAATCGTCTCCTGGAAGTACGTTCGTTCGCTCTTGCGTTCGAGTTCGCCGTTGGGGACAATCCGTGCGGCTCCGTTAGGGCCGGCGCGATCGACGCGGACCAGTTCGCGCTGGTCGTCGTCAAGGCCGATGATTCGAAATTGCCCGTAGCTCGGCTTCGCGTCGATCTCGGCTGCGAACCGCGTGGCGATGCGCTCGCGCCAGGTTTGCTCCGAAACGCCGTCGACTGCATCGATGCCTCCACCGACATGAGCGCGGATCAGGCCATTGATGGCAGCGGCGGAGCGATAACCGAGCAGATCGCCACGAGCGCCGGCAACGTAAGATTCAAGATGGGTGGCCAGCAGGCTCGACTGGGCTTCGATCCGTTCCAGGACCCGCGGAATGACGGCTTGGGTGATGTTGCGATAGCCGAGCCAGCCGACCGCGGCCACGGTGACCGCCACCAGCAGGATCATCGCGATAGCGAGCCGCGTAGCTAGCGTCATGGGGATATTCGCACCGCTCCCTGAAGGGCCGTGCCCGTGCTCGGTTGGAACAGAATGAAGGTTCTTGTCATCGGCGGCCGGTGCTGACATCCGGATTCCTCACCGATGCCGTCCGCGCTGCGTCCAGGCTGCCAGCGACCGCGGCAAGCAGTGCGTCGGCCCGGAACGGCTTCTGCAAGCTCGCCACCGCGCCGAGCTTGGTCGCCATCTTGAGGAAGTCCGGCTCAGCATACGCGTCCGGCGCGAACGACCGGCCGGAAATGACGACGATCGGAATCGCCGGCTGCAGCGCCCGGATGTGGCGCATCGTCTCCAGGCCGTCCATGCCTGGCATGAAGATGTCGAGAAACAGCAGGTCGAACTGGCTGGCCTCGAACAGCGCAAGTCCCTTGCGGCCGTCTCCGGCGACGGTGACGTGATGACCGGCCCTCTCCAGGAGCAGCCGAATCGTCATCTGCACGGCCGGATCGTCATCCACGATCAGGATGTTGGCCACGTCTGGTATCCTCCCGGGCCGGATGGGGTTTCCCAGCGACCGCAAATCAAACCATCAACTCTGAAATTGTCGCGCGGATTGCATCCGGCCTGCAAGCACTTCGCCATCGATCCGACGATTGCTCGCAAAAGGCGAATCGGTTGCGCAACTTATGCACGGTGACGTGCACAAGCGCGCGACGACCGCGCGCCATAGGCCTAGTCGGTCAGGTATTCGGGATAGTGGCTCCGGATCGTGTCGAGCTCGCTCAGCGTGCCCGACAGGTGCTTGCGCAGATGCTGTTGCGCGGCATAGGGGTCGCCGGCCTCGATCGCGCGCGTGATCAGCTTGTGGTGGCGGACGATGTTCTGGGCCTTGCCGGGAGAGGGCAGATGCAGTCGGCGCAGCCGGTCGATATGTCCGCTACGGCTGCGCACCAGCGTCCAGAGCTCCTGCTTGTCGGCCGCGGCATAAAGCTGCGCGTGAAAATCATTGTCGCCGGCGATGAAGCCCTGGAAGTCGCCGGCCTTGGCAAATTGCTGCTGGAGCGCGATCGTGTGGTCGAGGCGTAAGACGAGGGCTTCGCCGTGCTGCTGCGCGAGCAGCCTGACGATTTCGAGCTCAAGCGCCTGGCGCAGGAAATGGGCCTGCTCGGCCCGACCGACATCGACCCGGCTGACGACGGTGGCGTGCTGTGGAAACACGTCGACGAGCCCTTCTTCCTCCAGCCGCATCAAGGCGTCGCGGATCGGCGTCGAGCTGACGCCGAATTGTGCGGCGAGATCCGTGCGCGACAGCGGCGAGCCCGGCGGCAGTTCGAGCGCGAGAATGGCATTGCGCAGCCGCTCGAACACTTGCGGTGCGGCCTGCCGGGCCCGGTCGAGCCGCGCGCCGGGGCGGGCCACCGTGCGGGCCGCGGGTTGGGCTGTTTCCATGCGAAGAGCTCCGGCCGCCTTGCCTTTGATGCACTAATACATTAGTGCATTAGCTAGATCGCTCGTCAATGGCGTCCGGAGGAAACGAACAACAATGATCAAGCAATTGCAGTATGGCCTCACGGCCGTCGCCCTGATCGCCGCCACGGCGCTGACGGCCTCGCCGGCGAAGGCGCAGCAAAAATCCGAGATCTCGCTGTCACGCCAGCCCGGCATTTTCTACATGCCGAGCCACATCATGGAAAAGCAGAAGCTGATCGAGAAGCACGCAGCTCAGCTCGGGGTCGCGGGTGTCACCACCAAATGGGTCACCTTCTCCGGCGGCGGTGCGCAGACCGATGCGTTGCTCGCGGGCGGCGTCGACATCCTCAACACCGGCACCGGCAATCTGCTGCTGCTGTGGGACCGCACCCGCGGCGGCGTCAAGGGCATCGTTGCGACCTCGGCGCAGCCGATGACGCTGATCAGCCGCGACGCCAACATCAAGTCGATTAGGGATTTCGGCCCCAGCGACAAGATCGCGGTGCCGACCGTAAAAGTCTCGACCCAGGCGATCGTGCTCCAGATCGCTGCCGCCGAGGCCTTTGGTGCCGACCAATGGTCGAAGCTGGACGTCAACACGGTGCAGCTCGGCCATCCCGACGCCTATGCGGCGCTGTCCAATTCCAAGCACGAGGTGCACACCCATTTCTCGATCCCGCCGTTCACCTTCCTCGAGCTGAAGAACGTGCCGGGTGCGCATGTCGTGCTGTCGTCGCCTGACGTGATGGGCGGGCCGCTCAGCCAGGCGCAGTTCTTCACCACCACGAAGTTCGCGGATGCCAACCCGAAAATTATCCAGGCCGTGCGCGATGCGACCAAGGAAGCGCAGGATCTGATCCGCAGCGACACCAGACAGGCGGTCGAGATCTACAAGGAGATCACCGGCGACAAGACCTCGGTGGAAGAGCTGCTCGATCTCCTGAAGGAGCCCGGCATGATGGAGTGGAATCTCGAACCGCAGGGCACGATGAAATTCGCCGCGCATCTGTTCAAGACCGGTACGCTGAAGACTCAGCCCAAGGCCTGGACCGATTACTATCTGCCCGTCGCCCACGATCTGAAGGGCAACTGATGGCGCTGCTCGAGGTCAGCTCCGTGACGCTGCGCTACAAGACCTCCAGCGCCGTCGTCACCGCCACGGAAAGGGTCAGCTTCACCGTCGACAGGTCCGATCGCTTCGTGCTGCTCGGCCCGTCCGGCTGCGGCAAGTCGACCCTGCTCAAGGCCGTCGGCGGCTACATGGCGCCGAGCGAAGGCCGCATGACCATCAACGATCGCGAGATCCACGGTCCGGGCGCCGATCGCATGATGATCTTCCAGGAGTTCGACCAGCTGCTGCCGTGGAAGAGCGTGCTGGCCAACGTGATGTTTCCGCTGCTGACCGCGCGAAAATTGTCGCGCAAGGACGCCGAAGCGCGGGCGCGGGCCTATATCGAGAAGGTGGGCCTCACCCGCGTGGTCGATGCCTATCCGCACACGCTGTCCGGCGGCATGAAGCAGCGCGTCGCGATCGCGCGCGGCATGGCGATGGAGCCCGACATCCTGCTGATGGACGAGCCGTTCGCCGCGCTCGACGCGCTGACGCGCCGGACCTGCCAGGACGAGCTGCTCCAGCTCTGGAGCGAGACCAAATTCACCGTGCTGTTCGTGACGCATTCGATTGCGGAAGCGATCCGTATCGGCAACCGCATCCTGCTGCTGTCGCCGCATCCAGGCCGCGTCAAGGCCGAGGTGATCGACGTCGACAAGGTCTCCAATGAGGATGGCAGTGCCGGTCGGCTCGAGAAGGAGATTCACGATCTCCTGTTCGCCGCCGAAGCAACGGCGCATTGAGGGAGCATCTGATGGGCGAAGCCAGGATCCTGCTGCGTGAGGCGCCGGTCGCCGGCGGCGCGGCCGAAGTCGAGCGCAAGCTGAGCGTGCCCGAGCTGTTGTGGAACGATGGCTTTGTCCGCAAGACGGTCATCATCCTGTTTCTCGCGGCGGTCTGGGAGGCCTATGGCCTCACGCTCGACAATCCCCTGCTGTTTCCGACGCTGCACGACACGATCCTCACGCTCTACGATCGCGTCAAGGACGGCACAATTCCGATGCGGGCGTGGGCTTCGCTCAAAGTGCTGTTCACGGGTTATTCGGCGGGCATCGCGCTCGCCGCGATCTTCACCGTGCTTGCGATCTCGACCCGCATCGGCACCGATTTCCTCGAGACGGTCACGGCGATGTTCAATCCGCTGCCGGCGATCGCCCTGCTGCCGCTGGCTCTGATCTGGTTCGGTCTCGGCAACGGCAGTCTGGTGTTTGTGCTGATCCATTCGGTGCTGTGGCCGGTCGCGCTCAACACCCATTCCGGCTTCAAGAGCGTGTCCAACACGCTGCGCATGGTCGGCCGCAACTACGGCCTGCGCGGGCTGCCTTACGTGGCGAAAATCCTGATTCCCGCCGCGTTCGGCTCGATCCTGACCGGCCTCAAGATCGGCTGGGCCTTTGCCTGGCGCACGCTGATCGCGGCCGAGCTGGTGTTCGGCGTATCGTCGGGGCAGGGCGGGCTCGGCTGGTTCATCTTCGAAAACCGCAACCTCCTCGACATACCTGCGGTCTTCGCCGGCCTCTTGACGGTGATCATCATCGGGCTTTTTGTCGAGAACCTGATCTTCCGCGCCATCGAGCGGAACACCGTGCAGAAATGGGGCACCCAATCATGACCAAGAAGAAACTGACGCCCGACCAGCTCCGCAGCGCGCGCTGGTTCGCACCCGACGATCTCCGCTCGTTCGGCCATCGCTCCCGCACCATGCAGATGGGCTACGCGCCGGAGGAGTGGAAGGACCGCCCGATCATCGCGATCCTCAACACCTGGTCGGACGCGCAGCCCTGCCACATGCATTTCAAGTCGCGCGTCGACGACGTCAAGCGCGGCATCCTGATGGCCGGCGGCCTGCCGCTGGAGTTGCCGGCGCTGTCGCTGTCGGAATCGCTGTTGAAGCCGACCACCATGCTCTATCGCAATCTGCTGGCGATGGACGCCGAGGAGTTGCTGCGCAGCCATCCCGTCGACGGCGTGGTGCTGATGGGCGGCTGCGACAAGACCACGCCCGCGCTGCTGCTGGGCGCCACCTCGATGAACATTCCGGCGATCTATCTGCCGGCAGGCCCGATGCTGCGCGGCAATTGGAAGGGCAAGACGCTGGGCTCGGGCTCGGACGGCTGGAAATATTGGGACGAGCGGCGCGCCGGAAAGATCTCCGACAAGGACTGGCTCGACATCGAAGCCGGCATTGCGCGCAGCTACGGCACCTGCATGACCATGGGCACGGCTTCCACCATGACCGCGATTGCCGAGGCGATCGGCATGACGTTGCCCGGCGCCTCCTCCATTCCCGCCGCCGATGCCAACCATATCCGCATGGCCTCCGAATGCGGCCGCCGCATCGTCGAGATGGTCTGGGAAGATCTGACGCCGAAGACGATCCAGACCCGCAAGGCGTTCGAGAACGCGATCGCCGTGGCGATGGCGATGGGCTGTTCGACCAATGCGATCATCCATCTGATCGCGCAGGCTCGCCGCGCCGGCCTCGACATCGGCCTCGACGATTTCGAGATTGCGAGCCGCAAGGTGCCCGTCATCGCCAATGTGCGGCCGAGCGGCGATGCCTATCTGATGGAGGACTTCTTCTATGCCGGCGGCCTGCCGGCCCTGATGGGGCAGATCAAGCCGCACCTGCATCTCGACTGCATCACCGTCACCGGTAAGACCGTGGGCGAGAACATCGATGGCGCCGAGGTCCACAATGACGATGTGATCCGCTCGATCGACAATCCCATCTACAAGGAAGGCGCGCTCGCCGTGCTCAAGGGCAATCTCGCGCCCGACGGCTGCGTCATCAAGCCGAGCGCCTGCGCGCCGCGCTTCCTCAAGCACACCGGGCCCGCGCTGGTGTTCGACGACTATCCGTCGATGAAAAAGGCGGTCGACGATCCCGATCTCGACGTCACCGAGGATCACATCCTCATCTTGCGCAATGCGGGGCCGCAGGGCGGACCGGGCATGCCGGAATGGGGCATGCTGCCGATCCCGACCAAGCTCGTGAAGCAGGGCGTCCGCGACATGGTGCGGATCTCCGATGCGCGCATGAGCGGCACCAGCTACGGCGCCTGCATTTTGCACGTTGCGCCCGAATCCTATGTCGGCGGGCCGCTGGCACTGGTGCGAAACGGCGACCGCATCACGCTCGATGTTGCCGCCCGCACCATCAATCTCGATGTGTCCGAGGCCGAGCTAGAAAAGCGCCGCGCCGCCTGGAAGCAGCCCGAGCGCCGCTTCGAGCGCGGCTATGGCTGGATGTTCACCAAGCACATCAAGCAGGCCAATGACGGTTGCGACTTCGATTTCCTCGAGACCGATTTCGGCGCGCCGATCGGCGAGCCCTCGATTTACTGATGACCCTGTCATTCCGGGGCATCGCAAAGCGATGAGCCCGGAATCCATTGGGCCGCAGTCTGTGCCGCCCGATGGATTCCGGGTTCGCGCTATGCGCGCCCCGGAATGAGAAAAGAGAGAGCCAATGCAATGACAAAACTCAGTGAAGCCACCCGCACCAAGCTCAAATCCGTTTCCACCGCCACGGTCGCAACCGCGCTGTTCAAGCGCGGCCTGCGCATCCAGATGATCCAGGACGTGCACCCGCTCAGCGCCGGCCAGCCGACGATGGTCGGTGAAGCCTTCACGCTGCGCTATATGCCGGCCCGCGAGGACCTCAACACCATCGAGGTCTTTAAGGACCGCTCCCATCCGCAGCGCAAGGCGGTCGAGGATTGCCCGGCTGGCAGCGTGCTGGTGATGGACAGCCGCAAGGACGCACGCGCCGCTTCCGCCGGCGCAATCCTGGTCACGCGGCTGATGAAGCGCGGTGTCGCCGGTGTCGTCACTGACGGCGGCTTTCGCGACTCGGCCGAGATCGCCAAGCTCGGTATCCCCGCCTACCACCACCGCCCGAGCGCGCCGACGAATCTGACGCTGCATCACGCCATCGAGATCAACGTTCCCATTGGCTGCGGCGATGCGCCGGTGTTTCCCGGCGACGTCATTCTCGGCGACAGCGACGGCGTGATCGTAATTCCCGCGCATCTCGCTGACGAGATCGCCAACGAGACCTTCGAGATGACCGCGTTCGAGGACTTCGTCACCGAGGAAGTCAACAGGGGCCGCGGCATTTTCGGTCTCTATCCCGCGACGGACCCGCAGACGCTGACCGACTTCGCCGCATGGCGGAAGGCGAACGGAAGGTAAAGGCCGGCAACTCGTCCCACAATCTCTGTCGTCGTCCTGGCGAATGCCAGGACCCATCACCCCAGGGAGTAGTCGTCTTTTCGCGCTGTACTGACACCGACCTTTGTCGGATAGATCACGCGGTATGGGCCCTGGCTTTCGCCAGGACGACCAGGGAGAGCGTGGCCTACACCCCGGCCTCCGCCATCCCCGCCGCCCAGAGCGCGAACGCATAGACGATCGCGACTTCATCCAGCCGGTTGAAGCGTCCCGAGGCGCCGCCGTGGCCGGCGCCCATGTTGGTGCGGAGTAGCACCGGGCCGCCGTCGCTCATAGTCGCGCGCAGGCGTGCGATCCATTTGGCGGGCTCCCAATAGGTGACGCGCGGATCGGTCAGGCCACCCATCGCCAGGATCGCGGGATAGTCTTTCGCCGCGACGTTGTCGTAGGGCGAATACGACAGGATGGTGCGGAAATCCTTCTCGCTCTCGATCGGGTTGCCCCATTCCGGCCATTCCGGCGGCGTCAGCGGCAGCGTGTCGTCGAGCATGGTGTTGAGCACGTCGACGAACGGCACTTCGGCGACGATGCCGGCGAACAATTCACCGGCGCGGTTGGCGACCGCCCCCATCAGCATGCCGCCGGCCGAGCCGCCGTGGCCGACGATGCGTTTTGCGCTGGTGTATTTCGCGTCGATCAGCGCGCGGGCGCTGGCTGAGAAATCGTCGAACGAATTCGTCTTCTTCTCGCGCTTGCCGTCGAGATACCAGCCCCAGCCCTTGTCGGCGCCGCCGCGGATATGGGCGATGGCGTAGATGAAGCCGCGATCGACCAGCGACAGCCGGTTGGCGCTGAACGAGGCCGGCATCGCCATGCCATAGGAGCCGTAGCCGTAGAGCAGAAGCGGCGCCGCGCCGTCGAGCGTAAGCCCGCGCCGATGGAGGATCGAGACCGGCACCTCGGCCCCGTCATGCGCCTTCGCCATGATGCGCGTCGTGACGTAGTCGGCCGCATTGTGGCCGGACGGAATCTCCTGCCGCTTGCGCAGGGTGCGCGTCCGCTTGACCATGTCGTAATCATAGACTTCCGACGGCGTCGTCATCGACGAATAGGCGAAACGCAAATTCGTCGTCTCGAATTCATAGGAGCCCATTGTATCCAGCGAATAGGCCGCCTCGTCGAACGCGATGGCGTGCTCCTCCTTGGTCGCGAGGTCGCGGATCACGATCGACGGCAGCGCATTGGCGCGCTCCAGCCGCACCATGTGGCTGGCATAGAGATCGAGGTCGATGATATAGATGCCCGGGCGATACGGGATCAGATCGCGCCAGTTCCTGCGCTCGGGGGAAGCGAGCGGCGCGGTGACGATCTTGAAGTCGATCGCGTCGTCGGCGTTGGTGAGGATGAACAGTTCGTCACCACGGTCGGCGAGCGAATATTGCACGCCTTCCTCGCGCGCCGCAACGAGGCGCGGTGGTGCCTCGGGATGGGCGAGATCGATCAGCCGCTGCTCAGAGGTCTCGTGGTCGCCGCCCGCGATCACGCAGAAGCGGCCGCTGGTGCTCTCGTGCAAATGGGTGAACCAGCCGGAATCCTGCTCTTCGTAGACCAGCGTGTCGTCGGCCTGCCCAGTGCCGAGCTTGTGCCGCCACACCTGCATCGGGCGATGATTGTCGTCGAGCTTCACGTAGAAGAACGACGTGGCGTCCTTGCTCCAGACCACGCCGCCGTCGGTCTCCTCGACGACGTCGTCAAGGTCGTTTCCGGTCGCCCAGTCGCGCACGCGGACGGAGAAATACTCCGAGCCTTTGGTGTCGGCGCTCCAGGCCTGCAGCCTGTGGTCGTTCGAGTGCCGGCTGCCGCCGAATTTGAAATAGGTGTGGTCCTTGGCGAGCGCATCGCCGTCGAGCACGATGTGGCCTTCGCCGCCATCGCGCGGCATGCGGCCGAACAGCTCGTGCTGGCCGCCTTCGCGGAACTTGCGGAAATAGGCGAAGGGACCATCCGGCGACGGCACGCTGGAATCGTCCTCCTTGATCCGCCCCCGCATCTCGCGCACCAGCGTCTTCTGGAGGGCCGCGGTATGGCCGAGCAGGCTCTCGGTGTAGTCATTTTCTGCGTCGAGATATCCGCGGATGTCGGGATCGAGCACCGCGGGATCGCGCAGCACCTCCTGCCATTTCTCGTCCTTCAGCCAGGCATAGTCGTCGGTCACGGTAATCCCGTGCCGCGTGAATGAATGCGGCCGGCGCGGCGCGACGGGGGGCTGGGAAGGTGTTTTGGCTTGTGTCACTCGATCCTCATTCAGATGCGTGTTTCACCTTATATCGTCCCGATTCCGTGGATTGCCAGCATCGCTGCGGGCCCGTTGCCGGGTTGTTGACCGGCCGCTTGTATGCTTTAGGGGCCGGGTCTTTAGTCCCGCCGCCGGTCCAGCCTGATGCTGTTCAATTCCTACCCGTTCATCCTGCTGTTCCTGCCGGCCGCGCTGGCTGGCTATTTCTGGCTCGGGCGGTGCAGCAATCTGGCACCGGTGATCTGGCTGGCGGTGGCGTCGGTCGCCTTCTATGCCATCGGCAATTGGCAATTCGTCGCCCTGTTGCTGATATCGATCGCCTTCAACTACGGCATGGGCCACCTCCTCATCGTGGCGAAGCTTGCTCCGTCGCAACGAAAGGCGGCACTGGCCCTCGGCGTCGCCGGCGATCTCCTCGTGCTCGGCATCTTCAAATATGCCGGCTTCGTCACCGAGAACATCAACGCGCTCACCGGGACGCACTTTGCGGTCCACATCCTGCTGCCGGTCGGCATCTCCTTCTACACATTCACCCAGATCGCGTTCCTGGTTGACGCCTGGCGCGGGCAGGTGGCGGCCTACGCGCTGCCGCACTACGCGCTGTTCGTGACATACTTTCCGCATCTGATCGCGGGGCCGATCCTTCACCACAAGGACATGATCCCGCAATTCGAACGGGAGGAAACCAAGCATCCGCATGCGCATCTGATCCTGTGCGGAATCATCATCTTCGCAATCGGCCTGTTCAAGAAGACGTGCCTCGCCGACGGCATCCAGCCGCTGGTCGCGCTCGCCTTCGATGCGCGCGCGCCGAGCTTCGACCAGGCCTGGCTTGGCGCGCTCGCCTACACGTTCCAGCTCTATTTCGACTTCTCCGGCTATTCGGACATGGCGATCGGGATATCGCTGATGTTCGGCATCTTCTTACCCGTAAATTTCAACTCGCCGTACAAGGCCACCAGCATCGTCGAGTTCTGGCGGCGCTGGCACATGACGCTGTCGCACTTCCTGCGCGACTATCTCTACATCCCGCTCGGGGGCAACAGGCGCGGCCGCGTGCTCCGTTACGTCAATCTGCTGCTCACGATGCTGCTCGGCGGGCTCTGGCATGGCGCGGCCTGGACCTTTGTCATTTGGGGCGCGCTGCATGGCGCCTATCTCTGCGTCAACCACGCTCTTAACGCGCTGGTGCCGAATGTTCCGAAGTTGCTCGCGCGCCCAACTCACGTCGCCGGGGCCGTGCTGACATTCCTCGCCGTCGTTGTCGCCTGGGTCTTCTTCCGCGCCGAACGGGTCGATTGGGCGCTGCGGATTCTGAATGCGATGGCCGATCCCTCGAATATCGTGTTCGACCGCGAAGAGATTGCCGCGTTGGTGATGGTCGCAATTTATGCCGCGCTGGTGTGGCTCGCGCCGAACACGCAAGGAATCATGGGGTACGATCATGCCAATCGCACGGTCGGCGACGGCCTGATGACCGGACGGATGCGGCCGCTGGTCCTCTATGGCGCGTCGCTGGTGCTTGCGTTTGGGATTTTGGGTATCCAGAGCCACAGCGAATTCATCTATTTCCGGTTCTGATGCGAGGCGCGTTCACACATCCAGGGCGACTTCTCCTCGCGAGCATCGCGTGCGTGCTGGGCGCGGCTGCGCTCACCTATGTCGTCGATCCCCTGCAGCTGTTTCGCCCCTCGCGCCTCGTCGCGCCGTTCTATTCCGATGACACGCGCGTGCAGAATGCCGGGCTGATCCGCAGCCAGTCCTTCGACACCGCGTTCATGGGCACCTCGCTCGCGATCCATTTCCGCCAGAGCGACATCGACCATGCGCTTGGCGTGCACTCGCTCAAGCTGGCGATGACCGGATCCAATTCGCGCCAGCAGGGTTTTGTGCTCGAGCAGGCCATCGATCGCGGCGCAAAGCGCGTGATCTGGGCGATGGATGATTTCATCTTTGTCGATGCGGCCGACATCGAGACCGATCCTTATCTCTCCGCCGATCTCTATCGCGGGACGGCAAAAGGCATCGCTTCCTATCTATTCAGCGCGGCGATGGCGAAGGAATCCCTGTTCGCATTGCTGCGGTCGGTTCCGCCGCTGCGAGAGCCGCTGACCCGGGCCGCGCCTTATCTGCCCGTCAAGTTCGCGCTTGAAGACGTCGACGACATCTATGCGCTGTCGCGGGATGCCGACGTTGCGCGCGCCTATAATGCCAAAAGGACGCTCGCGGCCTTCGCCTATATCACCGATCCCGTGCGCAGCCGTTTTCTCGGCGAAGGCTATCGTTACGACGCGATGGTTCGGCATTTCGAGCATGATGCCGTCGACCTGATCGCGCGCCATCCGGACGTGACCTTCGACATCTACTTCCCGCCCTATTCGATCCTGCAATTCGTCGCGATGCGCGACGCTTCGCCGGCGACGCTGAAGATCGTCACCGATCTCACGGCGCGCATCGCCGAACGCCTGACGCAGCTTGCAAATGTACGCCTGCATGATTTCCGCGCGATCAAGCAGGTGACGCACGATCTCAACAATTACGCTGATGTCATCCACCATTCGCCGGTGATCGATGCGAAGGTGTTGTCGTGGCTGGCGAGCGGGGAATACCGGGTCGATCTGAAGGCGCCGCTGGCGCCGCTGAACGAGCTGAAGGCGCAGATCGAGGCGTATCGGATGCCGCAGTAGCCGCGGCAAACTCAACTGTCGTCCCGGATCTGCGCTCCGTCCTGGACAACGCTCCGCGTCGCCAGGAGCTTCGCTTGTCCGGGACGACAGCGGAATTCGGACGGGCGCTTTACACCGCCACCTCTTCGCCGAGATACGCGACCGCTGCCTCAAGCCCGCCCTTGCCGTGCGGGATCTTCAGCGCGTTCAGCCCGACCTCGATCACGCCCAACGTGCCGAGCAGCATCGGCGCGTTGACGTGACCCATATGGGCGATGCGGAAGGCCTTTCCGGTGAGGTCGCCGATGCCGTTGCCGAGCACCACGCCGCATTTCTCCTTGCAATAGCGTTGCAGCACTGCCGGGTCGTGGCCGTTGCTCATGGTCACCGTGGTCACGGTGTTGGAGCGTTCGCTGGCTTCCGCGATGTTGAAGCCGAGCACCTGGCCTTCGGACCACGCGCCGACCGCGCGACGCGCGGCTTCGCCGAGCAGGCTGTGGCGGCGGAAGGCGTTCTCCAGCCCTTCCTCGTGCAGCAGGTCGATCGCCTGGCGCAGCGCGAACAACAGATGGACCGGCGCGGTGCCGGCATATTTGCGATAATGCTCGCTGCCTTCGCGCTCGCTCCAGCTCCAATAGGGCGTCGCCATGTTGGCCTTCTTGTGCACCTCGAGCGCACGCGCATTGGCCGTGACGAAGCCGAGGCCGGGCGGCGTCATCAGGCCCTTTTGCGAGCCCGACATCGCGACGTCGATGCCCCATTTGTCCATCTCGAACGGCATGCAGCCGAGCGAGGCCACGGTGTCGACCATGTACAGCGCCGGATGGCCGCTTGCCTTGATCGCCTTGCCGATCGCCTCGATGTCGTTCTGCACGCCGGAGGCGGTGTCGACCTGGACGACGACGACGGCCTTGATGGTGTGCTCCTTGTCGCGGCGCAGGCGCTCCTCGACCTCGTGCGGCCGTACCGCGCGGCGCCAGTCGCCCTTGAGCACCTCGACCTCGGCGCCCATCAGGGAAGCCGCATGGCCCCAGCCGATCGCGAACCGTCCGCTTTCGAGCACCAGCACCTTGTCGCCGCGCGACAGCACGTTGCTCAGCGCCGCTTCCCAGGCGCCGTGACCGTTGGCGATGTAGATGTAGGACTTGCCCTTGGTCGCAAACAATTTCGAGATGTCGCTAAGCAGGCTCTCGGTCAGATCGGTCATCTGCTTGGAGTAGATGTCGATCGCCGGACGATGCATCGCCCGCAGCACCTCGTCGGGCATATTGGTGGGCCCGGGGATGGCCAGAAATTCCCGGCCCGCGCGAACGGTCATTGCAGTTGGTCCTTGTTGCCTGAGAACAGGATGGTGGGTCGCTGATTCACACTTTTACGCGGCGCTGCGGTGCAAGAAAAGACCGGAAAACGCAGGTCTGACGTGGGTTATCTCTTAGTCTCGCGGCAGCCCGCATCTTCGGCTTCCTCCACCGAGCAGAACCAGCGCGTGCCCTTGCTGATCTTCATCTTGATCTGCGCATACCAGCGGCTGGTCGGCCGGTGATAGATGCATTCGCCGGCGGAGTTGACGTTGCCCTTGATGGTGCAGTCCGGCGAGGGCGCGACCGGGCCTGAGGCCGAAGCGAGCAGGATTGCATGCGCGCCGTCGGGCGGCTTGGTGGCGCCGAGGATGGTGGTCTTCTTGTTGCGCACGCGCCAGTCCCAGGGCGCGATGAAGGCGCCCTGCCACATGCCGGCCTTGGCTTCCCGCGCGGCCTTCTCGTCCGCCTCATAGTCGTGCGACATGCGGGTGTAGGCCAGCGCCCAGCCTGTGCGCACCAGCCATTTCTGGATATCCTCGCCGCCGACATCGCAGCGCGCCACGGTGCGGCCGCGCCGGTCGATTGATCTGGCATGGCAGACCCAGTTCTTGCCGTCGGCGTATTTGGCAAGCTCGTCGCGGGCAGCGATGCCGCAGGTCCAGCGCTCGCCCTTGTTGTTGAGGCAGAGCTGGTCGACCGCGGGCGCGTCGATGCCGCCGAGCCTGATCCGCGTGTTGCCGATCATCACGGCGTCGCCGGCGCGAACCTTCGCGGTGCCCGCGATGTCGGCGGCCTCAGCCGACGATGGCAAGCCGGGCAGGGAGAAGCCAAGCAATGACAGCGCAATCAGGAATTTTCGCAACATGCCGGTCCGCGTGTGATGAAAATTGCGATAGACCTCGCAATTGTGGTCGGCTTTTGTCCGCCCGGCCAGCATATGCCTGGCAGTTGGGCTTTCAACTTCCCGTCATCTTTCGTCTCCACGGCGGCAGAAGTGGTGGGTTACGCTTCGCTGACCCACTCTACGAAACCTATCCCCGCGTCATTGCCCGTTTGGCGACCGCCAGCCCCATCAGCACGAACGCCGACGTGACCTCCGGACCGCCGACCAAAATCCGCGTCGGCGTCTTCATCTTGTTCCATTCATAGGCGCGGAACGGGCCGCGGCGGCCGCCTTCGCCGAGGCTCGCGACGATCACGTTCAGCGCCGGCGCAAAGGCGCGCGGGTCGGCGCCGAGATGGCCGAGCGCGATCAGGGCGAGCGCTGCGTCGAACACGTTCATCTCGGCGGCCATCAGCTCGCCCTTGACGTAGGAGAGCACGCGGTGGCGGATGAAATCGAAATCGCCGTCGGGATCGATGATCGCCTGCGCCGCCAGCGGCAGCGCCAGGAAGGCGGCGTAGCAGCGGCCGAAATAGGCGCTGTAGAGCTCCGGCAAATAATAGATGTGCGAGCGCGGATTGGCGAAGGCGCCGCTCGCCGCCAGCCGCTTCTGGAAGCCGATGATGCGCTGCACGGTGGCAAGCCGCGCCGGCGTCTCCAAGACTTTCCAGCGTGCGAGGTTGCGGAAGCTGACCTCGAGAATATCGAGATTGAGCGTCGGATCGAGATCGTTGCCGTAGGGCCGCTCGCCCTTGAGGTTGTCGATCCAGGTCGCGACCCCGCCCTCATAGTCGATATTGTCGTTGATCGGCACGGTCACGCGCGGTTCGTTGACGCCGGCGCGCACCTGATAGCCTGCATAGAAATCCAGCAGCGGCTGGTCGAGGATCGGATCGGTGCAGCCGGCCTGGGTCGCCGCGGAGATCGAACACGCCGTGGTGTCGCAATCCGGCACGTAGACGCCGAAACCGAGGTCCTGCTTGATCTGGGCGAAGTAGCGCGAGAAGCGCGGATGCGGTGCGGGCGCGAGCGCGGTGATGACGTTGAACCGCGCCCCGTCGAGGCCCTCGACCTCTTCGCGGCTGATGTTGACGCAGAAATCGACCATGTCCGCGACCGCGCGCTCCGCCGCCATCTTGTCGGCGGACGAGGCCAGACCGGTCTCGACGTAGCTCAGCAGCGCCTCGATGAAGAACGCGTCGTAATAGGCCGAGCGGTGGCGGATCTGCACCGGCTCCCACATCGGTTCGGCAACCCCTCGCCAAGGCGGATTGACGACGGCGCGCGCCGGCGATCGTGCGATGAAGACGCGGGCGAGGTTGAACAGCAGCGATGAGTTCTTGTAGCCACGCGCGTTGAGGCCGGTGAGCGCCATGGTCAGCTCGCGCCCGCGGAAATCGGGATCGCCGATCAGGTTGAACGCGGCGTAGGTCGGCAGAAAGCCATTTTTGCGGTAGGAGCCCAGCAGATGCTGCGCGCAGTCGCGGATCACGCCGTCGATCTGCGATTGTTGCGGCATGGCGCCGGTGAACATGGCCGGCGGCGGCTTGGGATGATCCAGCGTGATGCTGTCGACGAGATCGGCGACCGGCTGGCCGACCGCCGCCCAATCGGGCTCGGCCTCGTCGCGGGCGCGCACCAGCACTTCGCGCAGCCGGGCCAGCTTCCCTTCGTCGCGCAGCTCGGGCAGTCCCGCCCGGCGGAGCAGCACCCGCAATGCGGGATTGCCGAGCGCGGTCTTGTAGAACTTGGCCAGATGCGGATCGCCGCTGGCCGCAACAGACAAGACGGGATCGCAGACATCGTAAAGCGAGGGGCCGTCCTTCCGCGCCGTCAGCGCCCGGCAGGCGGCGCCGGCAAAATATTGAAAGCTCATGAAATAACCTGGTCGCGGGAATTGGCCGGGGGGCCGGCCGGCACGCTCCCAGCCGCGTACCACCCCCTGCAAGTCGTTGAAAAAGCTACCCGGATTCGCAGGAAATACAAATGTGATGACAGTCACAGAAAAAGCCGGCACGAAGCCTGCATAATCGGCCTCCGGAAGGCTACGGAGACGCAAAAAAATCACACATTGGGCGGTGCGAATTAGCTCATGTTTCCAGAGACTTAGATCAAATTTTCGGAGATCTATTGCCGGGGAGGCGATATCCGGTTAAGGCTTTGTTTGGTGCGGCGCCGCAAATTGCGCGCAATTCGGGGGCACACCCCCGGCCAATCCCTCAAACCCAAAGACGCTATCGCGCTACTCAAACAGTGTGCGCGTGCTTGGCTGGTCTTTGGCACTGACAGGAATGACGCGAGATGAATGTAACGCAGCTCGACATTTCCCGACGCACGATCGCGGTGGCCGCAGCCCTCATCGGCACGGTGTCGCTCGTGATCGGCGCCCATGCTGCCCTCAACATGCGGGCGCTCGATGCCGCCAAGGCCGTTTCGACCGACCAGGTCACCGGCTCGATCGGCCAGGCCTCGCGTCTCGCCCTCGTCATCGGCAATGGGCACTACCCCGACGCCAATGCGCCGCTGACGCAGTCGATCAACGACGCCCGCGCGCTGTCCTCGTCGCTGCGCAAGAACGGTTTTGACGTCGACATGGTGGAAGACGCGACCAAGGACGACATGGTCCGCGCCGTCAATCGCCTGAAGTCCCGCATCAAGCGCGACACCGTCGTCATGCTGTTCTTCGGCGGCTACGGCGTGCAGGCCGGCCGCGAGAGCTACATGCTGCCGGTCGATGCCGTGATCTGGAAGGAAAACGATGTCCGCCGCCAGGGCGTCTCCATCGAGGGCGTGCTCGACATGATGAAGGAGCAGGGCGCCAAGGCCAAGCTCGTCGTGGTCGACGCCTCCCGCCGCAATCCCTATGAGCGCCGCTTCCGTTCCTACAGCCACGGCCTCGCGCCGATCAGCGCGACCGACAATGCGCTGATCCTCTCCTCGGCTTCGCCCGGCAAGGTCGTCGACGACGGCAAGGGCGAGCACAGCGTGCTGGTCAGCGAGTTCCTCAACAACCTCAATGCGCAGGGCAGCGCCGAGAGCGTCTTCAACAAGACCCGCCTTGCCATCTCCCGCGCCAGCGAAGGCGACCAGGTCCCGACCGTCTCCTCCTCGCTGCTCGAGGACGTCCATTTCGGCGAAGCCGGCGGCTAGTTTTTCCTAGGTTCTGCGAAGTCTCGTGCCCCGGACGCGGCGCATCATGCAATGATGCGACGCTGAGCCAGGGCCCAGTTTTTAGGTTGTCGCTTGGACGGGAGATGGGTCCCGGCTCTGCACGGCAGCGTTACACGCTGCAGCGCGTCCGGGACACGAGCCAACCCTACTTCGCTGCTTCCGCGGCCATCACCGTGCGCACCGGATCGCCTTCGCGCAGCAGCGCGCCGGCGCGGGCCACGACGATATCGCCTTCGTTGAGGCCGTCGCGGATCTCGATATTGCCGCCCGACATCAGTCCGACCTCGACCCGCTTGGTCTCGACGCGGTTGCGGCGGATCACCTGCACGACGGTGCCCGCGGAGGAATACTGCACCGAGGTCAGCGGCACCGCGACGTTGCAGCTCTGCCCCGACTTGATCAGCGCGCGGCCGCTCGCGTTCAGCAACAGGCGTTTCTGCGAGGAGATGCCGATATAGACCATGCCCTGCTGGATGTTCGGCTCGACCGTCGGGCCGATGCGGCGCACCTTGCCGTCGATATCGCCGGCGCCGGCAATGCGCACGGTCGCCACCTGGTTGACCGCGAGCTTGCGCATATCGCTGGTCGCGACGAGGGCGACGAGATCGTACTCGCTGCGCGCCACGATCGTGAACAGCGCCTCGCCCTTGGCGGAGGCGAGGTTGCCGATCTGGGCGGTCGAGGTCGCGATCACGCCTGCGACGGGCGCGGTGACCTGAAGGGTGCCGCCCTCGGGCAGTGCCAGCCGCGCCAGCACCTGGCCTGCGGTGGTGGTGTCGCCGGCTTCCGCCAGCACCTCCGTCACCTTCAGGCCGGGCCGCTCCGGCCGCACCGAGCTTGCCTCGCGCGCGAGGATGGTGCCGGTGCCCTCGACGATGTCGGAGAAACAGGATTTTGCAACCTTCAGCACCGTGACCGCCGGCCCCTTGGGCGCGTCGTCATCGGCGGCGGCAGCGGGCTGGGCGGACAGCAACAGCAGTCCGGCGAGCACAACGAGATGTCTGGAAACAGAACGCGCAGGCAATGAACGCATGGGTCATTCCGGTTGAGGCCTTGACGGCCTCATCGTTAGCAGAAGCAATCGCTGCGAGCCAAGGGCACATAAGGGCCGGCCGAATGAGAATGCCGCAGCAGCACGGGCGGCGCGATACCGCCCGTTGAATTAGTCGCCGCACAAGCAAAGAGGTTCGCCGGCGGTCCCCGCCCAATAAACTCGTCATGCCCGGGCTTGTCCCGCCTGCGAGGCCGAAGCCTCTTCGGCGCCCGCCCCCGCCGGGGGGGGGGGGAGCGGGCCGCGCGCCGCCCCGGGCGGGCCACGACGCCCCC
>NZ_JBVVPT010000015.1:0-133197 GCF_055811715.1 Bradyrhizobium sp. WSM4872 | reverse complement strand
CCCCCCCCCCCCCCCCCCCCCCGCCCCCCGCCCCCCCCCCCCCCCCCCCCCCCCCGCCCCCCCCCCGCCCCCGCGCCCCCCCCCCCCCCCCCCCCGCCCCCCCCCCCCCCCCGGCCATGATGGCGAGGAAGCTGACGGCGCGCCTCACGGCAGGCTCAAGAACTCCACCCAGTTCGGCTTCTTGCCGGTGGCGTAGGATTTCAGCTTGGCGAGCGCGCCGCTGCTCTGGTCGATGGCATAGACCGTCATGCTGTCGGAGAGCTCGCCGACCGCGGCGAGGTAGCGCCCGCCGGGATCGATGTGAAAGCCGCGCGGCTGCTTCTCGGTCGGCACGCTGCCGATCGTGGTCAGCTTGCCGGTTGTCGCATCGACCTTGTAGGCGGTGAGCGTGCTGGTGGTGCGCTCGGAGGCGTAGAGGAAACGGCCGTCGGGGGTGACGTGGATGTCGGCGGCCCAGGCCTTTCCGGTAAATCCTTCGGGCAAAGCGCTGGTGCGCTGGATCTCGTCCCATGCGCCGCCTTTCGCCTCATAGGCGAACGCCGCGACGTCGCCGTTTAGTTCGTGGAGGAGATAGACGAACTTGCCGTTGGGGTGGAATACGAAATGCCGCGGCCCCGATTTCTCCGGCACCTTGTGAGCCGGCGGATCGCTCGGCGTGAGCGTGCCGGTCGCGGCGTCGAACGCGAAGGCCAGGATCTGGTCGGAGCCGAGATTGGTCGCGAACGCGAAGCGGTTGTCGGGCGAGGGCAGGAAGGCGTGCGCGTTCAGCCCGGTCGGGATCACCTGCTTCGGCTCGCCCACGACGCCATTGGCAAGCAGCGGATTCAGCGCAACCTTGTTGCCGCCATAGGAGGCGCTGAACAGGAATTTGCCGCTACGGTCGATGGCGATATTGGCCATGCTGTCGGCGAGCGGGCCGTTGCCGATATGGCTGAGCTGGCCCGTCTTGGGATCGATCGCAAAGCTCACCGCAACGAACGGCTGCGAGCGGACACCGGCGATCAGCACGCGATGATCGGGCGTGATCGCGAGCGGCGTCGAGGACCCCGGCTTTTCGACGCCGGTGAAGGTAGCCGTCTGCACGGGCGTCATCTCGCCGCTCTCGGCCATCTTGAACACGCTGATGTCGTTGCTGTCGGCGTTGCCGACATAGGCGAAGGTCTCGGCCATGCCGGCGCGGACTCCAGAAACGAGAGTGAGGAAAGCAAGTGTGGTGGCGATCGCGGCACGTGGTACGCCGGATCTGATGCGTCGGGTCGATCTCACCATGGGGGTCCTCCTGGATGCCGGTGCGGCATTTGTCGTTTTGCCGGCGAGGATAGCGGCAGCCGCCCCGCCGCACCAAACTCCAATTGGGATCAATCGATGCCGAAATGGTATCGGTGGGAGATCTACCGTATCGCCGCTGTGCGGGAGGGCAGATGGGGCCCGGGCGGGATGTGGGGCGGCCCGAGCACGGTCCACACGGTGACCGCGAGCAGCGCGCAGGTCAGGATCGTCCAGGCGACGAGTGGCTTCCGCATCAGGCCGTATCCGTCAGTCATATGAATGAGAATGCTCGCGAGGGGCGGGCCTGGCGATCGTGCACTGCAAATCGCGGCGATCCTATGAACTCGTTCACAGGCGAACCGAACCAATGCCGCGCGAGCGCATTGAACCGGCATGCCCCGTGAAAACGATCTTGAAGGTAAGCCCGACATGGGCGGCAAGCATGGCGGTCAGGCCGGCCAGCCCAAGTCGCCGCCGCGCCCGCGTCAGGGCGAGCGCGACGAGGACGTCGTGGCAAAGCGCCACACCGGCCAAACCGATCCCAACTCCGCGCCGACCAAACCAAAATAGCACCTCGGCCGCGCCGCACAGGCGCCGGGAACGGCAGCCTCGCCTTGCCGTTACCCTGATCCCGCGGGCGGAGCAGATCGAAACGGAGGCTGGCACGTGTTTTGGATTTATTGGGACACCGCCTGGTCGCTCATCATCAGTGGCATCATGTTCGCCACCATCGTCGCCCATCCCGACTCAGAGTTCGTCGAGATCCACGCGGCCAAGCAGGTCAAGTGAGCCCGCACCGTCCGGTTCAACGGCGCATCGTTGCATGCTGCGCCGCGCCCGGGACATCAGAACTTAAAATCTCAAGTCATGCTGCCGGGCATGAAGCAGCGGATCATGGCGCGGCCGTTGACATAATACGGCCAGACCATGGTGCGGCCGGCGCGGTTCGGCTCGGTGATCACGGTGTCGTCGGGCACCTCGATCCAGTCGCCCAGGAGCCTGACGCGATAATGTCCGTTGCTCGTGTCCCAGTCGACATCGTCCAGCGCCGTGCCATCGGCGTCGGCACAGCACGGACCGCCGCCCTTGCTGTGCAGGCTCTCGAACCAGCCCTTGAGGGGAGAGTTCGCGTAGCGACCATCGTCGCGGGCCTCCACGGATGGGCCGATCATGACAGCAACCGCTACGAGAGTGATCATCCTAAATGCCACGATCGCCATGTCGCCTCGCTCGATCCCGCGCGCGCACGAGCGCAGACGAGGAGCCGCCTGCGCTGCACGTGACGCAATGCTGGCTGGCGCCCGCTGATCGGGTTCCAGCCGTCTCAGCAGGGCAACCGCGAGGGTCGATGTTTGATCCTATTTTCAAGGGCGCGGACTTATCGGGTCCGCGCCCTGCTTCGGCTCTAGCCCGGCAAGCGGTCAGTAGTCCCAGAACACCGGCACCCAACGGAAGGCGTCGCCGTCGGCTGCTACCCGGCCCACGGACGGAAATGCCAGGTGCGTGGCCACCAGCATTTCGCCGGTCTCGGCAAGCTGTCGCAACAGACGAACGCGAACGCGCGCGGCCTCCTCGGGGTCGTGCTCGAAACCGTTGTGCCAGTCGGGTTGCTCGAACCCGACGGCAAACACGGCATCGCCGGCGAATGTCAGCGCGTCGTCGCCGGCCGCCATGCGAACCACGCTGTGTCCCGGGGTGTGACCGCCGGTGCGACGGGCGACGACGCCTGGCGCAATCTCTTGCTCGTCATCGAACAGCTGCAGCTGAGGGCCGTACTCCTTCAGGAACTGCTTGGCGGTCGATCGAAGCGCGTCCGGAAACCCTTCCGGCATGGCGGTGCGGGAGAAATCAGGCTTTTCCCAGAATTTGACCTCGGCGGCCGCGACGTGGATCCGCAGGTCCTTGCGCAGCTGCTGCTTCACGCCGTCGACCAGCAGGCCGCCAATGTGGTCCATGTGCAGATGGGTCAACACCAGATCGGTCACCGCCGCGAGATCGATGCCGGCGGCTGCCAGTCGCCTGATCAACTGCCCGGCGCGCGGCAAGTTCAGGTTCGGGTCCGAGCCCAGTCCGGCGTCGATGAGGATGGTCTTGCCGCCGCTGCGGACCATGACGGCGTTCAGCGCCCAGTCGAAAGCGTCCTGCGGCAGGAACATGTCGTGCAGCCAGGTCGCCCGCACCGCCGGGTCGGCGTTGTGCGCGAGCATCTTGGTCGGCAGCGGCAGCACGCCGTCGCTGACCACCAGCACGTCGATCTCGCCGATCTTCAGCGCGTAGCGCGACGGAACGAGCTCTTCGGGTCCCGACGACACGGGATATGAGGTGTTGTGCAGATTCATGTTGGTCTCCTGTTTCAAAGATAGAGGCTTCCCGCTGGTGGTTGAGCAGGCCGCGCCGCCGGGGGAGAGCGCAGCCCGTGATCGCTTGGTGCGCTAGACTTCGGTCACCCGTTCCGGGTCGGCCGACGCGAGCGCCAGGGCGCGCTCCGCCTTCGGCGGATAGATCCAGACGGTGTTGATCTCACGCTTGGTCTTCTTGGCGACGTCGCCGACCAGGTCGACCTTGCGCTCCCATCCGCGTGTGAACAGCGCGCCGGCTTCGCCGAGGTCCAGGCAGGTGACGTAGGCCTTCTGGTGGTAGGGCCTGGTCGGAACGCCGAGCAATTCGGCCGCGGCATTGTTGCCGGCAAAGGCGCCCATTCGCGTGGCGTGCTGGCACGACATCAGTGCGTAATTGCCCTCGTCGTCGCAGGCGGCGCGTGCTGCGTCGCCGGCCGCGAAGACACCCTGAACGCCTGACACCTGCAAGCAGCGATCGACCAGCAATCGTCCGAAATTGTCGCGCTCGGCGGGAATCTGCGCGGTCAGCGGCGCTGCACGCATGCCCGCCGCCCAGATCACCGTCTCGGTTTCAATGTGCTCACCGCTGGACAAGGTGACACCGGTCTCATCGAGCGCGGCGACGCCGGCACCGAGCCTTGTCTCGACGCCAATCTTGCGCAAGGCTTCCTCGATGACGGGGCGGGCGCCTGCACCCATGTCGGGTGCGATCGCAGTGTTGCGATCGACGATGACGACGCGAGTGCTGGCATTGGGGCCCAGGATTTCGCGCAGCCGCGCCGGCATTTCGGTGGCCGCCTCGATCCCGGTGAAGCCGCCGCCGGCGACGACGACCGTGTCGCGTCCGTTCGCGGCGGGCCGCTTCGTGAGGCCATGCAGGTGCTTGTCGAGCGCTACGGCGTCGTCGAGCGAATCGACGCTGAAGCCGTGCTCCGCGAGGCCCGGAATGTTCGGACGGAACAGCCGGCTGCCGGTGGTCACGACGAGGCGGTCGTAGGACAAGGCCTTTCGCGCGCCCCTCGATGGCGTGATCTGCACCGTTCGGGCCTCGGTGTTGATCGTCTCGGCGCTGCCCTGGATGTAGTCGACGTCGATCGCTTCGAGGACCTCGAGCAGCGGGGCCGTCAGGGTTTCCGGCTTCGGCTCGTAGAGCCGCGGACGGACCACCAGCGTCGGCTCCGGTGAGACGAGCGCGATCTGCAGATCTTGCGGCGAGACGCCGCGGATGTCGCGCAGCCGGGCTGCGGAAAGGGCGGCGTACATGCCGGCGAAGCCGGCACCGATGATGATGAGTCGCATGGATTCTCTCCTTTGTTGCTTTTCGAAAGACCGCGCGCGACCGCGCTGCTGCGCTGAGTTCAGCGTCCGGCGTCGGCGCGTGGGGGTGGGTTGGATCGCTGGCCTTAAGGCGCGATGCAGCGTGCCGGCAGCGATCTCGGCGGTCGGCCGTAGCCTAGGACGACGGGCTGCAGCTCACTTCGATTCCAGTCCTGATAGGGGAGGCCGGGGCCATTTCGGATCATGATGGAAACGGGCGGTTGTGCCGGGTGCATGGTGTAAGCCGGAATTTCCACCTCCTCGCCCGTCGCCGACGTGAAGCGAACGGCCAGCGAGAGTCCGTACAAGGTCGCGGTCGCGAGGCTTCGGCGGCGTGACGACATCAGCCGTCGGCTGACGAAATTTTTCCAGGTCATCTCTGGTCTCCCTCGATTGGTCTGGACATGGAGATGATGTAGCCGACCCGATTTGCCGTTGCCCCAGCGCGATTGCCGTCGCTGTCGAGAGATTGCTGCTAACGCATGCGCCTGCGCCAATCGCTCGGCGTCTCGCCCGTCAGCTTCTTGAATGCCGCGGCGAAGGCGGTCTGCGAGGAATAGCCAAGCGCCGCGGCGACCGAGACGATCGTTTCATCGCTCTCCCGCAGCATGTTCATGGCCTGCTCGAGCCGGTGCTGGCGCAGCCAGGCATGCGGCGACAGCCCCGTGCTCTCCTTGAAGGACCGGCAGAAATGAAAGCGCGACAGTCCGGCATCGGACGCCAGCGCATCGAGCGAGACGTCCGTTTCGCTATCGGAGCGCAATCGTTCGATTGCACGGAGCAGGACCTTCGGCGCCAGCCCGCCCATGGTCGGCTGGAACGTGGTTGGCGATCCCGCATGCGCAGCCAAAAGGCGCGTGGCCAGAAGATCCGTGAGTTGATGCCGGAACAGCGCATCTAGGACGCCATGGCCCTCCAGCGAATCCGCCGCGCTCAGGAGCAGTCGGGACGTGATCGTGTCGGGATGCGCCGTTCGCTCAATCAATTCGGCCGGCCCGGCGGTCCCGGCCTCGCCGGCGACGCGCTGCAGCGTTGCGTCGGGAAGGTAAAGCTGCACGACGTCGACGGGCTTCGGAATGTCCCATCGGGAGCTCGACCCTTCCGGAACGATGTTCACGACCCCCGAACGAAACGTGCCGATTGCGATCGACTTTCCCGACCGCCGCTCCATGCGCTGCATCACGCCCTTATGCGCCATGATCACGTGGTGGCGCATGGGCTCGACGACGTCGTGCAGCGGATCGTGCTTCCAGTGCGCGATACCCGCACCGGAGGAGTCCAGCGCCATGCGAAACGGCTGGGTCCTGAGCACGCGCGCCATCTCCGCGTCGGCGGCGCGCCGCTCGGACGTCGAGCGGTCGTCGGGCTGTGCGTCGGGTGCGGGCGGCAAGCCCTTGTGCGAGGGATTGCACATGAGTGCAGTGTTCCCGGTCATGAGGTGGCTCCTGCTGATCAGCTCGGGCTTTTGATCAGTCGTCCGCATTTGTACGGAACGGCGCGTGTTCTATGCGCCGCGGTTGCGGTGCGTATTTCCTGAACCCGGCATGCTTTGTCCGATCCTGCTCCAAGCCGGCCCGCGCTTTCGCGAACGCACGGCGGGCGGGAGTGGAGGAGAAGTGCCTGTGATGTCGCGATCGGGCACGCCTGTGGCGCGGGACGGCCGAACCTCGAAGCGGACAAGCCTTGTCCGATTCCGCGACACAGTCCTCCAAACGGAGGGGCTGGGACGACCGGGGCGCCGCTAGGCCGCGGCCGCCTGTGCCGACAACAGCTGCTTCAACTTCGCCGCCGGCACGGCAGGGCTGAACAGCCAGCCCTGCATCTGGCTGCATCCGAGCTCGAGCAGCACCGCGCGCTGCGCTTCGGTCTCGACGCCTTCGGCGGTCGTCGCCATGTGGCGGGCGGCGGCCATGTGCACCACCGCCTGCACGATCGGCGAGGAATCTTCGGGTTCGCCGATGTCGCTGATGAAGCTGCGGTCGATCTTGATCTTGTCGAACGGGAAACGATGCAAATAGCTCAGGGACGAATAGCCGGTGCCGAAATCGTCGAGCGCGATGCGCACCCCGAGTTCGCGCAGCTGCTGCAGGATCGTCAGCGCCTCCTGGTCGTCGCGGATCAGAACGGTCTCGGTGATCTCGAGCTCGAGCCGTCCGGGGGCGAGACCCGACTCGGCGAGCGCGGCTGCGACCTTGAGCGCCAGTGTCCGCGAGCGGAACTGCACCGGTGAGACGTTGACAGCGATCTGGATCTGGCCGGGCCAGGAAGCGGCCTCGAGGCAGGCCTGCCTCAGCACCCATTCGCCGATCTCGCCGATCAATCCGGTCTCTTCCGCGACCGGGATGAAGTCGGCGGGCGACACCATGCCGCGTTCCGGATGGTGCCAGCGCAGCAGCGCTTCGCAGCCGGTGACGACGTTGGCCGCGAGATCGACCAGCGGCTGGTAGTGCACCTCGAATTCGCCGCGGGCCAGCGCTTGGCGCAGATCGAACTCGAGCTGGCGGCGCAGCCGCGCCTTGGCGTCGTATTCGGGCGCGAAGACGCGGAAGGTGCGGCGACCTTCGGATTTCGCCGCATACATCGCGAGATCCGCGCGCTTGAGCAGATCGTCGAGATTGTCGCCGTGGTCGGGTGCGATCGCGATGC
This sequence comes from Bradyrhizobium sp. WSM4872, assembly GCF_055811715.1. NCBI lineage: Bacteria > Pseudomonadati > Pseudomonadota > Alphaproteobacteria > Hyphomicrobiales > Nitrobacteraceae > Bradyrhizobium > Bradyrhizobium sp. WSM4872. Next base: position 125,626 of record NZ_JBVVPT010000015.1, on the reverse strand, counting down.
CGATGCTGGCATCGGTCGGAATTTCTTGGCCGTTGCAGTCCACGGGCGCGCGCAGCGCCTTCAGGATCTGCTCGGCGAGCGCCGTCAGCTCGGCCTCATCGCTTGTGCCGGCCTTGACGATGGCGAATTCGTCGCCACCCAGCCGTGCGACCATGTCGTTGCCGCTGACGCAGGCGCGCAGGCGGTTCGCGACCTGGCGCAGCAGCTCGTCGCCGACCTCGTGTCCGAGCGAATCGTTGACGCCCTTGAACTCGTCGACGTCGATATAGAGGATCGCGAACGGCTTGCCCTGGGCAAGCTCCGCGACGCGCCGCTCCAGATGGCCGCGCATCAGCACGCGGTTGGGCAGGTCGGTCAGCGCGTCGTAATGCGCCATATGGGCGATGCGCTCGTCGGCGCGAATGCGCTCGGTGACGTCGTCATGGGTCGCGAGCCAGCCGCCGGCGGCGCCGGGCTGGTTCTTGATCTCGATCAGGCGTCCATCGGAGGTCTCGACGATCGTGCTCTGCGTCTCCCCGGCATTGCCCAATATGCTGTCGCAATAGGAATCGACATCGCCGTGGAACGAGCCGGTGTCGTGGCGATGCTGGATCACTTGGCGGAAATAAGCGCCGGGCTTCACCACATCGGCCGATAGCCCATACATCTCGATGTAGCGCCGATTGCAGACGATCAGCCGCTCGTCCTGGTCGAACATCAGGAGGCCCTGCGTCATCGTGTTCATCGCGGTGTCGAGCTGCTGCTTCTCCACGGCGAGCCGGCGCGTCATCTGGCGGAAGATGAAATAAAGCGTCAGCACGAGCAGGCCGATCGAGAGCACGGCAACGGTCACGAAGAATTTGGTTTGCGTGTGCCATGTGGCCAGCGTCGCGTCCAGCGACTTGGTCGCGACCACGACCAGCGGCTCGCCGGTCAGGAGGCGCGCGGCGACGATGCGATCCTTGCCGTCGATCGGGCTTGCGAGCTGGGTCGTGACGAAGGTGCGCTCGAACACCGCCATCTGCTCGGGCGTGCCGTTGCGGAAGTTCTGCCCGATCATCGCGTCGACATGCGGAATGCGCGCGAGCAACTGGCCGTTCTGGTGATGCATCGCGATCGAGGAATCCTCGCCGAGTCCGCTCGAGGCGAAGAAGGATTCGAGCTGGTCCGGCGCGATCGCACGCGAGACCAATCCGAGGAATTCGCCGTGGGGACCGGAGACGCGGCGCGCGAACACGATGGCCGGTCCGCTGCCCAGCCGTCCGGGCACGACCTCGACCTCTTCCTGCGAAGCCGGATCGTTCTTGAGGCGATTGAAATAGCCGCGGTCGGCGACCGAAACATCGGCGACCGGCCAGCGCCGCGACGAGTTGATCAGCACGCCCCTGGCGTCGAACACGTTGGCGCCGGCGACGTCCGACCAGCCGCTGGCTCTGGCGCGCAGCACTTCGTGCACGGCGAGCGTGCCCATCTCGCTGCGGAAGACATCGGCGGATTCGATGCCGTGGCTTTCGAGCTCGGCGATGATGCTCTTCTGCAGCACCGCGAAGTCCTCGAACTCGCGGTCGAAATGGCGGGCGAGCAACCGGACCGCGCTCTCCACGCTGTCACGGCCGCTCTCGATTGCATTCTGCCGAAAGCGGTCGACGGTGAGCGCGGTGCCCACAGCCATTGCGGCCATCAGCACGAAGCCCCCTGCGATCAGCCATGTCAGCGGCGCGCCGCGCCAACGGCGCAGCAACGCGCGCATGCGCGCGCTCCATCGGATCGATGTGCCCATGCAGCCCTCCCGTGGGATGCAAGATGCGGCAAAACCGACAAGAGCGCGTTACCAGTAAGGGTTAGGAAAACATGAATCGGAATGGAATCAGAGGGTTGGTTCCCGCGGGTTCCTTCGCGATCAGCGCCGGACCTCCCATCTCAACGCCTCCGCGTTGATCTTGGCGAACACCGCCGGCACGTCGAAGCGCCCAGTCGTGAGATCGTAGCGGCAGTGCCAGCCGCCTAGGCCCTTCATGACGGTATTCTTGGGGTGCTTGTCGTATTCGCCCGCGAGCGAGATCACGAGATAGCGGTTTTCGGGCTGCTCCACGCCGAATCCGCGATAGGCCTCCTCGCTGCCTTGCATGAGATGAGCCGAGATATGGAAGTCGAGCTTGGCGAACCGCTTCGTCTCCGGCCGGCCGTAGAAATAGGCCCAGGCGAGATCGCCGAGCGACTTCTTTTTCGTCGCGCTGACGAAGGCGCCGTTCTCGAGATGATAGAGAAAGAGATCCTGCTCGCCGGAGCCGGTCTTCTGCATCCGCATCAGCCATTGCGAGTCGGGTGTCCAACGGAAGCCGGCCCCATAGCCCTGTTCGGGCTTCAGCTCCGTCATCTGTCCACCACGCCTCGCCCAGGCCTGCCATTTGACGTCGAAATCTCCACTGTCCTTCATGTACTGCTCGATCGCCGTGGCGCCGTCGGGTGAGGTGAAGGCGAGATCGGCATTGTCGGTGAGGATGTAATCCGGCGGCGGGCCGGACGCGGCGAGTCCCGGAGTTGCGGCCAGGATGAGGGCAAGCACCAGCCCAAGTACCGGCAATTGTGCGGGACGGTAAAATGCGGTCACGGTAAAAATTCCTCGAGAAAAATGCCGCGGTGCGGCCTCGATCATTTGACGCCGGCGGGCCTGCGCTGGTTCATCCCCGACGCCGGCTCATCATCCTATCGACCGTCTTGCTGCCGTGGCCAAAACGGCGCAACTTGCCGACTGGATTGATTTGCAGGTTCTTCCAAATCAAGGTTCTTCCTGATCAAGGTTCGTTTCCGATGGTGACCGCAACCAAGGCCTTCATTGCATTCTGTCTGCTCGCGGTGGGCGGCGCCGTGCTGGTGATCGGCCCCACCGAGCTGCGTCGCCTGCTGCCGATGGGGGCGAAGACCGACATCGCCGCCAAGCCGGAACCCAAGGTCGAGCCCAAGGTCGAACCCAAGCCGGAACAGCCCAAGCTCGCCGCTGTCGCGGCGCCGGCACCAGCTGCATCTCCGGCGCCGCCCCCCGAGTCGAAGGCGGGTGCACTGGCCGAGACGCAAAAGCAGGTCACGGCCGCGCTTGCCGATCTTGCACCGGTCAAGCCGCCGTCGGCGGTTGCCGATATCGGCCCCCGTTTCGACGTGGCGCGCGTCGACGATCACGGCGAGGCGGCGGTGATCGCGGGCCGGGCGACGCCGGGCGCCAAGGTCGAGCTGCTGCGCGACGGCAAGCCGCTCGACACGGTGGTGGCGGATGCGTCGGGCCAGTTCGTGATAACGCCGCCGCAGCTTCCCGCCGGTTCCTATGAGCTGACCCTGCGGGCGAAATCGCCTGACGGCACCGTCACGCAATCCGGCCGCAGCATGCCGGTGACGATCGCCGAAGCCGCACCGCCGCCCGCGCGCCCTGTTCCGGTCGCGCGGCAAGAGACGAAGCAGGAAGCGAAGGCCGAGAAGCCCGACGACAAGTCGGATGTCGTGGCATCAGTATCGGATAGGCCTGCGGCCCGGCCGAGATTGATGGGCGCACCGAAACCAAAGGGCGGGTCGGGGGTCATGGCGCGGGCGCCCGCGGCCCCGACCGTCGCATCGGCCTCGCCGGCGGACGCCATCAGCGGTGCACCGGCGGAAACAGGCGGCAGCCGGGTGATCTCCCGCGGCGACAGCCTGTGGGCGCTCAGCCGGCTCGCTTACGGCGACGGCGCCCGCTTTGCGGTGATCTACAACGCCAACCGCGCCAAGATCCACAATCCCAATTTGATCTATCCCGGCCAGACTTTTGTGCTGCCGCAGAAGGCGGAGTAACACCGCATCGGCTCTGCCGGGGCGCGTTGCGACGCTTTGCCCTGTGCGCTTCCGGAACATTTGGTTCCCTCGCGCGTCGTTGTGATGCGACGCGATGCGCGCTTGGCGCCGGAGGAGGGCCAAGGTGGACAGGTTAGTGGTCATGTCGAGATCACGCTTGGGGCTCAGGCCAAGGCTGGGGCTGGCGCTATCAGGCGCAACCCTGGTGATTCTGGCGGTGCTGTTGCCGGGTCGCGCCGAGGCGCAGTTCGGCTTCCGCGGCGGTCCGCTCGGTGTCGCGCGCTTTGCCGTCGGCCACATGATCGGCATGTCGCGCCTGCGCCATGCCCGGATGGCGGTGCGGGGCCGCCGATACCGCTCCGCAGCATTGAGGTCGCAAGATCCCCGCGGTGTTGAACGAGGGCAGCCTGCCAATCCTTACGTCATGCGTGCAGCGATGACGGCGCAAGCTGCGCTGGCGGGCTGGCACGGCGGCCGCCGCCCGCAGGGCTGGTGGCGCCACCCCGACGGCAGCTACGGCTGGGTCGGCCCGGTGTTCTGGCCGTTCGCACATGACGACCTCACCAGCGCAATCATCCTCGGCGATACGACCAGCCTCTCGCTCTATGGCTATGGCGACATCTATGCCGCGATCTTCGCGCCTTATGCGGCCACCGAGCTTGCCGCCTACACCGCGCCGCACGGCCGGCGCGGACGGCGAGTCCCGACCGCGGAGACAGTCTGCGATGCCAGCGACACCGGCGGACTGCCGGTCGATCGCATCGCCGCTATCGTGCAGCCGAATGAATTGCAGCGCACAGCGCTCGACGAACTCGCGACAGCCTGGCTGTCCGCGCGCGACACCATCCGCGCTGCCTGTCCGACGCAGGTCCCCGCGACAGCCATGGAGCGCCTCGGCCTGATGCGCGAGCGCATCGAGGCCATGATCAAGGCCACGGACGCCGTCGCACCCGCGCTGGCAAAATTCGTCGACCTCCTCGACGGCGACCAGAAGGCCAAACTCGATGGCCTGGCCAAGGACCGTCGCGCCGCGCTCGCAGCGGTCCAGCAAAAGAATCCGCAGGCGGCATCGGCCTGCCAGGCGGACAGCGATCCCCGCTACGACGAGAAGCTGCAGCGCCAATACGAGCAGCTCGTGCAGCAGCAATGGCCCGCGGCCGAGATCGCCTCCACGCTCAAGCTCGACGACACCGCCCGCGCCCGCCTCGACGTGCTCCAGGACACCACGCTGCGCACCATGGAAACGCTCAGCGCCTGTCCGTCACAGGCGGCAGCGACACCACAGGCCCGCCTCACCGCCGTGAAGGCGTGGCTGGAGACGATGCTGCAAGCGGTAAACGGCGTCAGCGACGCGCTCGATGATTTCGAGGCGGATCTGAGCGACGAGCAGAAGGCGGGGTTCGGGGCGATCGGGCCGAAGCGCGGGGTGTGATCACCCGCACGCCCACTCGAACTTCATGTCCTTGAAGTCGAGCTGCGCGTTGCCGCCGCCGAAATTATAGCCGCCGAAATATTCCTCGAACTCGAGGTAGAACGGGCTCATCTCCGGCACCGCCTGGCAGGGTCGCATGGTGCCGCCGAGATGGTTGTGGGCGTGGTCCTTGCTCCAATCGTGCAAGCGGAAATTGTCGCGGCTCGGCACGCCGCCGGCATAATGGTAATAGGGCTGATAGCCGCTCGGCGGGTTGCGCGGGAAGTGCGGGTCCTGCGGGGCCTTGCCGGCATTGGGATCGGTCGCGCGCGGCATCAAGGCGATCGCGAGATTCTCCGCCAGATCGGCGCGCGGACGGCGTGCGAACATCTTCTGCGCGAACGGCGGGGCGGATTCGAAGAAGGCGCTGGCGCCGCCGACATCGAGCCAGCGCGGCCGCTCCGCCGTCACAAGCGCAAGCGGTGCCGGCGGCGTCGCGAACGCGCCCTCATACTCACGCTTCGTCAACAGCAGCGCGGCATATTCGTAGTCAAGGATGTCAGTCATGCGCGAGAGCCGCGGATGCGAGGGGCGCGCCTGCACCGCCTCGCGAATTTCGGGATCGTCGGGCGCCCCGCCGTCATTGTGATCGGACGCCGTGGCAAAGAACGACACCGCGACGATGTCCTCGCCGTGCACGCGATAATCGTCCGGCAGTTTTAGCGTGAAGCCGTGCATCAGCGGAAACCCGGTGACGGGATCAAGCGGCCATTGCTCGCTGCTGATGCCCGGCGGCAGACCATAGACCCAGCCGTGATCACGCGCGTGATCGGCGGGCCGGTCCAGCATCTGCAAATCATACGCACGCGACGGCAAGGCAAGCGCCACAGGTCAGCTCCATCCGAACTTTCGCCTCAACGCGGAGGCGATCGTTAGTCGCAACGAGGAGGGATGTGGTTCGTGGGAAAGGTTAGATCGTAACACAATGGCAGTCGCCGGATCGATCAACCCAGTGGGAAAAACATATCAGAGTGTGGGGAGATTCGGCACAATCTCCCGATGATTTCGGGCCGGCCTGAGCGACGAGCAGAAGGCAGGGTTCGAGGCGATCGGGCCGAAGCGCGGGGCGTGGTCATGATGCCCAGTTTTAGCCGTATGGTCCCCAAAGGAGTCGTCGTGGCATTTGGCGAAGTGGGGGCTTATTCAACTGTTCAGAGCGCTCAGAGCCTTCGCCCGGCGGGCTGCATTGGCCTGTCGACTGGAAAGCTCCACAACGGAACGGCCCGATTTGATCCAACTCGCTATTCTCGCCGCGATCGCTTCGGCTCCCTTTTCCTTGATCGCGCACTCCCACACGATGGCGACCTTCCAGCCGAGTTTCCGCAAGTCCTTCAGGTTTGATTTGTCACGCTTTATCGTGTCTGCAAACTTTGATCTCCAAAATTGCACATTCGACCCGGGCGTAGTGCAGAATGTGCAGTGTTCGTGCCGATGCCAAAAACATCCATGAATCTGGATTGCGGCGCCATGCCTAGGGAGCAGAATATCTGGACGTCCAGGCAGACCGGAGACGTGAAGTCGATATCGAAGACCCATTTGATGCAGCGCGCTCCGTAAATCCAATTCAGGCTTAGTGTTCTTCCCTTTAATCCCGGCCATCATTCTCGACCGCGTTATTTTGTCGACAACGTCGATCATTTCATCTTTTCCTGGCGCCAGAGCTGGCTCGTTCGAATATGGTTCCAATAGTTCGGGGCGAAAGATGCAACCACAGTTTGCCGTTGTTGACTTATTTGCGGGGCCTGGTGGGCTGGCAGAAGGCTTTTCGAGCATTCGCCAACTAGGCGGGACTCGTCCATTCGATATTGCGCTGTCAGTGGAGAAAGAGCCTTCGGCATTCCAGACGCTGCGGTTCCGAAGCTTCTTCCGCCAGTTCAATGGACGGGCCCCCGAGGCCTACTATCGATTTGTTGAGGGAGAAATACCGGAGCCGGACTGGAGGTCCCTTTTCCCCGCTGAATGGGAGCGCGCCTGTCTCGAGACCATGCAGCTTGAGCTGGGTGCAAGTTCAGCCATTCGCCAAATTGATGAACGGCTTGACGCCATTAAGAAGAGGTTCCGCGGCAATACAGTTCTAATCGGCGGGCCTCCCTGCCAAGCGTACTCTCTCGTCGGAAGAGCGCGCAATAGAGGTACTGAGGGTTACATCGCCAGCAACGATCATCGACACTTCTTGTACAGGGAGTACATCAGGATTCTACAGAAGCTGATGCCAGCGGCCTTTGTCATGGAGAATGTCAAAGGGTTGCTCTCTTCTTCAGTGGATGGTGATCGCATCTTTGATCGAGTTATTGGGGACTTGTGCAAGGTTGGTGGTGGTTCGTACAAACTGATTCCTTTGGCATCGCGCTCAACGCAGCCCGCGCTATTTGAGGAGGCGATTCATCCGACTGCATTGGATTTCGTCGTGCAGGCAGAGCAGCACGGCGTCCCTCAGTCACGGCACCGCGTAATCATCGTTGGCGTTCGTAGCGACATTGCGGCGAAGCTTGATCAACGGCAGATCGGCGCGGCACTCTTTCGGTCTCTGCAATCGACTGTCAAGGTACGCGACGTACTCGAAGGGATGCCGAAGCTCAGAAGTGGATTGAGCAACCGTGACGATAGTGAGGAGGCGTGGCGGGCGGCTGTTAGTCAGATCATGCGTAACGTAGCCAAGATTTCGTGCGATCTACATGAGGACGATGGGAAGGAATTCAGGGCGCTAGCGAAGAGTGCTGCAAGCGAATTGGCTAACATCGGGAAGATGTATCGGCGGGGGGGAGGTAGTTACGCACAGGTCCCGACCACCTGTCCTGATGAACTCAAGCGCTGGCTCACTGATGGAAAGTTGAGGCGCTTCCCCAACAACGAAACGCGCACCCATATGTCGGCCGACCTAGGGCGATATTTCTACGCAGCGCTCTATGGTGAAGTTCTCGGTGTTTCGCCGAAAGCAAGAGATTTTCCGCAAGAACTCGCGCCGTTTCATCGCAACTGGAAGAGTGGAAAATTTGCGGATCGTTTTCGCGTCCAAATCTGGAACGCGCCCGCGACAACCGTGACGAGCCACATCTCAAAAGACGGCCACTATTTTATTCATCCCGATCCTGCGCAATGCCGAAGCCTGACGGTTAGAGAAGCAGCTCGGCTTCAGACGTTCCCGGACAACTACTTCTTCAGAGGCAATCGAACCCAGCAGTTCGTCCAAGTTGGGAATGCCGTCCCGCCGTTCCTCGCTCGAAGAATTGCCCTTTCGATCCATGAGCTTCTAGTGAGTAGGCCGACCTCCTTGGCTAAAGCAGGGCGAATAGCCAGTTAATATCGGGCAGAAATTTTGTAAAATAGGCTATATAAATCAATAATATATCGATGTAAGTCTGGTTACATTCTGGAAATATATCGCATTTGTATTGCGAATTGCCCGCTCCATGGTAGATATTTCGTCGATGTAGCTGACGGAAATTCAACCATTGCGTGACAAGAGAAAAAAATTCGTGCAACTTGCCGAAGCGCGCGTTTCGCGCGCTCTGAACGACATTAGACTTATTGGCAATCTGTCGAACCGTAGCGCTTACGCCTACAGTGAAGACGATGTGCGGAAGATTTTCAGGACGCTACAAAAGGAATTGGAAGCAGCGAAATCAAAGTTTGGCGGTGAAGCCAGCGCGCGGGAAGCCGAATTTCGTTTGGAGGATTAATGCCCGAGTGGAATTTTGAAGAACGAAATCCTCGCTATATTGAGCAAGAGTTGACGCAGCGCGATCAATTCAACAATGATGAAGTCACTCTCGCCGAAGCAATCGTGCGGGAGGTCATTCAAAACTCAGCGGATGCTGCGCTCGGTTCGACGACGCCGGTCAAGGTGCGCTTCGGTCTGCACGAAGTCCCGCCACCTGATGCGCAGCAATTTCGAGCGCGGTTTTCGTTGTTGCGTGACCATCTCAATGCATGCGGCATCAATGCTTGGGAGATGGACGAAAAGAAGCCTCGTGTGCTCGTTATTGAGGATTTTGCGACCAAAGGGCTGACGGGTGACCCGGGTTCGCTTGACGGAGGAAACTTTCATTCCTTTTGGCGGCGCCACGGAAAATCAGGCAAGACCGGCCGTCTGGGCGGCCGTTGGGGGTTGGGCAAGCTGGTTTACTCGACATCGTCCGACATCAGGTGTTTTTTTGGGCTGACTATTCAGGCTGGCGAAGTTCAACCGCTTCTCATGGGCCAGGCTGTGCTTGCGAACCACGAAATCGGCAGCAAGAAATATGTCGCGCACGCTTTCTGGTTCGAGCAAAGAAATGAAGCTGGAATGCAGATGCCGGTGACTGATGCGGCAGCGATCGAGTTGTTCAAAACGCAATTTGGCATCACGCGAACGACCCAAAGCGGATTGTCGCTAGCAATTCCATTTGTAAGTGAGAAGATCACAGAGGACGTCATCATTCGTGGTGCAGTAGCCAATTACTACTTTCCTATATTGGCCGGCCGCCTTGTTATCGAAGTTGGTTCAACCGTCATCAATGCGAAAAGCTTTGGCGCCGTCGCCAAGCAGGCTCTGATCGGTGAGAAAGATAGTTCCGACCGCTACAGTTTTGTGGAACAGGTTAGTGCGAGATTTTCGCAAGATCCGCCGTTCGTGTCGGCGCTTCCAGTCAAGTCGCTGACTTCTGAGTTGTTCGAAAAGGCGCAACTGGCAAAGATGAAAGAGTGCTACGGACGCGGCGAATTGGTCCACGTTCGCATGCCGGTTCGGTTGAAGCGCAAGAATGGAGAGGAGAAGAACAGCTCGGTCGATCTATTGATCAAGCCGCCACCAGAAGGATCGAAGCCCTTCGTTCTTTTCGCGCGCGGATCAATCACAGTGCCGGGCGAGGCGCGCTATTTTAGTGGTGCCAGTGCATACGGGGCATTTGTTGCCTCACATGAGGATGTCGTCAGTTTTCTTGGCGACGCCGAGAATCCAGCGCACACCACGTGGAGTGGGGCCGCGGAAAAACTGAATGCGAATTGGCGCAATCCAAGTCAAGCTTTGAAGACCCTGCGTCATGCACTATGGGATCTTTATACTATCGTGAGCGAGCAGGCTGACCGACGCGAGAAGGATGCCCTCATCGATTTCTTCTCGCTCGACGATCCGACAAAGTCGGAGAGCCGTAGAAAGGGAAAGACGAGCATAGTTCCGCCGAATCTTGCTCCCAAGGAGAAGGCTTTTCGTATTCAAAAACGTGGAGATGGCGGGTTTGCCATTGTTCCTGGTCCGGGCGCTGCAGCGTGGGCTTACCCAAAGTCAATTCGTGTACGCGTCGCGTATGATGTTCTTGGTGCAGATCCGTTCACCAAACACAGCCCGCTGGATTTCGATTTAACCGGCAAGGATATCGAAGTTGACGCTACAAACCTCGACTATAATGCTCCTGAAGCCAATATTCTAGAATTGTCGGTCACGTCTCCAGAATTTCGGTTCGAAGCAAGTGGCTTCGACGTCAATCGTGATCTGATCGTTGATGCGAGAGCTAGGCCATGAGCGGCGCCAAGAGACGTATTAATTCTACGGGCAGGAAGAAGATTTCTCAGGAGAGGATTGATCTTCGTCTCCTGCCGGCTGTCTCAGGCCAGCCCCCGAAAGCAAAGGTCGGAATCGATCTTGGATCGCTAGGCCTTCCAGCGTCAGCGGTAGTATCGGTTGAAGCTTATCATCGCAGTACGGCGATGCGCTTCGAATGCGGAACAGTCGGGGCTACCGAAATCCCAGATATGCTCATCTTGAATGAATTGGACCAATCCGGTGGGATACTCTTCCGTATCAAGGTCGTGGACATCGAGCATCAGCCCGGAAGGATTCTTGCTTCTGCGGACCGGCTACGGCCTTCAGTTGAAGGAGAACATGCGGGCCGGAAGAGTATCTTTCCTGTCGAGTATCGAGATCTGGGGCAGGAAGTATGGCGGGTAGATATAAACGATGACTCCGGCCCAACCTTGTTGCTGAGCAGCAGGATTCCGGCCCTGATGCACAGGGTACATGAAAATCCATTAGTTTCAGGATCGATCCTCCCAGCGGCCTTTCGTATCGTTCTTCTCCACTTGGCGAGCAATCCGTCAGAGGAGGATGACGGCTGGAAAGCGGACTGGAAGCGTTTCTGTGGCGAGGGTCTGGGGGTCGATACCGATCCTGATGATCTGGACGATGACGACGACGATGGGAAAGAGACTTGGGTAGATGATGTCGTTCGTCGCTACTGCGAGACGAAGGGCTTCGTAGAGAGGGCGAGACAGATGTTACCGGGGCAGGGCAATGGCTGAATATTTGCGACGTCTGAATGACACGGGGCTTGCTAAGTTCTCTGAGTATTTGGCCGGAGGCGCAAGCGAAGCTCCGCCATTTCACTTGCTCTCACACCCTGATAGTTCCGAACCCATCGCCGCGACAATAAAGTTGGTTCAGCGGGTATTTCCAAATCGGTTTGAATTTGGGCGCGAGCTCAACGTGCGGCTTGGGGCGCTTGAGCCGGCGAGTATATCGAATGACAGAGGTTTGTGGACCGGGCTTTCATTGTACTTCTTCGATCAGCTTTGTCCGGCGGACTCAGAAGGAAAACGTCGTCTTAGCAAGGAGTATCATTATGTACTGAGCTCGGACTATCGGCACTACTATCGGCATCTGGTACGCACAGCATGGCAGCTTTGCCGCGATCACGGCCCCAATTCACGTTTCCTGCTTTTGGCTACCAACGATAGTCCGGATCCACTTCGTCGGCATGGGGACATTTTGGAGCAGCTAGGCGGCACTCAACGCATAATCCGAAGCCGGCCTATCATTGCGGAAGCAGCACGCCTCTATGCAGATCCAATCTCTGGACGACCGCGAAAAGGTGCGGCCGGAAAAGGTGGTGGGAGCATCAGGCGCTTTGCTCGCGTCATTCGCCAATTGGATTTGACGTTCGACCCTGAGAATTTGCCGCCGGGCGGCCTCGCCACCGTTCTTCCCGTTGAATTTAATGCATGGAAGAAGAATGCCCCGACATTAGCCTTCTCAAGGTCAACAATGCCGATCGGGGTAAATGGCCAACGTTGACGCTTCAATTTGAGATAGGCAGCTGCGGTGCGAATTTGATGAGATAAGTCCGGCCTGATCGCCCGATGATACCATCCTGCCGGTGTTTTGCCCGACGAGTCAAACCGCCTCCAGCCAATTCCGTGCCAACGTAACCCATTGATCTTGCAGGCCCCGGCTACTGTGCATGGGGTTGTTTTCGCACTTTTTGTTTGGGCTACCCGCGCCGCCTTGCCGCGGCGGCGTCCACCACGTTCTCCACCTCCTCGCGCCACGACAGAATCTCCATCGCGAGCACGGGGTGGTTAAAACCCTTGAGCACGAGATCGTCGAGCGCGCGGGCTTCGACCCAGGGCTCGACCATGCCGTAGACGCGGCGGCTGACGACGACCTGGCCGGCCTTGGCTTCGTCGCAGAGGCGGGAGGAGAGATTGGTGACGCTGCCGATCGCGGCATATTCGAGCCGCTGCTCGAAGCCGATCTGGCCGAGCGTGGCGTAACCCATGGCGACGCCGACGCCGAAGCCGAGCGAGTGGCCGCGGTTCTTCCATTTCTCGGTCAATTGGCCGATCACATCGCGCATCTCGACGGCCATCTTCACCGCGCGCTTGGTGTGGTCGGCGAACTGGATGGGCGCGTTGAACAGGATCATCACGCCGTCGCCGGCGAAGCGGTCGAGCGTGCCCTCATAGCGGTGGATCAGCTCGCCGAGCGCGGCGTGATATTCGCGCAGCACGTTCATCGCCTCTTCCGGCTCGGTCGCCTCCGTGAACGAGGTGAAGCCGCGCAAATCGCAGAACACGACGGTGACCTCGCGGCGGTGGCTGTCGAGCAGCGCGTCGTGGCCGTCGGACGAGGCGATCAGTTGCGCGACTTGCGGCGCGAGGAAACGTTCGAGCCGCTTGATGCGGCCGATCTCGCCCAACTGTTTCTCGACCCGCTCTTCCAGCGAACGGTTCCAGTTGCGGAGTTGCTCCGTCTGCTCCTGGAGCTTGGCGGCCTGCTGCTGCACGGTTTCGTGCGCCGCCGCGAGCTCGCGGCCCTTGTGGTCGACCTCGGTGAACAGCCGCGCATTGCGCATCGCCAGCACGGCCTGGTTGGCGAAGGTGCGCATCAGGCCAATGATGCTTGGGGCGAACTCGCCGCTGGCGCGGCGCAGCACCACCAGCGAGCCGAGCGTGCCCTGCTGGTCGACCAGCGGCACCACCAGCACCGAATGGAAGCCGGCCTCGATCGCGACGTCGCGCAGCGGCTGCTCGGAGGCCTGGTCGAGATCGGCAATCACGATCGGCTCGCCGCTCCCGGCCGCATCGCTCAGGATATTCTCGCCTTCGTCGATCGTGACATGGGCGCCGTCGGCGGATTTGTCGATGCCGTTGGCCTCGACCAGATTGAAGCGGCGCACCTCGGCGTCATAGCCGTAGATCAGCACCGCGTCGGCATGGGTGATCTCGATCGCACGCGCGGCGATGGTCGGCAGCACGGCGTTGAGATCGAGCGAGGCGGCGACCGCGCGGCCGACCTCTTCCAGCACCTTGAGCTCGTTGATCGACTGCGCGAGATCGCGGGTGCGCTCCTCGACCTTGGTCTCCAGGTCCGAATAGGTCTCCTGGATCTGGTCGGCCATGCGGTTGAACTGGCCGGCGAGATCTTCCAGCTCGTCCGCGGTGTGGACCTCGATGCGATGGCTGAAATCGCCCTCGCCGAGCTTGTGCGCGCCGTCGCGCAGCGCCGTGATCGGAATGATCATGCGGCGCGCCAGAAGCGTGCCGGCGAGGATCGCGACCAGAAGGCCCATGCCGATCAAAAGCGCGATGCGCACCAGCTGGTCGCGGATCGGCATCAGGGCTTGCGTGGTCGGCTGCTCGAACAACACGCTCCAGCCGAGCTTCGGCACAGTGCTCGCCGCGCTCATCACTGCATGGCCGTTGAAGTCGGTGCCCGAATTGTCGGGCTCGTGGCCCGGTGCGACCGCGGCCGCAACCTGCGGCAGCTTCGAGAGGTCCTTGCCGATCTCGGGCCCCTTCGAGGACGTCGCCAGCACGCGGCCGCGCGGATCGACCACATAGGCGAAGGCGGCCTTGCCGACCTGTGCGTCGGAGAGGTACTCGGAGAGGAAGCTGAGATCGAGCTCGGCCACGGTGACCCCGGCGTTGAAACCGGAATGCGCCACCGAGATCGACATGAACGGCGTCCGGTCGGAGAACCAGGCCGGCGCGTAGCTGACGCCGCGGGCGACCGTGTCGGTGAAGCGCATGTCGCGGGAGAGATCGGCATTGCTGCCGGTCGTGGTCGACTGGCGCGAGACGCGCAGCACCTCGCGGCCGTCGCCGTTGAGCTGGAACAGCTGAGTGACGACCGAGACCTGCTGCAAGAGCTGGGCGTAGTCGGCGCGACGCTTCTCGAGCGTGTCGCGGCTGGCCGTCGTCACCCAGCTGATCTGGCGCTCGAGCTCGGAGATCGACTGCTCGATCCGCCGCGCGGCCGCCTGCGCCCTGTCCTCGAGACCGTCGGTCAGCTGTGTTTTGGTGGCGCGGTAGGAGATCCAGCTCTCCATCGCGCCGTTGACGGCGAGCACGAACACGACGAGGCCGACGAGAGAGACGACGTATTTGGCGAACAGACCCTCGCGCAGAAACCGTGTCTTGTCGTTCGCTCCTGCCATCCCGATCCTCTCGCGCCGCCATCGGCGCCGGCGCTACGGGCCGCACGGACCCTGCGAGCCTTCTAGCACAATTTGGTCCAACGGACTGTGAAGGGACTGGTCGGGGCCGCCTGACCGGCCGGTGTGGTTACCCGATGTGGGCGTCGGGGCAGGCGGAAGCATGGTGAATTGTCGCAGTCTCATCCGTTTGGGGGAAGCCGCCGCCGGGCCAGCCGATGTAAGGGGGTAGCCTTGGCAAGGGAGGGCTGGGAGTCCAGCGCTTTGGTCCTGCAATCATCGATTAAAGAGCTGCCGCAGCACGTCGTTCATCGGTTGGCTGTCCTGCTGCGCCGCCGGCGGGTCCTCCAGGCCGGGGGACGCCGGCGAAGCTTGCGGCATCAGTGTGGATGGCGCTGCAGGCAGGCTGCGGCTGCGGCCGGTGGCAGTGCCGGTGCCGGTGGCAGTCCCAGTGGCAGTCCCAGTGCCGTTTCCCGCGCCACCGGAAAGTCCCTGCTGGATCAGATTGCCGAGCGCCTCGCCCAAGGGGCCGCCGAGCGGGTTCTGTCCGGGCTGCTGGGTTTGCGGATTGGCATTGCCGGCCGCATTGCCGCCACCCGGCGCGGTTGTCCCTCCGAGGCCGAGGTTGCTCAAAATATTGCCGAGCCCGGCCCCATCAGCGCCGAACAGCCCCTTGCCCATCTCGCGCAGCTTGGCATAGGCGGCATCCGGATTGTCCAGCATGCCGGCCATGTCGGGATAGATCCGCGGCTGCGACCAGGTGCCCTGGATCATCACGGGGATGCCGAAGCCGACCGGCTCGGCGGCGCGGCCCTGGCCTTCGGTCGTCATCACCAGCTTCGGCTCGACGCGAAAGCCCATCATCTTGGTGTCGAGTGCGACCGTGCCGGCGCCGGTCACGCGGACCAGCGGTCCGGTCAGGCTGAGATCGGTGGTCACCGCCTGGCCCTTGTCGATCCGGAACGACGCCGAGAGCTGCGACAGATCCGTGCTCTGCTCCCGACCGTTGTCCTGGTTTGCCTGCCAGCCGGACAACGTGCCCGAGGTCAGCGAGCGGATCATCTGCGCGACGTTGATGCCGCGAATGGCGCCGTCCTGGAAATTGACGAAGGCCGTGCCCTGCATGTTCGCCATCAGCGCGCGCTGGCTGGTGCCGGCGCTGCGCAGTGCGAGCTTGGCCTGCAGCTTGCCGTCGATCCGGTCGAATTCGGCGAGGCCCTGCAGCAGCGGCAGCGCGCGCACGCCGGCGAGGTCGGAATGCATGGCAAAGCTCGGCGCGCCGCTGGTCGCATCCAGGATCAATTCGCCCGAGACCTGGCCGCCATAGGCGCCGAGATTGGCGGTGCCGGCCTTCAGCACGCCGCCGGCGAGTTTTGCATCGACCGCCAGCGGCGCGAGGCGTGCCTCGCCGATCACCGCCTCGTGCGCGGAGATCCTGATTTGCGCATCGACATAATTGAGCCCGGACACGTCGATCGGCGCATCGCTCCAGGGCTGCCCGGACGCGCCTTCCGGCGATTTCGCCAGCGGGATCGCGAGCCGCTGGAAATCGAGATCGACCTTGACCAAAGGCTTGCTCGCGATATCGACCGAGGCCCAGCCGTTGAACGCGCCATCGCCGAGCGTGCCGCTCACGCCGTTGATCATCACGACATCGCCGCTCAGCCGCATCTCGGCATGACCCGCGAGCCGGGACTTCAGTACGTCCGGCATGTCGATGGCGAAATCCACCGGAATGGTCGGCCGGTCGGCCGGCGGCGCCGGCGTGGTTGCCTTGATGTCGAATTTGGTCGGATGCTCGCCGACCCGTGCGGTGCCGGTGATATTGATCTTGCGATCACGGCCAACGATCGCATCGGCATTGATGGCGCTGATGCGGCTCTCGACGCGATCGCGCACGCGCGCGAATGCGATCTCGCCATCGGTGACCTTGATGCGGTCGATGGCGGCGCCGTCGGTATCGAGCGCGACCGGCTTCGACGTGCCGCCGGCATTCGGCAGGCGCTCGCGCAGCAGCGGCTGGTAGAGTACGGGATGGGTGACGACGAGTTCGCTGATCTTCGGGCGGCCCGACCAGACGCTCGAGAGCGACATGTCGGCCTGCACGCTGTCGATGGTCAGGCGCGCGATGCCGCTGCGGTCCTTGGGGTCGGCAAGCGTGAGGTCGTTCAGCGTCACGTTCAGCGTCGGCCACAGGCTGATTCTGGTGGTGCCATCGATCGACAGGCGATAGCCGGTCGCGCTCTCGACCCGCGAGGCAATCCTCGACGTCAGGAAGCCCGAGGGAATCCCGACCACGAGCAGGAGTGCGATCACGATGACGATTGCGGCCACCGCCGCGCCGGCGAATTTCACGGCTCTCATGTCGACTTTCCAGCGGCGGACGATCGGCGTCGAATCCGGCACATGACCGTCATTTGCACCCGTCCTTTGCGCCTGAGTTTATCCCGGGACGGGAAGCGGCTCCAAGCACGTAAAAATAGTCTGGGGGTGCTGCAAAGTTATGTGACTTATGGCACACTTCCCCGGCGCGGTTTTACGCGATCCTGATGTTGATGGTTCCAAGCGATTTGCCAACGAAATTCACAAGGACATTGAAATGAGCAAGCAGGCCGAATTTGCGGTCATCCTCAAGATGAATGCGATGTTCGCCGATCTCGGCGCAGACGAGCTCCAGCGGCTGGCGAATCTCTGCCACACCCAGCATCTGGGGAATGGCGAGGTGCTGTTCCAGAAGGGCGACGCGGGCGATGCGCTGTTCGGCGTGCGCCGAGGCCAGGTCCGGATCGAGACCGGCGCCTCCGACGGCAGCCGCCTGACGCTGAACTTCATGGGGCCGGGCGACCTGTTCGGCGAGGTTGCGGTGCTGGACGGCCAGAGCCGCACTGCGGACGCGACCGCGGGCGAAGCCAGCGAGCTGTTCGTGCTGCGGCGCGAAGACTTTCTCGCCTTCCTCGAACGCGAGCCGAAGGTCGGGATCAAGATCATCGCGCTGCTGTGCCAGCGCATCCGCTGGCAGAGCGAGCGCATGGAAGAGTCCATGCTCCAGCCGCTGCCGGTTCGCCTCGCGCGGCGCCTCTGCGCGCTCGCCGCCGATTTCGGCTCGGAGGTGCACATCTCGCAGGAGCAACTCGGCGTCTTCGTCGGCGCCGCCCGCGAGAGCGTCAACCGCCAGCTTCAGGCCTGGCGCAAGGAAGCGATCCTCGATCTCCAGCGCGGCCGCATCCTGCTGCGGAACATGACCAAGCTGACGGCGATCGCGCGCAACGAGTAGGGGCGTCAGGTCCGTGCCTCACGGCCATGCCAGATTCTCGTAATGAGAATATCGCCTGTCTCGGGAGCGATGACATATCGCAAGATGTAACCTGACGAGCCGAAGCGGATGATGATTTGGCGGATGACGGCATCCTCAGTCGGTTTGCCCAGCGCCGGCAATTCCGGCAGCCGATCGATTGCCTTCCAGATCGAGGCCAAGGCGCGCTTCGCGGCGCCAGGATTAGCAGTGTCGAGGAATGTTCGCAGCCGCTCGATGTCTTCGACAGCGGCTGGCGAAAGCTGGATCATTTCACCTTGCGCGGCTGGGGACGGGGCAGCTCGTCTGCCGAGTCCCAGCTTGCCACCCACGCTTTAACGTCGTTGAGTGGGACAGCTAGGCCGGTGCGCTTGAAGTCGTCGTAACGACTGCGGTCCTCTGCGAGGTCTGGACTAGAAACGTCGATCACTGAATCGAGCAATGCGACGGCCTCTGCGAGAACCGTTGCGACGTCCTTTCCCCGCTCGGACGCGATCTCCCGGAGACGGGCATCGGTGTCGGCGTCGATCTCGAGCGTTCGGCTTATGAGGTTCATTCCCGAAAGATAGCACTTCACTTGCCGATGTCGAGCCCGAGATCTGGAGGCAATAGCTACTCCGCCGCAGGGTGCACGATGTTCTTCGGCCCCGGCATGGCGTCGGCCGGCGCCGCTTCATGATGACCGGCGCCCTCCGCATCTTCGCTGTGCACGACCAGCCGCTTGGCGAAGCGCCAGATCAGGGCGCCGAGATCGTCCATCACCATGAACATCGCGGGCACGAACACCAGCGACAGGATGGTCGAGAAGATCAGGCCGCCGATCACCGCGAGCGCCATCGGCGAGCGGAACTCGCCGCCCGCGCCGACCGCGAGCGCGCTTGGCATCATGCCCGCGGCCATCGCGATTGTGGTCATCACGATCGGGCGTGCGCGTTTCATGCCTGCGTCGATCATGGCTTCTTCGCGCGGTGTGCCGGCGTGAATGGACTCGATGGCGAATTCCACCAGCATGATCGCGTTCTTGGTGACGATGCCCATCAGCATCAGGATGCCGATCCACACCGGTGTCGTGAGTTGCTTGCCGGTGATCAGCAGGGCCGCGATCGCGCCGCCGATCGAGAGCGGCAGCGAGAACAGGATGGTGATCGGCTGCAGGAAGGTGCCGAACAGCAGCACCAGCACGGCGTAGACCATCATCAGGCCCGCCGTGATCGCGGTGGCAAAGCCTTCGGACAGTTCGTTCAGGCTTTCGGCATCGCCGGAGGGTGAGACCTTCACGCCCTTCGGCCGGCTCTTCATGACCGGCAGGTCGTAGATCTTCTTGGTGGCGTCGCCGAGCGCGGCGGAGCCGACGAGGTCGGCCGCGACGGTCGCCTGTCGTTCGCGATCGTAGCGGTTGATGCTGGTCGGACCCTGGTCGAGCTTGACGTCGGCGATGACGGAGAGCGGCACGCCGCCCTTCTCGCCATGCTCGCCGAGCGGCACGCGCAACTGTTCGAGCGTCTTCAGATTGCCGCGCGCGGCATCCTCGAGCTGCACGCGGATCGGCACCAGACGGTCGCCGACGTCGAACTTGGCGAGCGCGGGGCCGACGTCGCCGATGGTGGCGACGCGGATGGTCTGCGACAGGCTTTCGGTCGAGACGCCGAGCCGTGCGGCGAGATCGGCGCGCGGTTCGACGCGCAGCTCGGGCCGCTCCAGCGTGGTTTCCGAGATCACGTTGGAGATGGTGGGAATCCGCTTCATCTGCGTCGCGAGCTCGCTGGCGACGTTGTTGACGATGTTGGCGTCTGCGCCGGTCACGACCAGCGAGATGGCGCGCAGGCCGTTCTCGTCGAGGAACCAGAAGCGGATGTCCGGAATGTTCTCCAGCTCCTGGCTGATCGAGAATTCGAGCTCGCGCTGGGTGATGTCGCGGCTGTCCTTGGGCGTGTAGTTGATGATCAAGGCGGCGCGCCGGACTTCCTGGGTCCCCGGTGGAACGCGGCCGCCGTCGACGAAGATGCTCTTCACCTCGGGCCGCTTGCGCAGGCGCGCGACGATGTCTTCAGTGACTTTTTCGGTGTAGGCGAGCTGCGTGCCCGGCGGCAGCTCGAGGGCAACCAGCGAGCGCGAGCTGTCCTGCGCCGGCAGGAAACCCTGCGGCAGCAGCGTGATGCTCCAGATCGAGGCAGCGAAGACGCCGAAGCCGGCCAGCACCGTGATGAAATAGTGCTTCACCGACCAGGCCACGAGCCTGTGATAGGACCGCAGCACGCGGCCGGGCGGCGGCTCTTGGTGATTGCCATGTTTGAGGAAGTAGGCGGCGAGCACCGGCGTGACGAAGCGCGCCGCGAGGAGCGAGAAGAACACCTGCACCGAGACGGTGATGCCGAACTGCTTGAAGAACTGTCCGGCGATGCCCGACATGAAGCTCGCGGGTGCGAAGATCGCGATGATCGTCAGCGAGATCGCGATCACCGCGAGGCCGATCTCGTCGGCGGCTTCGAGGGCAGCACGATAGGGCGATTTGCCCATGTTCATGTGCCTGACGATGTTCTCGATCTCGACGATGGCGTCGTCGACCAGAATACCGGTCGACAGCGTAATGGCGAGGAAGCTGACGAGGTTGAGCGAGAAGCCGAGCAGGTCCATCGCCCAGAACGCCGGGAAGATCGACAACGGCAGCGAGATCGCGGCGATGATGGTGGCGCGCAGGTCGCGCAGGAACAACAACACGATGACGACGGCGAGGATCGCGCCTTCGAACAGGGTCGAGATCGCCGCGTGGTAATTGCCGTTGGTATATTCAACCGAGGTGTCGATCACCTTCAGGTCGACGTCGGGATAGGTGGCCTTGAGCGTGTCGATGCGCTTCTGTACCGCCTCGGCGACCTTCACGTCGCTGGCACCCTTGGAGCGCTTGATGCCGAGCGCGACGATCGGCTCGCCGTTGAAGCGGGCGAAGGTGCGGCGGTCTGCGATGGTGTCGGTCACGGTGCCGAGATCGTCGAGCCGGACCTCGCCGCCGCCGAACAGTGGAATCATGGTGCCGGCAAGGTCGCTCAGCGTCTTGGCGCCGGCGAGGGTGCGGATCGCCTGGTCGTTCTTGCCGATCTCGGCGCGGCCGCCGGCGACGTCGACATTGGTGCCGCGCAGGCTCTGGCTGACATTGACGGCCGTCAACCCCATCGACTGCAGGCGGTCGGGATCGAGCGAGACAAGGATCTCGCGCTCGACACCGCCGATGCGCTCGACCTGGGCGACGCCGCGCACGCCCTGCAGCGCGCGCTTGACCACGTCGTCGACGAAATAGGAGAGCTGCTCCGGCGTCTTTCCGGGCGAGATCGCGGCGTAGGTGACGATCGGCAGGCCGATGACGTCGACGCGCTGGATCAGCGGCTCGGTGACGTTCTGCGGCAGGTTCGAGCGCACGCGCGTCACCGCGTCCTTGACGTCGTTGAGCGCGCGGTCGGTGTTGGTTTCCAGCGCGAACTGGATCGTCGTCACCGACAAGCCATCGGTGATCTGCGAGGTGATGTGCCTGACGCCTTCGACACCGGATACGGCGTCTTCAACCGTCTTGGTGACCTGGGATTCGAGCTCGGCGGGTGCCGCGCCGAATTGCGATACCGCGACCGAGATCACGGGAATGTCGGCCGAGGGTAGCCGCGTCACTGCGAGCTTGGTGAACGACACCCAGCCGAGGATCAGGAGGATGATTGAAAAAACCACCGACGGCAGCGGATTGCGGATCGACCATGCCGAGATATTGAGAGCCATCAGCGTACCCGCGTGCGATCGAGTTCATCAGCGAACATGGTCTTGATCTGGTCGCCGTCATGCAGCGAAGAGCCGGCGTCGGCGACGACGATCTCGCCGACGTTGAGGCCTTCCAGGATTTCCGTCGCGCTGTCCGATGACAGCCCGACCCGTACCTTGCGCGTCTCGACAATGTTGCCCTTGACGACCTGCACGGTGAGATGGTCGATCGCGGTCTTGGGAACCGCGACGCCGCAGCTTCGCTTGGCGTCGATCGAGGCGCGGGCGAACACGCCGACTTTCAGCGAGGGATTGTTGGTGACGCTGATGCGCACGCGGCCGAGCTGGGTGGCGCGATCGATTTCGGGCGCGACCAGCCTGACTCGCCCGATCAGATCGGGCGCGTCGTCGCGGCTGATGCGCACGGTCGCGCCGGAGCTGAGCTTGGCCATGTGCACAGCAGGCACCTGCGCGTCCAGCTCGATCTCGTTGTTGACGGCGATGCGGAACATCGGGCCGGCCTGCGGCGAGGCCGGCGCGCCGACGATGGTGCGGACCTCCGTGACGAGGCCCGGCGCAGAGGCTTTCAGCGAGACCGGACCTTGCGGGCCGGGCCGCTGCGGCTGGCCCGGGATCTGGGGCGGCGCGGTCAGGCGCGCCAGCTCCTGATTGTCCGTGACGAGGGTGCCCTCGGTGACGAAGAGGTCGGTGACCCTGGATCCCTCCTGGTCGGCGATGACCACGGCTTCGCGGCGCGGCACGAAGAAGCCGGTCACCCGGACCAGGTCCGAGAAGCAGGCATTGGTCGACTTGGTCACGATGACCAGCGCCTCGCTCGGGGTTTCCTTGGGCTCGGCCCGGTGCCGGTGCTCGAACAGATAATAGCCGACGCCGAGCGCGACGACGAAGACCACCGTTCCGGCCGGCTTGAGATATTGGGAGAGGTTCATTGCCGGATCGTCCTGGCCTGGCTCACGGCCATCCGCGCGCGGCCCATGAAGAGCGTTTCCCTGAAATAAAGCAGCGTCCCGCAAGCCTGCGGGACGCGCGCTGGAAGCGAGACTTTACACCACATCACGACTTGTCACTTCAAAGGATTACGTCGTGCTCACTTCGATGCGGTGGTCTTGTTTTCCATGTTGACGACCTGCACGCGACGATTGACCTCCGCCATCGGCTGGGCCGGGTCCTTCAGCTTGCTCTTGCCGTAGCCGACGGTGACGAGGTCGGTCGCGGAGATGCTGTATTTGTCGACCAAATAGCGCTTGATCGAATCCGCGCGGCGCTCCGACAGATCCTGATTATAGCTCTCGCCGCCGGCGGCGTCAGTATGCCCGGCGACCACGAAGGTCGAGCCTTTCAGGTCGGGGCTGGTCAGCGCGCGGCCGAGCGCCTGGACCGAGGCAAGTGATTTGGCGCTGATATTGGCCGAGTTGTAGTCGAACGTGATTTCCAGATCGATGTTCGGCTTGTCCTTGGCCGCCGACGCGATTTCTTCGCGCTCGGTCGATGACAGCGACCGTGTCGAGCGGCCGCGCACGGACTGGATCAGCTTGGTCTCCGTCGCACTTGGTGCGGGATCGGGCTGCGGAGCGATCGAGAGGCCGCGGGTCAGCGGCTTCTTCGACGGCGGCGCCAGCGCGCGGACGATCTCGTCCTCGGTGACGTTCTTGCTGTTGCCGTCGTCGCCCGCGAATGCCAGCGGGATCGTCAGCGACAGCGCGGCGCTAACGGTGATGATGGACAGGATTGCGGTAAGTCCCTTTGCAGCCAATCTCATAGCCAGTCCCTCCTGCGCAGCCAGCTGGCGCGGTTCGAAAATCCTGCAGTAAGCCGCCCCGTAAAGGCGGGCGGTGACATCCGTTGAATTAGTCTTCGCCGGGCCGTCGCGGGTTCGAGGCACATCGGCCCCGGTTCAAAAAAATATCAACGCACTCCGTAGCTTGCGAATTCCTGAACAATGTTCGGGTCCATTGCCTTGGCATTGGCGATGTCGAGTGCACCTTCCTGGGCCGAGCCGTTGCGCTGCTTGGCGATCCCGCGTCCGAACAGCGAGGAGGTCAGGCGCGGATTGATCCTCAGGGCAGCCTCGAAATCGGCGATGGCGTTCTTCACCGCCCCCGATTTCAGATTGACGAGCCCCCGGCTGTCCAGCGCGTCGACGAAGTTCGGTCGCAGCCGCAGGGCCTCGTTGCAATCCTTCAGCGCGCCCTGGAGGTCGCCGACCACGGTGCGGGTCCAGCAGCGATTGTTCAGGGCCTCGACGTCCTTCGGGTTGATCCGGAGCGTCTCGTCAAAATCCTTGATGGCCAGGCTGTAGGCGCCCTTGCTGGCATAGACCTGGCCGCGCCGGTAAAGCGCGTTCACGTCGTCCGGATTGGCCGCGATCTTGGCGGTCAGCCCCTTGATCGTGGGGTCCTCGGCCAGCACGGCCGCACTCGGCCCGCTCTCCATGCTCGGAGCGGTGACGGGATCGGCCGGAATGACAGGCGGTGGCGGCGGCGGTGCCGGCGGCAAGGCAGCCTCGACCTGCGGCTTCGGTGACGGAGCCGGTGCTGCCACTGTGTCGGCCGGTTTCGGCGGCACAGGTGGTGGCGCGGGCGGAGCCGGCGGCGGGTTGTTGGCGACGACCGGCGGCGGCGCGGGAGGCGCAGGTGGTGGCGTCGTTGTCGGGCGCGAGCCGCCGGCCCCCGGAATGAACGAGAAATCCTCGGCCAGTGACGACGAGATCCACGGCACCTGCTCGCCCCTGGAGGCACGGGTGACGCCCATCTTGGTGCGGTTCAGCGTCTCCTCGGCCATCAGGTCGGGGACGCGGATTTCCTTGAGGAGTTCCTGGACGAACAGGCTGTGCTCGCCGCCGGCGTCCGAGACCACCGAGGCCAGCGCCGCCGAATACATCACCAGGGTGCCGTTCGGCGCGATGACGGGGGTGAGGCCAGCCGAGAAGCTGCGGAACCGGCGCTCGAACGGGTTGCGCCTGGAGGCATCGACCAGCGCGATCTTGACGCCGGCGCCGCGGGTGTTGAGCTCGCCGAGCACGGTTTCGAGGCTGATGCCGTCGCGCCGCACGTCGGATTCGGTCCAGATCTGCGCATCGATCGGCAGCAAATAGCTCTGCCGCGCGGACTGGATGCCGAAGCCGCTGAAGAACACCAGTGCCACCGACCCCGGCTTGATCTTGCCGTAGAGCTTGTCGAAGGCGCGGCGCATGCCGTCGCCGGTCAGGTTCTCACCGGTCTCGACGGAAAAGCCGTCGCGCTTGAGCTCGTCGGCGACATCGCGCGCGTCGTTGAGCGGTTCCTTCAGGGGAGCGTCGGCGTCCGGATATTTGGCATTGCCGATGACCAGCGCAAAGCGATCGCCGGCCGCCAGTGACGGAGCGGTCGGGATGAGCGACACGAGCAAGGACAGAACGAAAAGCAGGCGAATTTTCATAATTAGCGCGATCCAGCCAAAAAGGCGCCGTTTCCAGCTTGCGCCGCGGCGACCTTAACTTACGCAATGTGCATTATCAAACCGGGGAACGGGGGCGTCAACCGCTTGCGGATTCGGCGCTATCGCGACAATTGACCGCGACACTTGGGCACCTTGCGGGGGGAATAAACGGGCGGTCACGATTGCACGCGATGCATTCTGGTTGTCATTGCGGCTGCACGTTAGGGCAGCCGTGGCGACAACAATGTGATTGGTCTCACATTGCGGACGGGCTTCCTTCGCAACCTCCGGTGTTTGACCTTTGCGGTGGACGATGGCTTGGTGCGGTCGATCGCCCTGAAGGTGCATCCACAAAAGAGCAAGATCAAAACCATGGGAAACGCCTACGAAATCTACGCCCTGCGCTATGCGACGATGTCGCCGCGCACCCCCAATATGAACTTCCTCGCGCCCGACCCGCATGACAGCGCGGCGCAGGACCTCGACTATTTCGTCTGGCTGATCCGCGGCAACGGGCGCGACATCCTGGTCGATACCGGCTTCAATGCCGAGGAAGCGTCCGCGCGGGCGCGCAAGCTGACGCTCAATCCGGTCGATGCGCTGGAGCGCTTTGGTGTCGCGGCAGCGAGCATTCGCGACATCATCGTGACGCATCTGCATTACGACCATGCCGGCAATCTCGACCGCTTCCCGAACGCGCGCTTCCATCTCCAGGAGCGCGAGATGGCCTACGCGACGGGGCGCTGCATGTGCAACGGACTGCTGCGACATCCGTTCTCGGTCGAGCACGTCACCCAGATGGTCCGCCATGTCTATGGCGAGCGCGTCAATTTCTATTCCGGCGACGGCGAGGTCGCGCCCGGCGTGACCGTGCACCGCGTCGGCGGCCATTCGGACGGCCTGCAGGTGGTCAAGGTCGAGACTGCACGCGGGCCCGTCGTGCTTGCGTCCGACGCCGCGCATTATTACGCCAATCTCCAGCGCCGCAGCCCGTTCCCGATCGTCTATAATGTCGGTGACATGGCGGTTGGCTGGGAGACGATCGAGCGTCTCGCCGGCCATCCTGACCGGTTCATTCCCGGGCATGATCCGATCGTGACGGAGATCTATCCGCGCGCCAGCGACCACGGCGATGTCTGGGCGCTGCATTTGCCGCCGTCGCGATCGTTTGCGAAGTGATCAATACGCCTGCTTGGCGTCGGCCTCTTCGCTGGTCTGGATCAGGTCGAGGCTCTGTTCGATCTTGCCGAGCAGCGTCGATAGCTGTTTGCGTTCGTGCGCAGAGAGGCAGGCGAGAATCTCGTCTTCCCGTCGCAGCAATTGCGGAAACAGTTCCTCGTAGAGCGTGCGGCCTTTCCTCGTCAGTCGGAGGCGGAATTCGCGGCGGTCGGCTTCGTTCTCGACGCGCTCGATCAAGGCCTGTTGCAGCAACATGGTCACCGCGCGGCTGATGGTGGATTTGTGCGTGCGGGTGCATTGCGCGACGTACTGCGCGCTGCAGGCATCGTTGCGGAAGCCGAGCGTCGCGATCACACGCCAGGCCGGGATGTCGAGGCCGTGACGTTCCTGATATTCGACCGAAAGCGCGGCGCTGACCTCCGCCGCGAGCCGGTTGAGGCGGAACGGCACGAACCTGAACAGGTCCAGCCGCGTTTTTGGCCGCGCTGAAGCCTCATCGGCCTCGCGTGTCTTCAGCGCGATGTCGCTGGATGTCCTCGCCAAGGATAGCGCTCCGAATTCCAGTTGACGGCCGGCCGGCTCCGGTCCAAAATAGTTGCACGTGAGACTATTAGCAGATCAGGCCTCTCCTGACCAGAGCCGAGGTTAGCGCATGGCGAAGGCCAATACGCATCAGGCCAAAACCCAGTTCGGCTATCGCCGCCACCCCGATCAGGATCGTCCCGGCCAGAGCGCGGCCGAGCATCCCGTGGTGATCGTCGGTGCGGGCCCGGTCGGGCTGTCGCTGGCGATTGACCTTGCCCAGCGCGGCCAGCGCATCGTCCTTCTGGATGATGCCGACCGCATCGGAGAGGGCTCGCGCGCGATCTGCTTCTCGAAACGTTCGCTGGAATATTGGGACCGGCTCGGCGTCGGCGACCGCATGGTCGAGAAGGGCGTGGTCTGGAGCGTCGGCCGCATCTTCCACGGCGAGCAGCAGCTCTACCAGTTCAATCTGCTGCCGGACGACGGTCACAAGCGGCCGGCCTTCATCAATCTCCAGCAATATTACGCCGAAGCCTATCTGGTCGACCGCATCAGCGAGCTGCCCGAGATCAACCTGCGCTGGCGCAACAAGGTGACGGCGCTGGAGAGCCGCAACGATTCCGTCGCGCTGACGATCGAGACGCCGGAGGGCGCCTATCGCCTGCGCGCGCAATATGTCGTCGCCTGCGACGGCGCGCGCTCGTCGCTGCGGCAGATGGTGGGCGCCGACTTTGCGGGACAGGTGTTCGAGGACCAGTTCCTGATCGCCGACGTCAAGATGACCGCGGAATTCCCAACCGAGCGCTGGTTCTGGTTCGATCCGCCGTTTCATGCGGGGCGCTCGGCGTTGTTGCACCGACAGCCCGATGATGTCTGGCGCATCGACCTCCAGCTCAATCGCTATGCCGACCCCATCGTCGAGAAGAAGCCGGAGAACGTGCGGCCGCGGATTGCGCGCATGCTCGGCCACGACAAGTTCGAGTTCGAGTGGATCTCGCTCTACAAATTCCAGTGTCGGCGGATGGACCGCTTCGTCCACGGCCGCGTGATTTTTGCAGGCGATTCCGCACACCAAGTCTCGCCGTTCGGCGCGCGCGGCGCCAATTCGGGACTCGAGGACGCCGAGAATCTCTCGTGGAAGCTCGACCGCGTGCTGCGCGGCGCCTCACCCGCGAGCCTGCTCGAGAGCTATCATGTCGAGCGCAGTCTGGCGGCCGACGAGAACATCCGCGAGTCCACCCGCTCGACCGATTTCATGGCGCCGAACTCGCATCAGGAGGCGCGACTGCGCAAGGCGGTGCTGTCGCTGGCCAAGGAAACGGAATTCGGCAAGCGCATGGTCAATGGCGGGCGGCTCTCGGTCCCGTGCAGCTATGACTCGCCACTGTCATCGCCGGATGCGGACGCCTGGCGCGGTGGACCGCTCCCGGGTTGTTCGATGCTCGATGCTCCCGTTGCGACACGCGCGGGCGAGCAAGCCTATTTGACGGATGCATTCCGGCAGGGCGGAACGGAGTTCACGTTGCTGTCGTTCAGCAATGGCACGGCGATTGAGGCGCCCGTTGGTGTGAAGGACATCTGCATCGGCGGTGAGGACGGGCTCGCAGATCCGGCGGGGCTCACCGCAAAGCGCTATGATGCGGAACCAGGCTCAGCCTACCTACTCAGGCCGGACGGCTACGTTGCGGCGCGCTTCCGTCACCCCACGCGCGCTGGCGTCGCGGCAGCGCTGTCACGCGCCCAAGGCTTGAATTGAATTGAGGATTCGCATGCCGCTCTCGACCAGCTCCAACTTCGCGCGGCCCGACGACGCCTTTCGCGCCATCGTGGAGGCGCATCGGGGCTTCACCGACGAGCAAAGCGCCGATTTCGACGCGGCGCTGGTGCTGATCCTTGCCAACCATATCGGCGATATCGACGTGCTGCGGGAGGCGATCCTGCTCGCCAAGCGGCGCATGATCGATGGCCAGCAGCAACAGCAACAACAATAATAACCCAGTGACTTGAAGGATGAACTGATGGCGAAGAACTTCGCATCCACCGGCGACCTCTCCGAGAAGAAGATCACCTTCTCCGAGATCGGCACCGATCTCTACGCCTTTACCGCGGAGGGCGATCCGAACACCGCAATCATCGTCGGCGACGACGGCTGCCTGGTGTTCGACGCGCAGTCGACGCCGGCGATGGCCAACAAGGTGATTGAGCGCGTCCGTGCCGTCACCGACAAGCCGATCAAATATGTCGTGCTGTCGCATTATCACGCCGTGCGCGTGCTCGGCGCATCCGCCTACAAGGCGCAGGGCATCGTTGCTTCGCAGGAGACCTATCGCCTGATCGAGGAGCGTGGTCAGCAGGATTGGGATTCCGAATATGGCCGCTTCCCGCGCCTGTTTCAGGACGCATCGAGCATTCCCGGCCTGACCTGGCCGACGCTGACCTTCGAAGGCGAGATGTCGATCTATCTCGGCAAGCGCGAGGTGCGCCTGATGCAGCTTGGCGCCGGCCACACCTCCGGCGACATCGTCGCCTGGGTGCCCGATGCCGAGGTGATGTTCTCCGGTGACCTGATCGAATACCACTCGGCCTGCTATTGCGGCGACGCGCATTTGCGCGAATGGCCGCTGACGCTGAACGAAATCCGCAACTTCAATCCGAAGGCGATCGCGCCGGGCCGCGGCGATGCGCTCAAGGGTGTCGCCACAGTGCGCGAAGCCATCGCGATGACGCGCGACTTCGTCGCCTCGCTCTACGGTGCCGCCGAAATCTCGGTGGCCAAGGGCCGTACGCTGAAGGAATCGATGGCGGCGACGCGCGAGGTCATGGATCCGAAATTTTCGAGCTTCGCCATCTACGAGCACTGTCTGCCGTTCAACGTGTCGCGCGCCTATGACGAGGCGTCGGGGATCGACGACCCCGTGATCTGGACCGACAAGCGCGACCAGGAGATGTGGGCGGCCCTGCAAGGAGGAGGATCATCATGAACATCAATACCTCGCCCGATCAGATCATTCGCAGCACGGCCCAGGTCACACCGGGCTACATGTCCGGGTTCGGCAACAGCTTCGAGACCGAAGCCCTGCCGGGCGCGCTGCCGATCGGACGCAACTCGCCGCAGCGCTGTGCCTACGGCCTCTATGCCGAGCAGCTCTCCGGCTCGCCCTTCACCGCGCCGCGCGGCAGCAATGAGCGCTCCTGGCTCTATCGCATTCGCCCGTCGGTGAAACATTCGGGCCGGTTCGAGAAGGCCGACGGCGGCCTGTGGCGTTCGGCACCGTGCCATGAAAACGATCTGCCGATCGCGCAATTGCGCTGGGATCCGGCGCCGATCCCAAAGGAGGACATGACTTTCCTTCAGGGCGTGCAGACCATGACCACCGCCGGTGACGTCAACACCCAGGCCGGCATGGCCGCCCATGTCTATCTCATCACCAAGTCGATGGTGGACCAGCACTTCTACAATGCCGACGGCGAGCTGATGTTCGTGCTGCAGCAGGGCAATCTTCGCATCGTCACCGAGTTCGGCCGGATCGATGCCGAGCCCGGCGAGATCGTGGTGATCCCCCGCGGCGTCAAGTTCCGGGTGGAGATTCCGAACGGACCTGCGCGCGGCTATCTCTGCGAAAACTACGGCGGCGCCTTCACGCTGCCGGAGCGCGGGCCGATCGGCGCCAACTGCCTCGCCAATGCCCGCGACTTCCTGACACCGGTCGCGCACTACGAGGACAAGGACACGCCGACCGAGCTGTTCGTGAAATGGGGCGGCGCTCTGTTCAAGACCACGCTGCCCCACTCGCCGATCGACGTCGTCGCCTGGCACGGTAATTACGCGCCGTACAAATATGATCTGCGCAGCTTCTCTCCCGTAGGCGCGATCGGCTTCGATCATCCCGATCCCTCGATCTTCACCGTGCTGACCTCGCCGTCGGAGACAGCAGGCACTGCGAATATCGACTTCGTGATCTTCCCCGAGCGCTGGATGGTCGCCGACAACACTTTCCGCCCGCCGTGGTATCACATGAACATCATGAGCGAGTTCATGGGCCTGATCTACGGCGTCTACGACGCCAAGCCGCAAGGTTTCGTGCCGGGCGGCATGAGCCTGCACAATTGCATGCTGCCGCACGGCCCCGATCGCGATGCCTTCGAGCACGCCAGCAACGGCGAGCTGAAGCCGGTCAAGCTGACCGGCACGATGGCCTTCATGTTCGAGACCCGCTATGCGCAGCGCGTCACCGCGCACGCCGCGAATTCCGCGACGTTGCAGGACGACTACGCGGATTGCTGGAAGGGCCTGGAAAAGAGGTTCGATCCGAGCAAGCCGTAGCGTTCTTCCCCTCTCCCCTTGTGGGAGAGGGTGGCTCGCCGCGTAACGGCGAGACGGGTGAGGGGTCTGTCTCCGCGAACAAGCCTCTCTCATTCGGACACGCAGATACACCCCCTCATCCGGCGCTTCGCGCCACCTTCTCCCACAAGGGGAGAAGGAAAAAGGACTGGCGAAAAGTGACAACCCACCCGAACGACCCCAGCCTCCGCTCCTTCATCGACGTCGATCCCGCCTCCGACTTCCCGATCCAGAACCTGCCTTACGGTGTGTTCTCGACCACGGCCAACCCGACGCCGCGCGTCGGCGTGGCGATCGGCGACTATGTGCTCGATCTCTGGGAACTCGAGCAGGATTCGCGGCTCGACGTCGGCCCGCTCGGCGTGTTCTCGACGCCGTCGCTCAATGCTTTCATGGCGCTGGGGCCAAAGGTCTGGGCCAAGACGCGGGCGCGGATCAGCGAGCTCCTGCGCGCCGATCATCCCGAGCTGCGCGACAATGAGGAGCTGCGCAAGCAAGCGCTGGTGCCGATGCGCGATGCGAAACTGCATCTGCCATTCGCGGTCTCCGGCTACACCGATTTCTATTCATCGAAGGAACACGCCACCAATGTCGGCGTCATGTTCCGTGGCAAGGACAATGCGCTGCAGCCGAACTGGCTGCATATGCCGATCGCCTATAACGGCCGTGCCTCGACCGTCGTGGTCTCGGGCACAAAGGTGAAGCGTCCGCGCGGGCAGCTCAAGCCGCCGAATGTGGAGGTGCCGAGCTTCGGCCCCTGCAAGCGGCTCGACTTCGAACTGGAGATGGGCGTCGTGGTCGGGCAGCCCTCGCCGATGGGCGGGATGCTTGGGGAGCAACAGGCCGAGGAGATGATCTTCGGCTTCGTGCTGCTCAACGACTGGAGCGCGCGCGATATCCAGCAATGGGAATATGTGCCGCTTGGGCCGTTCCTCGCCAAGGCGTTCGCGACCTCGATCAGCCCGTGGGTGGTGACGCGCGAGGCGCTGGAGCCGTTTCGCCTGAAGGGGCCGGAGCAGGAGCCGGTGCCGCTCGATTACCTCAAACAGGGCAAGCCGCAGAACTACGATCTCGAACTCGACGTCTCCTTGCGTGCCGCCGGAGCCAACGCGCCCGCCGCCATCAGCCGCACCAATTTTAAATACATGTATTGGTCGTCGGTGCAGCAGCTGATGCACCACGCCTCCTCCGGCTGCGCCATGAATGTCGGAGATCTCCTGGGCAGCGGCACCATTTCCGGCCCGGAGAAGAACCAGCGCGGCAGCCTGCTGGAGATCAGCTGGAACGGCACCGAGCCGGCCGAATTACCCGGCGGCATCAAGCGGTCGTTCCTGGAAGACGGCGACAGCCTCGTCATGCGCGGCTGGTGCCAGGGCAAGGGCTATCGCGTCGGTTTTGGTGAGGTCGAAGGGACGATTTTGGCGGCGGAGTAGGGCGCCGCCGCTTCCACAAACTCCGTCATTGCGAGCGTAGCGAAGCAATCCAGAATCTTTCCGCCGAGGCAGTCTGGATTGCTTCGTCGCAAGGGCTCCTCGCAATGACGTGGAGAGAGTTCATCGCCTTTCAGGCGGTACGTCCTTGACCCGCGCGCAATGCGCGGCGACATCCTCCAGGCTGTACTTCAGATGCACCCGCTTGTCCGACGGCGCCTGCTTCGTTGTGCACACGCCCGGTCGCCATTCCTGCGTTGGCCTGATCGGGCGCGGCGTAAAACCGCCGCCGCAGTTCGGGCAGACATTGGAGAGTTTCGTCTCCACGCAGTCCGCACAGAAGGTGCATTCATAGGAGCAGATCCGCGCATCGGTTGCATTCGGCGGCAGGTCGCGGTCGCAATATTCGCAGTTCGGTCGAAGCTGGAGGGCCATGGTTGAATCTCCGCAGATTGACCCGGATCATCGCAGACGGCGTGCGAAGCGCGAATGGCGTAGTTCCCTCGATTTCAGCCAGCCTTCAAATCCTTCAGCGGCAGCTTCGAGCTGTCCTTCAGCCTGTCGAGCACGATCGATGAGCGCACATGCGCGACACTCTGGTGTGGCATCAGAACGTCGTTGACGAGATTGGAGAGACCCTTCAGGTCGCGCAGCACGGCTTTCAGCACATAGTCGGCGTCGCCCGTGAGCGAATAGGCCTCCTGGATCTCGTCGATTCGATTGACCAGCGCACGGAAGCGTTTCGAGTTGTCCGGCGAGTGGGTCGCGAGCGTCACCTGGATGAAGGCGACCACGCCAAAGCCCAGTGCCTCGCTGGAGAGATCGGCGTGATAGCCCGATATCACCTTCTCCTCCTCCAGCCGCATCCGCCGGCGCGAGCATTGCGAGGCCGAGAGCCCCGCGAGGTCGGCGAGTTCCTGGTTGGTGAGGCGGCCATCATCCTGGAGCGCGCCGAGGATCTTGAGGTCGAAGGCGTCTACCGAAGTCATGCGCCATTTTCCCCTTCTATGCACAGATCGTGCGCAAGATAATGAAATTGCGCCCCATTTGCACGTTCATTGCGGGCCCCGTGAAGGATAATTCAACCCAGCAGCAATTTGGGAGAGCGCCATGGGTCCGTTTCCGCACGATGCACCGCCGGCCACGATCAGCGCCGACAATCCGATGGGCACCGACGGGTTCGAGTTCGTCGAATATGCGCATCCCGATCCGGAACAGCTGCACGCCCTGTTCAAGCTGATGGGCTATGCGGCCGTCGCGCGCCACAGAACGAAGAAGATCACGGTCTATCGCCAGGGCGACATCAACTATCTCGTCAACGAGGAGCCCGGCACCCACGGCTTTGACTTCGTCGCCGCGCACGGCCCGTGCGCGCCGTCGATGGCGTTCCGCGTCGTCGATGCGAAGGCGGCCTATGGCCGCGCGATTTCGCTCGGCGCCGAACCTGCCGATGTGTCCTCCGCGCAGAAGACGCTCGATGTCCCCGCGATCAAGGGCATCGGCGGCAGCCTGCTCTACTTCGTCGATCGCTATGGCGCCAAGGGATCGGCCTATGACAGCGAGTTCGAATGGCTCGGTGCGCGCGATCCGCGTCCCGCTGGCGCCGGCCTGTTCTATCTCGATCACCTCACCCATAACGTCCACCGCGGCCGCATGGACGTCTGGACCGGCTTCTACGAGAAGCTCTTCAACTTCCGCCAGATCCGCTTCTTCGACATCGAGGGCCGCGCCTCCGGCCTGTTCTCGCGGGCGCTGACGAGCCCCGACGGCAAGATCCGGATTCCGATCAACGAGGATGCCGGCGATTCCGGCCAGATCGAGGAATATCTCAATATCTATCGCGGCGAAGGCATCCAGCACATCGCCTGCGGCTGCCGCGACATCTACCGCACCATCGAGGACTTGCGCGAAGCGGGCCTGCCCTTCATGCCGGCGCCGCCCGCGACCTATTTCGAGCGGATCGACGCGCGGTTGCCGAAGCATGGCGAGGACCTCGCGCGGCTGCAGAAAAACGGGATCCTGATCGACGGCGAAGGCGTGGTCGACGGCGGCCAGACCAAGGTGCTGCTGCAGATCTTCTCGGCCAATGCAATCGGCCCGATCTTCTTCGAGTTCATCCAGCGCAAGGGCGATGACGGCTTCGGCGAAGGTAACTTCAAGGCGCTATTCGAGTCGATCGAGGAGGATCAGATCCGGCGTGGGGTGTTGAAGGTGGATGCGGCGTAGGCGCGCTATTTAGGCACGCCGCGGCGTCAAACACAGCCGTCGTCCTGGCGAAAGCCAGGACCCATTACCCCAGGGAGCGGTTGTTGGGTTGACTGATAACTCCGAGTCTTCGTCAAACCACGTTTGGTGGCTATGGGTCCTGGCTTTCGCCAGGACGACGGCGGAGTGTGGTGCGGCAGCGGAGATCTTGCCGCTCCTAACGCTCCGCCCACGCCTTCGTCACCGCGCCGATCTCCGCCACTTCCGGCTCGCGCACCGCCGATGGCGTCCGCGAAAAGCGTGGCGCCGGTGCCGGCTGTTTCACGCCGTGGCGCTCGACGAAGACGTTGCGGGCGACCATGTGCGGATGCTCGGTCGCCTCCGACATGGTCAGCACCGGCGCAAAGCAGATGTCGGTGCCTTCCATGATCTTGCACCAGTCCTCGCGCGTCTTGCTCTTGAACACCGTCTTCAGTTTTTCCTTCAGCGCGGGCCATGCCTTGCGGTCCATCTGCGCATCGAAATCGGCGTCGGTGAGTCCAGCGTGCTCGCGCAGCAGCGCGTAGAACTGCGGCTCGATCGAGCCGATCGAGACGAAATGGCCGCAGGCACATTCGTAGACGCCGTAGAAATGCGCGCCGCCGTCGAGGAAGTTCTCGTTACGGCCTTCGGTCCAGCGGCCGAGCGTGGTCATGTCGAAGAAGAACGACATCAGCGATGCCGCGCCGTCGCACATCGCGGAGTCGACGACCTGCCCCTTGCCTGACCGCGAGGCCTCCAGCAGCGCCGCGAGCACGCCGACAACGAGATAGAGCGCGCCGCCGCCGAAATCGCCGACCAAATTGAGCGGCGGCACCGGCGCTTCCTTCGTGCCGATCGCGGCGAGCGCGCCGGTGATGGAGATGTAGTTGATGTCGTGGCCGGCGGCATTGGCGAGCGGACCTTGCTGGCCCCAGCCGGTCATGCGGCCGTAGACCAGCTTTGGATTGCACGCGAGCACCACGTCAGGCCCGAGGCCGAGCCGCTCCATCACGCCGGGACGGAAACCCTCGACCAGTGCGTCGGCGTTCGCAAGCAGATCAAGCACCTCCGCGATCGCCGCCTTGTCCTTGAGATCGAGCTCAACCACCTTGCGGCCGCGGCCCGCGACCGACTTCATGTTCTTCCTGGCGCCGACCCGATCGAGCGTGACGACATCGGCACCCATGTCGGCCAGCAGCATGCAGGCGAACGGACCGGGCCCAATGCCGGCGAATTCGACGATGCGGAAGCCTGCAAGCGGGCCGGCGGCGCGAACGGAGGAGGTGGGGGCTGATTTGTCGAGCAATTTGTTGTTTCCTCGGGTCGCGGGCGGATGCCGATTGTTCGGCAATCGCCTCGGACATTCCTCTGTGGGCGAGTTAATTGGCTGATTAACTTTTCTCGCCTTCACGCCAGCGAGGCAAGCGGTTTTCATGTCGCGTGGCTAAAATAAAACGGCGCGCACCGAAGTGCGCGCCGCGGAAAATTTGTGTTGAGGCGCTAAGGCGCCACGATCAGCGAGCGGCAGCCACCGCGCGCTGCGCCATTACCTTGATCAGGTTGGCCCGGTACTCCGCCGTGCCGTGGATGTCGGCCAGCAGATTGCTCGCCGAAATGCTCACGCCGTCGATCGCCGAAGGTGACCAATTCGCCTTCAGCGCCGTTTCGATGGCCGGGACCCGCATCACGCCGCTTTGCGAGGCGCCGGTGGCGGCCACCCGAATCTCGCCGGACTTCGTCTGCGCGACGAACACGCCGGTCAGCGCGAAGCGAGACGCCGGGTGACGCATTTTTTCGTAGCCTGCCTTCGCCGGAACCGGGAACGACACGGCGGTGATGATTTCGCCGTCTTCCAGCGCCGTCGTGAACAGGCCCTGGAAGAAGTCGTCCGCCGCAATCGACCGCTTGTTGGTCTTCACGGTGGCGCCGAGCGCGAGCAGCGCGGCGGGATAATCCGCGGCGGGATCGTTGTTGGCGATCGAGCCGCCGATCGTGCCGCGATAGCGCACCGCGGGGTCGCCGAGCACCGAGGTCAGATAGGCGATTGCGGGAATCGCCTTCTTCACATCGGCATTCTGCATGATGTCGAAATAGGTCGTGCCGGCCTTGATGGTCAGGACGTCGCCCGAGAGTTCGACGCCCTGCAGCTCCTTGATCTTGCCGAGGTCGATGACGTCGGACGGACTGGCGAGGCGTTGCTTCATCACCGGCAGCAGCGTCTGCCCGCCGGCGAGGAACTTTGCTTCGCTGCTTTTGGAGAACAGGGAGACGGCTTCGTCAACCGAGGACGCGCGATGATAAACGGTCTGGTACATCTTCGTTCCTCCCTTAAGCCGCGTGGATCGTGCGCCACACCCTGTCGGGAGTTGCGGGCATTTCCAGATTGTTCTTGCCGATCGCGTCCGTGATCGCATTGATCACGGCCGCTGACGCCCCGATCGCGCCGGCCTCGCCGCAACCCTTGATGCCCAAGGGATTGCCCGGGCACAGCGTTGTGGTGTGGGAGAGATTGAACGAGGGAACGTCGTCGGCGCGCGGCATGGCGTAGTCCATGAACGAGGCCGTGACCGGCTGGCCGTTGGCGTCGTAGATCGCGTGCTCGAGCAACGCTTGTCCGATGCCTTGCACAAGACCGCCATGGACCTGGCCTTCGACGATCATCGGGTTGATCAGCCGGCCGAAATCGTCGGCGGCGACGAAGTTGACGAAAGAGGTCTTGCCGGTGCCGGGATCGACCTCGAGCTCGCAGATATACGTGCCGGCCGGGAAGGTGAAGTTGGTCGGGTCGTAGAAGGCGCTTTCCTTCAGGCCCGGCTCCATCCCGTCGGGCAGATTGTGCGCGGTGTAGGCCGCGAGCGCGACCATCGGGAAGGCGATCGCCTTGTCGGTCCCGGCCACCTTGAACTCGCCGTTCTCGATGACGATGTCGCCTTCCGAGGCTTCCAGCGCGTGCGCGGCGATCTTCTTGGCCTTGGATTCCATCTTCTCCATTGCCTTCAGGATCGCGGTGAGGCCGACAGCCGCCGAGCGCGAGCCGTAGGTGCCCATGCCGAACTGCACCTTGTCGGTGTCGCCATGGACGATCGAGACCTGGCTGATGGGAACGCCGAGGCGCTCCGCGACGAGCTGGCAGAACGTGGTCTCGTGACCCTGGCCGTGGCTGTGCGATCCCGTCAGGACCTCGATGGTGCCGACCGGGTTGACGCGGACTTCGGCGGACTCCCAAAGACCGACACCGGCGCCCAGGCTGCCGACGGCCTTCGACGGCGCGATGCCGCACGCCTCGATGTAGCAGGACACGCCGATGCCGCGCAGTTTGCCGTCGGCTTTCGCCTTGGCCTTGCGCCCGGCAAAACCGGCATAGTCGATCGCCTTCATCGCTGCATCCAGCGAGGCATTAAAGTCGCCGGTGTCATAGGCCATGATCACCGGCGTCTGGTGTGGGAATTGGGTGATGAAGTTGGTCCGGCGCAGCGCGGCCGGATCGACCTTCAACTGCCGCGCCGCCGTCTCCATCAGACGTTCGATCAGATAGCTCGCCTCGGGGCGGCCGGCGCCGCGATAGGCGTCGACCGGCGTGGTGTTGGTGTAGACCCCGACCACCTCGGCATGGATCGCCGGGATGTTGTACTGGCCCGACAGCAGCGTCGCGTAGAGATAGGTCGGCACCGACGACGAGAACAGCGACATGTAGGCGCCGAAATTGGCGTAGGTCTTCACCTTCAACCCGGTGATCTTGTTGTTGGCGTCGAACGCCATCTCGGCATGGGTGACGTGGTCGCGGCCATGCGCATCGGTGAGGAAGGCTTCGGTGCGGTCGCCGGTCCATTTCACGGGACGGCCGACCTTCTTCGAGGCCCACAGCGCCACCATCTCTTCGGGATAGATGAAGATCTTGGAGCCGAAGCCGCCGCCGACGTCGGGCGCGATCACGCGCAGCTTGTGCTCAGGTGCGATGTTGTAGAACGCCGACAGCACCAGGCGGGCGACGTGCGGATTCTGCGACGTCGTGTAGAGCGTGAAGTGCTCTTCCGCCGAATCGTAATCGGCAATCGCGGCGCGCGGCTCCATCGCGTTCGGCGCGAGACGGTTGTTGGTGACGTCGAGCTTCACCACGTTGGCGGCCTTGGCGAAGGCGGCATCGGTGGCGCCCTCGTCGCCGATCACCCAGTCATAAACCTGGTTGCCGGGCGCTTCGGGATGCAGCTGCGGCGCGCCGGACTTGATCGCGGCGTGGACGTCGGCGACCGCGGGCAGCTCTTCGTAGTTCACGACCACGGCTTCGGCCGCGTCGCGTGCGAGATTCTTGGTCTCGGCGATCACGACTGCGACGGCCTGACCGACGAAGCGCACCGTCTCCGGCGCCATTGCCGGCCATGCGCCCATCTTCATCGGGCTGCCGTCCTTGGAGGTGATGGCCCAGCCGCAGATCAGGTTGCCGACCTTGTCGTCGACGATCTCCTGGCCCGTCAGCACCGCGACCACGCCCGGCATCTTCAGCGCGGCGGAGGAATCGATCCCCTTCACCTTGGCATGCGCGTGCGGGCTGCGGATGAAATGGGCATGCGTCATGCCCTGCAATTTGATGTCGTCGACGTAGCGGCCCTTGCCGGTAATGAAACGCTTGTCTTCCTTGCGCACGACGCGCGCGCCAATGCCTTCAACACCCATGTCTGGTCCTCCCGACCGGAATTTGACTTGACCGCGCTTTCCCTCGAAAGCGGCGGCAGTGGTTCTTATTTCGACGCGCGCCGTTTACTCGGCCGCCTGCGAGACCTTCATGCGTCCGGCCGCGTCCAGTACGGCTTTGACGATGTTGTGGTACCCGGTGCAGCGGCAAATATTGCCTTCGAGCTCGTGGCGGACGGTGGCCTCGTCGAGCTGGCCACCATAGCGGTGCACGATGTCGATGGCCGACATGATCATGCCCGGCGTACAATAGCCGCACTGCAGGCCGTGATTGTCGCGGAAGGCCGCCTGCATCGGGTGCAGCTCGTCGCCCTTGGCGATGCCTTCGATCGTGGTGATGCTGGCGCCATCGGCCTGGCCCGCGAGCATGGTGCAGGATTTGACGGCCTTGCCGTCCATATGGACGACGCAGGCGCCGCACTGGCTGGTGTCGCAGCCGACATGGGTTCCGGTGAGGTTGAGGTGGTCGCGCAGCAGCTGAACCAGCAGCGTGCGGTCCTCGACGTCGACGGCAACAGCCTTGCCGTTCACCGTCAGTTTGACTGTAGACACGGTTGAATCCTCCCCGGGGTCGATTTTGATTGTTTCTAATTAGAGACAGCGACCCGGAACTTTGCAACTACGATTTTGGTCGCCCGCGTCATGGAAAAGTCATTGATCCGGAATGGCCAGCATTGGTGGGGGTGGCCGAGTCGACCGGATGGGGGCACGGCCCCGGGGCGCAGCTGGGATGCCAGCCTCTATATCCCTATGCAGTTCGCCTTTTCAGTTCGCCTTGGCCGATAGAGCCGGAAACTCCGCGGGCGCACCGAATTTACCGCCCCTTATCGATTCTGCCTTAGTTTTGCTCAGCTAGGTCAGGGGGCGGGACGCCACCGGATCGCGGCTGAATGAAAATGGGGGTGGGAATGTCCAGGCGTATCGCGTCGTCGTCGAAGCGCACAATAATGCCGACCCTCAGGTTCCGCGCCAAGATCATTCTGGGCTTTGCCGCCGTGCTGGTGATCTCCGCCGGCAGCATGGCTTTCTCCTATTTTGGCTTCGAGCGGGTCTCGTCCGGGGTCGGGTCCTACCGCAGCAGCGTCACCGAGGCCGATCTCGCCCGCAATATCGACCGGGAGCTGCTCGCCTATCGCTCGGCCGTCAAATATTTCGTCGTCACCGGCAAGGAGGACGACGCCAAGACGGCGCTGGACGCGGAGACCGGCCTGAAGAGCGCCATCGACCAGGCGGTCAAGAGCGCCAAGAAGCCGGCGCGCCAGGAGAGCCTGGGCAAGCTCGCCAAGGAGTTCTCCAACTTCTCAGCGACCTTCGCAAAAGTCCTCCGGGCCAAGCGTGACAGCGCGCTGCTGGTGCAGAACCAGCTCTCGCGCAACGCCAACCTCCTGAAATACAAGCTCGACGACATCGGTAACAATGCCTCCGATTCCGAGGCGCAGGCGATCGAGTTCGGGACCAAGCAGGTCAATGCTCAATTCCAGACCGCGAACGCGGCGGCGACCAATTTCGTGCTGACGTCCGACCAGGCGATCGCGACCAGCGCGCTGGCGCGGCTGAAATTCGTCGAGAACTCCCTCAACGCGGTCTATTCCATGGACGACAAGATCGTCGCCGGCCTGAAGGACGCCAAGGGATTGCTCGCTGCCTATCGGGAATCGCTGGAGAAGCTGATCGCCAATGCCAAGATGATCGACGATCTCGTCACCGAGATGAGCGGCTCGGCCGGCGCGATCCTTCAGGGTGCTACCGCCATGAAGGCGGACCTCGTTGCCGAACAGCAGCGGTTGGAGTCCGAATCGGAAGCGACCATCGGGAAGACCGAGCAGCTGGTGCTGATGCTGGCCGTCGGCGGCACGCTGCTCGGCGCGGTCCTCGCCTTCCTGCTCGGCACCGGCATTTCGCGTCCGATGATCGCAATGTGCAAGGCGATGCGCGAGCTTGCCTCGGGCAATTTCGATGTTGTGCTGCCGGGCCTGGGCCGCAAGGACGAGATCGGCGAGATGGCCGGCGCGGTCGAGGAATTCAAAGTGCAGGCCGTGGCCAAGGCCGAGCGCGACGCTGCCGCCAACGAAGCCCAGAACAAGGAAGCGAGCGCTGCTCGCCGCTCCGAACTGATTCGTTTCGCCGACGATTTCGAGAGCGCGGTCGGTGCCATCGTCTCCAACGTCTCGGCTTCCGCCGTGCAGCTGGAATCGGCGGCCTCGACGCTGACCCGCACCGCCGAGACCACCCAGAGCCTGTCGAGTCAGGTCGCCGACGTCTCCGAGCAGGCCTCCAGCAACATGCAGTCGGTGGCGACCGCGACCGAAGAGCTCTCGGCCTCGGTCGAGGAGATCGGCCGCCAGGTCCGCGATTCCAGCCGCATTGCCGAAGCCGCCGTGGTGCAGGCAAAGGAGACCGATAATCGCATCGGCAAGCTCTCGCATGCCGCCCAGCAGATCGGCGAAGTCGTCAAGCTCATCACGGCGATCGCCGAGCAGACCAATCTTCTCGCTCTGAATGCGACCATCGAGGCGGCACGCGCCGGTGAAGCCGGCCGCGGCTTTGCAGTGGTCGCCAGCGAAGTGAAGTCGCTGGCGAGCCAGACCGCGAAGGCCACCGACGAGATTTCCTCGCACATCACGGGCATGCAGGGCGCGACCGCCGAGTCGGTTGCGGCGATCAAGGAGATCGGCGCGACCATCGGCCAGATATCGTCGATCTCGACCTCGATTGCGAGCGCGGTCGAGCAGCAAGGCGCGGCGACGCAGGAAATCGCGCGCAGCGTCCAGACCGTCGCGCAGGGCACTCAGACCGCCGCCACCG
Organism: Bradyrhizobium sp. WSM4872; assembly: GCF_055811715.1. Taxonomy (NCBI): domain Bacteria; kingdom Pseudomonadati; phylum Pseudomonadota; class Alphaproteobacteria; order Hyphomicrobiales; family Nitrobacteraceae; genus Bradyrhizobium; species Bradyrhizobium sp. WSM4872. The sequence goes on along the minus strand of NZ_JBVVPT010000015.1, from coordinate 83,001 downwards.
ACATCGGCCAGGTCAACCGCGGCGCCGCCGAAACCGGCTCGGCTTCGGAAGAGGTGCTGCACTCGGCCAAGACACTGTCATCCGAAAGCACCCGCCTGCGCGCCGAGCTCGACCGCTTCATGGGGAACATCCGGGCAGCGTAGGGGCATTCCCGTCAATGTCGTCCTGGCGAAAGCCAGGACGACGAGACCCTGCGTCACGTAACCGCCGGTTGCGGCGCCACAAATTTACCGCCGCTTATCCTTTGCCATTTACCGTGCTCACGCGTCAGGAAGCGGGCTGCTTCCGGGCTGCGCCTGGTTTTCCGCGAATGGAATGGGGTGGGGAATGCCCGTCAAGTCGAAGCCGACCACATCGAAGCTGCTCACCTTGCGTTTTCGCGCAAAAATCATCCTCGGCTTCGTGGCGGTGCTCGCCATCCTCGCCGTCAGCATGGCTTTCGCGTATTTCGGCTTCGAGCGGATCCAGGCCGCCGTGGCCTCCTATCGCTCCAGCGTCGCCGAAGCGGACCTTGCGCGGACGGTCGATCGCGAGCTGATTGCCTACCAGGGGCTGGCGCGGGCCTACACGCTGACCGGCGCGGCGGATGATGAGACCGCGGCCAAAGCAGCCGAAGAGAATCTGAGGGCCGCGATCGCCAAGTCGGCGGCGGCCACCACCGGCGTAGCGCGCCGCGAGCAGGTCGGCAGGCTCGAGGCCGACTTCAAGAGCTTTACCAAGGTGTTCGGCGAGATCATCGTTTTGACGCGCGAGAACGGCAAGATCGCGACCGATGAGCTCAACAGCGTCGGCAACAAGATCCGGTTCAAGTTCGACGATCTCGCCGATACCGCGGCACTGGCGGGCCTGAACTCGGTTCAGAGCACGGCCAAGGACATCACATCGCAATACCTTGCGGTCTCCACCTCGGTCAGCGCCTTCGTCGCCAAGCCGGAGCCGAAGACCGCCGACGGCGTGATCGCCCGCATCAAATTCCTGGAGACCTTGCTGGTCTCGATCTATGCCAACGACCAGAAGATCACCGACCGCGTCACCGAGATCAGCAACCTCCTCAAGCAGTACCGCACCTCCTTTTCAAAGTTGACCGAGAACGTGAAGGTCATCGTCAAGCTGAACGGCGACATGACCAAGACGGCTGCCTCCATTCTCAAGCTCTCGGGTGAGCTGCGGTCGGAGCTGACGGCGGATCAGCAGCGCATCGAGGTCAACGCCAATGCCACCATCGGCGAGACCGAGCGGCTGATGCTGATGATGGCGCTGGGCGGCCTTGCCGTCGGGGCTGTGCTCGCCCTGATGCTGGGCAACGGCATTTCGCGTCCGATGATCGCGATGTGCAAGGCGATGCGCGAGCTTGCCTCGGGCAATTTCGATGTCGTGCTGCCGGGCCTGGGGCGCAGGGACGAGATCGGCGAGATGGCCGGCGCGGTAGAGGAATTCAAGGTGCAGGCCGTGGCCAAGGCCGAGCGCGACGCCGCCGCCAACGAACTTCAGAACAGGGAGCAGGCCGCAAGCCGCCGCTCCGAGCTGATTCGTTTCGCCGACGATTTCGAAAGCGCGGTCGGCGCCATCGTCTCCAACGTCTCGGCTTCCGCCGTGCAGCTGGAATCGGCGGCCTCGACGCTGACCCGCACCGCCGAGACCACCCAGAGCCTGTCGAGTCAGGTCGCCGACGTCTCCGAGCAGGCCTCCAGCAACATGCAGTCGGTGGCGACCGCGACCGAAGAGCTCTCGGCCTCGGTCGAGGAGATCGGCCGCCAGGTCCGCGATTCCAGCCGCATTGCCGAAAACGCCGTGGTGCAGGCCAGGGAGACCGATAACCGCATCGGCAAGCTCTCGCATGCCGCTCAGCAGATCGGCGAAGTGGTCAAGCTGATCACGGCGATCGCCGAACAGACCAATCTTCTGGCGCTGAACGCGACGATCGAGGCGGCGCGCGCCGGCGAGGCCGGCCGCGGCTTTGCAGTCGTCGCCAGCGAAGTGAAGTCGCTCGCGAGCCAGACCGCGAAGGCCACCGACGAGATCTCCTCGCACATCACGGGCATGCAAGGCGCCACCGCCGAGTCGGTCGCGGCGATCAAGGAGATCGGTGCGACCATCGGCCAGATCTCGTCGATCTCGACGTCGATCGCGAGCGCAGTGGAGCAGCAAGGCGCGGCGACGCAGGAAATCGCGCGCAGCGTCCAGACCGTCGCGCAGGGCACTCAGACCGCCGCCACCGACATCGGCCAAGTCAACCGCGGCGCCGCCGAAACCGGCTCGGCCTCGGAAGAGGTGCTGCACTCGGCCAAGACGCTGTCATCCGAAAGCACCCGCCTGCGCGCCGAGCTCGACCGCTTCATGGGGAACATCCGGGCGGCGTAGGGGCACCCGCGCCAATGTCGTCCTGGCGAAAGCCAGGACCCATTACCCCAAGGCAGAGTTGCCGGGCGACTGCTAACTCCAAGTCATCGCCAAACTGCTCCCTGGGGTAATAGGTCCTGGATCGGCGCTGCGCTTGTCCAGGACGACCCGGCGCTCACTCCCTCCCGAATGCCCGCTTCAGCTCCACCTTTGCCCGCTCCAGCCGCGTGCGCTGCGTCTGCGGTAGCGTCTTGCCGGCGCGGTTGATGTAGAACGTCAGCATCGACAGCGCCGAGCGGTACGCGCCGGTCTTGCGACGCGCGCTGTGCTCGGCCGAGCGCTTCAACGAAGTCGCGATCTTCTTCGCGCTGGTCAGCTTGAACACGCCTTGTTTGAGGACGAGCGCGTTGCTCTACTTCGTCACGCGCTGTGACCAGCGCTTCGGTGCGGCGCGGTGGGTGCTCTTGCGCGCCGCTGTTTTGCGAGAATGTGTCGTCTTTCTGGCATGAGCCATGCGTCAACTCCTTGCGGCTCCACCGAAAACCAGCGGCGCGAGCGGTCGTTCCTGCGGGAACCTGGCCTCGCCGCAGACGTTGTCGCAGGGTGGCAGGCGGAATGCCGCACCCCCTTGATCGGATCGCCCCCGTCCACGCCATGTGAACCGGGCCATGTCCATTGGTCAGATGCAACAACGCGATGGAATTGCAGCGAAGCCCAGCGCCGAACGATGGACCTGTGGTCTCCAAGGCGGTCGCGAAGGCCCACGCGGCCGATCGCATCATCGAAACCAGCATTCCCGCACGGCTTGACGCGCTGCCGTGGAGCGGGTTTCACACCCGGGTCGTGCTCGCGCTCGGCATCACCTGGATTCTGGATGGCCTCGAGGTGACATTGGCCGGCGCGCTCTCCGGCGCGCTGAAGCAAAGCCCCTCCCTGCATTTCTCCAATCTCGATCTCGGCATTGCCAATTCCGCCTATCTCGCGGGCGCGGTGCTCGGCGCGCTCGGTTTCGGCTGGCTGACCGATCGCATCGGCCGCAAGAAGCTGTTCTTCATCACGCTCGCACTCTATCTCTCGGCAACGGCCGCGACCGCTCTGTCATGGAATGTCGCGAGCTACGCACTGTTTCGCTTCCTCACCGGCGCCGGCATCGGCGGCGAATATACGGCGATCAATTCGACCATCCAGGAATTGGTGCCGGCGCGCTATCGCGGCTGGACCGATCTCGTCATCAACGGCAGCTTCTGGATCGGCGCCGCGATGGGCGCGGTGGCGGCCATCGTGCTGCTCGATCCCGCGGTGATCGGCCCCGATCTCGGCTGGCGCCTCGCTTATCTCATCGGCGCGGCCATTGGCCTCGTCGTGCTCTTGATGCGGATGTGGATCCCGGAGAGTCCGCGCTGGCTGATGATCCACGGTCGTCCCGACCAGGCCCACGCCATCGTTGGCGAGATCGAGCGCTCGGTGATCGGACACGACCAGGACACGAGCGACGGGCGCTTCGCCAAGATTCGCCTGAAAATGCGGAGCCACACGCCGATCCGCGAGGTCGTGCACACGCTGTTCTCGGTCTATCGCCAGCGGGCGATGGTCGGCCTCGTGCTGATGATCGCGCAGGCCTTCTTCTACAACGCCATCTTCTTCACCTTTGCGCTGGTGTTGACCGATTTTTACGGGATCAGCGCCGATCATGTCGGCTGGTATCTGCTTCCCTTCGCTGCCGGCAATTTCCTCGGTCCGCTGCTGCTCGGCCGCCTGTTCGATACGCTCGGCCGCCGGACCATGATCATGTTCACCTATGGCGTGTCGGGCCTGTTGCTGGCGCTGTCGGGTTATCTGTTCTCGATTGGCGCCTTGAGCGCGCAGGGGCAGACCATCGCCTGGATGGTGATCTTCTTCTTTGCCTCGCCCGCCGCGAGCGCGGCCTATCTCACCGTCAGCGAGACTTTTCCCTTGGAAGTCCGTGCGCTCGCGATCGCGGTGTTCTATGCGGTCGGCACCGGCATCGGCGGCGTGATCGGCCCCGCATTGTTCGGGGCGCTGATCGACACGGGATCACGCACGAGCGTATTCGCAGGTTATTTGCTGGGGGCCTTTCTGATGATCGCGGCTGCGATCGTGGCGTGGCGCTATGCCGTCTCGGCGGAACGCAAATCGCTCGAAGAAATCGCGCGGCCGCTTGCGTCCATGGAGTAGACTATGAAATCGGAACTGGCTGAATTGGATCTAAAGCGTACCATGGTCGACGATGAAGCGCCCGATGCGGTGCCGGTGCCTCACGCACTCGTGCCGCATCTCAACGAAACAGCGATCCTGCTCGACATCGACGGGACGCTGCTCGACCTGATGCCGACGCCGCGTGAGGTGTGGGTGCCGCCAGGCCTGTCGGAAACGCTGAACCGGTTGACGGAGCGCACCTCGGGCGCGCTGGCGATGGTCAGCGGCCGTTCGCTCAACGACATCGACCTGATCTTCGCGCCCGATGTCTTTCGCGCCGTTGCCGGCCACGGCGCGGAGATGCGGCTTTCGGTGGACAACGAAGCCGATGCCGTCAGCGCGCCGCCGCTGGACAAGGAGTTGAAGCGGCGGCTCGCGGCGGTCGCCAAGCTCAGTCCCGGCATTCTGCTCGAAGACAAGGGCTATTCGCTGGCGCTGCATTACCGCCTTGCGCCGCATGCGGAGAAGGCGATCTATGAATCCGTTTCGCTGATCCGCGCCGACCTGCCCAATGCGCCGATCGAGGTGCTGCCTGGCAAGTTCGTTTGCGAGATCAAGCATTCCGGTTTCACCAAGGCGACCGGCGTGCGCGAATTGATGAAGCACGAGCCTTTCAAGGGACGCCGTCCGATCTTCATCGGCGACGACGTCACCGACGAGACCGTGTTTGCGATCATGCCCGACATGAACGGGCTCGCCTTCTCGGTCGGCCGCCGCGCCATGGGTGTCAACGGGCACTTCGACGCGCCGAACGACGTGCGCGCGTTCCTTGCGCGGCTGCTCGACGACTCAAGGTTGGAATAAGGCGCCGACATCTCGCAGCCACATATCGCGCGCGTAGCTCCCCAGCGCGTCCGCTTCATGCTGCGCGCGCTGCGGTTCCGAAACCGACTTTATGTAGCGAAATCGTCAGGTTCCGCGGAGGTAAACCGGTTCCAACGCGCACGCCCGATTTTGGTTTCAATTGGTGCAAAGGATGATCAGGAACCATATTGATGAACGGCAGTTAAATGGGGTGGAATGAAACAGGAGGGGACGACCTGTGAATTTAGTCGTCGTTTCAAATCGCGTCGCCCGCGGCAAGCCCAATGAGCCCATGACGGGCGGTCTCGCGGCGGCGTTGCTACCCGTCGTGGAACATTCGGGCGCGATTTGGGTGGGTTCCTCGGGCCGTGTGCGTGATGGTCATCAAAAGGAGCCGTTCGCAGAAATCGAAGCACTGGGTTCGGGTGCGATCGCGACGCTGGATCTGCCGGCGGCGCACTATGGCGGCTATTACGAAGGCTTCGCCAATTCGGCGCTGTGGCCGGCGCTGCACTCGCGCAGCGATCTGATCCGCGTCTCGCGCGATGACTATGTCAGCTATCGCGAGGTCAACGCCTTCATGGCGCGTGCCTTGATGCGCTTCCGGAAAGCGCAAACTGCGTTCTGGGTACAGGACTATCATTTCCTCGCGCTCGGTGCGGAGCTGCGGGATCTCGGCGTCGACGATCCGATCGGCTTCTTCCTCCATACGCCATGGCCTGTCGCCGCGGTGATGCAGGGCGTTCCCAATTATCGCGAGCTGATCACGGCGATGCTGGCCTACGATCTGATCGGCTTCCAGACCAATGACGACTGCCAGAATTTTCTAGGCTATGTCGCGGGCGAACTCGGCCTCGCCGTCGAAGACGGCGTGGTGATCTCGCAGCATGGCCGAACGCGCTGCGAAGTCTTTCCGATCGGCATCGACGCCGAGAAGTTCGCGCAATACGCGGCGAAATCGGCGTCGCATCCGGACGTGTCGCGGCTGCGCCGCAGCCTCAACGGTGAGCGGCTCGCGATCGGCGTCGACCGGCTCGACTATTCCAAGGGCCTCGTCAACCGCATCAGCGCGTTCGATCGGCTCTGGACCGAGCATCCGCAGTTTGCGCGCAGCATTTCGCTGTTGCAGATCGCAAATCCCTCGCGCGGTGCCATCGAAGCCTATGGCAATTTGCAGAACGAGGTCGCGCGGCTCGTGTCCGACGTCAACGGCCGCCATGGCGAGGCGGACTGGACACCGATCCGCTATCTCAACAAGGGCTTCAGCCAGGCCGTGCTCGCGGGTCTCTACCGCACCGCGCAGATCGGCGTCGTAACGCCGCTGCACGACGGCATGAACCTTGTCGCCAAGGAATACGTCGCCGCGCAAAACCCGGCCGATCCCGGCGTGCTGGTGCTGTCGAAATTCGCCGGCGCGGCCAACGAGCTCGACGCCGCGCTGCTGGTCAATCCGCACGACATCGACGGCATGGCGCGCGCGATCGCGGTCGCGGCCGCGATGCCGCTCACCGAGCGCAAGATGCGCTGGGATGCGATGATGAAGAAGCTGCGCGGCCACACCATCCAGCAATGGTCGGCGGATTTTGTCGCCGAGCTGGAGAAGTGCCGGACTGAGAAGGCCGCGGTCGCGCCGCTCGCCAACCAGCCGCCGCAAGCGTTGCGCTGGCTGAAGTCGGCAATATCAGGCGTGCGGTTGATCTAGTCTCCTTCTCTCCGTTTTTGCGGGGAGGGTACGGGCGAAGACGAGAGCTTCAATAGCAATACGACACGCCTTCCAAAATCGCGCACTGCCGCTTGTTCGGCGCGTTCGGATCGTCGAGCGGCACCATGCCCTTGCCCTGGCCGACGAACACGCCGGGCCCGACATGCACCGAGCTCTTGTTGCCGATGATGACGCTCTGATGCGGAGTCGCGCTCGAGCGCGTGCCGTCCGGCCAGAGGATGGCATCGCCCGAAAGCATCCCGCGCCGTCCGTCGTCACAGCTGACGTCGAGCCCTTGCCGGGTGCAGACCTGCGCGGCGGCCGGCCCAGCAAAGGCGACGGCCACAGCCGAAATCAGGCTCATCGCGGCGATGGTGTTGCGGATGATCATCGGGCCCCCGGTCTTGTTTGACGGTCTTGAGTGAATCGTCGCACCAAACCCGCCGCCGGTTCAGCCGGCAGGCGGTTCCGAGCGTTGCCGCAGCGCCTGATATTGTCTAGAAAATACAATATCTTACGGAAAAATCACCCGATTTCCCCGCGATCCCTTGCAAAATCATCGGCGCCCCTTCAAGAGAGTGCGCTCCGGAGAGATGGCCGAGTGGCTTAAGGCGCACGCTTGGAAAGCGTGTGTGCGGGAAACCGTACCGTGGGTTCGAATCCCACTCTCTCCGCCATGAACCATGACATCATTGCTGAATTTCAGCCGTCGCCGAAAATCTCCGAGTTTAACCCTCGGCTTTGCTAGGTCGCGCGCACAGCCCGCGCAGACCCGGTTGAACACGCGAACCTATGACATCCGAGGCTTGAACCGCGGGACCGGCGGGTATGTTCATTTTGTCCCCGATATTTGAGGGACGAAGTGTCGTCGAGTATCTTGTAGGAGGAATCCTACTGTGCGTAGTGTGTACAGAGAATTCGGTAGGGCTACCGGACCCGATTCGGACCCCGCTGAAAGCATAAAGACCGCCCGGGGTGGAAACCGGACGGTCTTTGCTCAGATGGTCCCCTTGGTCAGGGATCGCCAGTGGGGAGAGCCGGGTCGACTTGGCGGAAGACCGGCTCCCCTCCACGTTGCGCATCGGGTGGAACCGAATCGCAGGCTGTATCGTGGGGTTCTCCGTTGCCGGAGTCCACGCCAATGGCAATGATTCCTGTGTCCATCCCGCTTTTCCCCAAGGGGAGAACCGCATCTGACGGATAAGACGCCGGAAAATCAGGATAGTCCGTCTCGGAACGAAGGTCTTGAAGCGCCACCGCCTGCTCAAGATGAAACCGCCTCCACATAACGCCGGCGGCGGGCAAGACCAACTCTGCAACGAAGGCAAAGAAGAAGCCCCCGACTGAATAAGCTCTCTCAGCCTCAGTCGCATGGCATCCTTGTAGGCGAGCGCAATGCGAGTGCTTTAACGGAAGTCAAAATCGCAAGATAACGGTGCAGGTGCTTCTCAGGGAAGCGCTGGTAGATGCCCTTCGTGGGATGACATCCCTGCCCTGTAGTGAACGTATTCCTCACGTTGCGTGGTTCTTTTGAAATGGCGCCGATCTGATCAGTTGCGTCTGCTCAAGGTGGTATCGCGCTCTAGCTTCATTATCACATTGTTCAGCGAAGGCGGCGCGCCATGCAGAAACGCGCCTGTACACGGTCGTGTGACCTCCATAACTTCCGCGGCGCAATGTGAGGAGATGCGACGTGGCGAAGAAGAAGACGGCGACCAGGAAGAAAACTGCTGCGAAGAAAGCAGCGAAGACCTCCAGCAAGAAAAGCGCCATTCGCAAGGGCAAGGTCGCGAAGGCCGCAACGAAGCCGGTGAAGAAGGCAGCTCCGCGCAAATCATCAGCACCACGCCGCCCAAAAGGCCCGGCCTGGCAATGGTCGGCGGTCGAGACCGCGGCCGCCATCCGCTCCGGCGCCATCTCCGCGGTCGAGACCGTCGAGGCGCATCTCGAGCGGATGCGGGCCGTCAATCCGAGGCTGAACGCCGTCGTCGTCGATCTCTCGGAAGAGGCGCTGGCTGCGGCCCATGCGGCCGACAAGCGGCGCGCGAAGGGCGGCGAGCTCGGCCTTCTGCATGGCGTACCGATCACGATCAAGGAGAATGTCGACTACGAGGGTCGTCCGAATTTCAATGGCGTTCCCGCCAACAAGAACCTCATCGCGCCGTCGGATTCGCCCGTCGTGCGCAACCTGAAGAAATCAGGCGCGATCGTCATCGGCCTCACCAACACGCCGGAATTCTCCTTCCGCGGCTTCACCGACAATCCCCTGCACGGGCTGACGCTCAATCCCTGGGATCCCAATATCACCTGCGGGGGCTCCTCGGGCGGTGCGGGTTCGGCGGTCGCCGCCGGCATCGGCACCATCGCGCACGGCAACGACATCGGCGGCTCGCTGCGCTGGCCGGCGCATTGCAACGGCGTCGCAACCATCAAGCCGACGCAGGGGCGTATTCCCGCGTTCAACGCAAGCGCAACTGCCGAGCGGCCGATGCTGGCGCATCTGATGTCGGCGCAGGGGCCGCTCGCCCGCCACGTCGCCGACGTCAGGCTCGCGCTGGAGGTGATGAGCCAGCGTGATCCGCGTGATCCCTGGTGGGTGCCGGCGCCGCTGGTGGGTCCGAAGCCGAAGAGGCCGATCAAGGTCGCGCTGGCCAGGATTCCCGAGGACATGGACGTCGATCCGCACGTCGCGGCGGCGTTGCGTCAGGCCGCCGATCATCTGGAGCGTTCCGGCTATCGCGTCAGCGAGGTCGACGTGCCCGACATCGACGGGGTCTGGCAGACCTGGTGCGACATCATCACCAACGAGACGATGGTGATGCAGGAAGCCGGCATGCTGAAGGTGACGTCCGAAGACTTCCACAAGGCCTGGGGCGGCATGAAAGCCAAGGCCAACGTGCTCGACCTCAAGGCCTGGATGCAGGCGACCGCGGCGCGCAACGGCCACATTCGCGCCTGGCAATTGTTCTTCGAGGAGTATCCGGTGGTGCTGGCACCGACCACGGTGAAGCCGACGCCTAGCCCGCGCGAGGACACTGTCAGCCCCGAGCGGGTGCGCGAGATTTTCTGGGGCGAGATCCGCTTCATCTCCGCGATCAACGTGCTGGGGCTGCCCGGCGCCGTGGTGCCGGTGACGCTGCACGATGGCAAGCCGATCGGCGTGCAGCTCATTGCCGGACGCTATCGCGAGGACCTCGCGCTCGATGCGGCGGCCGCGATCGAGAAGCGGGCCGGCGTGCTCTCCCATCGGCTGTGGGAACAGATGGACTGACAGGGCAGCGAAGGTGTGACCTTCTCCCCTGCGCAAGGGGAGAAGGAAGCCAGTCAGCCGGCTGCGCAAACTTCATTAATCCAATTTGACTCGAATTTTAGCCAATTCCCCAATAAACATTAGGGTTACTTCCTCGATCTCTAGACGAATTATTGTCCGCTTTACCACCCGCCTCTAACAGAGGGACGGCGGACAACGCACATGCCTCATACAGGCCAATAAGTGCGGCCCGCTCCACGCGGAGGTGGCACGATGCGCAACGAGACGATCGCTATTCACGCCGGCTACGAGCCCGAAGCCACCACGCACGCGGTTGCCGTGCCGATCTACCAGACCGCGGCCTACGCCTTCGACAGCGCCGATCACGGCGCGGCGCTCTTCAATCTCGAGACCGAAGGCTATCGCTACAGCCGCATCGCCAATCCGACCAGCGCGGTGCTGGAGAAACGTATCGCCGAGCTCGAGGGCGGCGTCGGCGCGCTTGCAGTCGCGACCGGGCAGGCCGCGCTGCATTTCGCCTTCGTCAATGTCGCCGATCACGGCGGCAACATCGTTTCCGTGCCGCAGCTCTACGGCACCACGCATACGTTGCTCTCGCACATCCTGCCGCGGCAGGGCATCACCGGCCGCTTCGCCGAAAGCGACAAGCCCGAGGCGATCGAAAAGCTGATCGACGAGAACACCCGCGCGGTTTTCGCCGAAACCATCGGCAATCCCGCCGGCAATGTCTGCGACATCGAGGCGCTGGCGAAGATTGCCCATGCCCATGGCGTGCCGCTGATCGTCGACAATACCGTTGCAACACCCATCCTGCTCAAGCCGTTCGATTACGGCGCCGACATCGCCGTGCATTCGCTGACCAAGTTTCTGGGCGGCCACGGCACCACGCTCGGCGGCGCCATCGTCGATTCCGGAAATTTCCCCTGGGCCAAGCACGCCGACCGCTTCCCCGGCTACAACAAGCCGGACGCCTCCTATCATGGCCTCGTCTATGCCGAGCGCTTCGGCCGCACAGCCTATATCGAGCGCGCGCGCAGCATCTATCAGCGCACCATGGGTTCGGTGCTGTCGCCGTTCAACGCCTTCCTGCTGCTCCAGGGCATCGAGACCGTCGCGCTACGCATGGAGCGCCACTGCGAGAATGCCCGCAAGGTCGCCGACTTCCTGCGCAAGGATCCGCGCGTGGCCTGGGTCAACTACACCGGCTTCCCCGATAGTCCCTATTATCCGCTGGTGCAGAAATATCTCGACGGCAACGCCTCGTCGCTGTTCACCTTCGGCATCAAGGGCGGCATGGAAGGCGGCAAGTCCTTCTACGACGCGTTGAAGCTGATCACGCGCCTCGTCAATATCGGCGATGCGAAGTCGCTGGCCTGCCATCCGGCCTCGACCACGCACCGGCAGATGTCGGCGGAGCAGCAACGGGTCGCCGGTGTTTTGCCGGAAACGATCCGCTTGTCGATCGGCATCGAACATTGCCAGGACATCATCGAGGACCTCGACCAGGCCCTGGAAAAGGCCTGCCCGTCCGCGCGCCTCCAGGCCGCGGAGTAAGCGGCCGCGCTGATGACGATCCTGATCGACAGGGATCAAGCCATATCGAGCCCGGCGCTGGTGCCGGGCGCGGGCGATCTGGCGCGCGAGTCCGGCGGGACCGAGCTTACGATTGGCCTGATCAACAACATGCCGGATCCGGCGCTGAAGGCGACCGAGCGGCAGTTCATGAAGCTGCTGCAAGCCGCAGCAGGTCCGCGTCGCATCCGCTTTCACTGCTTCTCGCTGCCTTCGGTGAAGCGCTCGCCGGAAGCGAAGTGGCATGTCGAGAGCGAATATTCGGACCTCACCGAGCTCAGGCGTCACAAGTTCGACGGCCTGATCGTGACCGGCGCCGAGCCGATCGCGCCCGAGCTCGACCGGGAACCGTACTGGCGCGACCTCACCGAGCTGATCGACTGGGCCAAGGTCAACACGCGCTCGACGATCTGGTCGTGCCTCGCCGCGCATGCCGCGGTGCTGCATCTCGACCGCATCGAACGGCGGCCGCTGCCCGCCAAATGTCACGGCATTTTCGACTGCGAAGCCGTGACCAGCGATCCGCTGACGCGGGCCGCGCCTGCGCCCCTCAAGGTCTCGCATTCGCGCCTCAACGAGATCGCCGAGAGCGACCTCGCGCAGGCCGGCTATCAGGTGCTGACGCGTTCGGCAAAGGCCGGCGTCGATATCTTCGTCCGCCAATATGCCAGCCGCTTTGTGTTCTTCCAGGGCCATCCGGAATACGACGCGCTGTCGCTTCAGCGCGAATATTTGCGCGACATCGGCCGGTATCTCGCGCGTGAGCGCGACAATTATCCGCATTTGCCCGTGAGCTATTTTGACGCTGCGACGGAAGAGAAGCTGGTCCGCTTCGAGAAACAGGCCAGGCACCAGCGGCACCCCGCGCTCAGCAACGAGCTGCCGGCGCTGAATTTGCGTGGCGATATCGCCGCCGGTAGCACCGCGGCGGCATTGTTCCGGAACTGGCTGCAATATCTCGGCGCGGGCACCGACGCGTCGGTGCTTGCGCGTTAGGTCGGGACGACGGGCTCGACGTTAGGACTAACGAAGTGTGAAGCTTGCCTCGAGCGGCGCACGAATGCTTCAGTGAGGGGCAGGGCAAACAGGAAATGCGAGTCGTGTGGTCGGCACTCCAGGGACGCGTCAGCAATCGGCTGGCCCGGCATTTCCGCGCCGCGCCGCACCGGCTGCCCGCGCATGCGCCCATGGTGAGCTTCACCTTCGACGATGCCCCCGATAGCGCCGCAGGCGAGGGCGCCGGGCTTCTGGAGCAGCATGGCGGCCGCGGTACGTTCTATCTCGCCGGCAGCCTGGTCGATCGTCCCTCGGACCACTGGCACGGCCTGTCCAACGACGCCATCGTGCGGCTTCACCGGGCCGGGCACGAGATCGCCTGCCACACCTTCTCGCACCTGAGTGCGGTCAATCTCGACGAGGCCGCCATGGCCCGCGAGATCGAGCGGAACCGCAGCCATTTTCGCGGCATCGATTCTTCGATCACGCTGGAAAATTTCGCTTACCCCTATGGCATCGCGTCGGTGTGGCGCAAGTCGCAGCTCGCCAAGACCTTCCGCTCGGCGCGCGGCATCCTTCCCGGCGTCAATCGCGACGTCATCGATCTCCAGTTCCTGCGGGCCTCGCCGCTGGTCGATTGCGAGATCGATATTGCGGGTGTCGATCGCTATTTCGACGAGGCGGTCGAGAGCGGCGGATGGCTGATCTTCTACGGCCATGACGTCGCCAAGGCGCCGAGCCCGTATGGCTGCACGCCGGACCTGATGCGCCATGCGCTGCAGGCCGCCGGGAAGCGCGACATGCCGATCGTGACGGTCGCGGAAGCGCTGCGAAGGATCGGGGCGTAAGAAGCGTTCTTCCCACAAAGGGAGGGGGAAGGCGGCGTCCTGCGCGCAAACAGTCTTGCCACGCCTGCGCGGTCATGCGACTGGCCTTGTGACGAATCTCACGGCCTCAGCCCGACATGCCCATGTCCTCTCCTTCCACCGCTCCGCTGTCTGCGCCGGCCCAGGGCCGCGATGCGCTCTCGGTGCTGCGTTCGGTGTTCGGCCTGCCCGGGTTCCGCGGCGCGCAGGGTGAGATCATCCGGCACGTCACGGACGGCGGCAATTGCCTGGTGTTGATGCCGACCGGCGGCGGCAAGTCGCTGTGCTATCAATTACCGGCGCTGCTGCGCGAAGGCTGCGGTGTCGTGGTGTCGCCCTTGATTGCGCTGATGCGCGATCAGGTCGCCGCCATGCTCGAAGCAGGCGTCAACGCCGCCGCGCTGAACTCGTCACTGACCGCGCAGGAAGCCTCAGACATCGAGCGGCGCCTGCTCGCGGGTGATCTCGACCTGCTCTATGTCGCGCCGGAACGGCTGGTGACGCCGCGCTGCCTGGCGCTGCTGGCGCGGGCGAAAGTGGCGCTGTTCGCGATCGACGAGGCGCATTGCGTCTCGCAATGGGGCCATGATTTCCGCCCCGAATATGTCGGCCTGTCGATCATCGCCGAGCGCTTTCCCGACGTGCCGCGCATCGCGCTGACCGCGACTGCCGACGAATTGACCCGCAAGGAAATCGTCGAGCGGCTTGCGCTTGCAGACAGTCCGCACTTCGTCTCCAGCTTCGATCGTCCCAACATCCGTTATGAGATCGTCGACAAACGCAACGCGGTGTCGCAGCTCAAGGATTTCATCCGGGAGCGTCACGCGGGAGATGCGGGCGTCGTCTATTGCCTGTCCCGCAAACGGGTGGAGGAGGTCGCCGCCGCGCTCGACGATGCCGGCATTGCGGCGTTGCCCTACCACGCCGGGCTCGACAGCAGCGTTCGCTCGCGCAACCAGGACCGCTTCCTCAACGAGGACGGCATCGTCATCGTCGCGACCATTGCCTTCGGCATGGGCATCGACAAGCCGGACGTGCGCTTCGTCGCGCATCTCGATCTGCCCAAGAGCATCGAGGCCTATTACCAGGAGACAGGACGCGCCGGCCGTGACGGCAAGCCGTCGGCGGCCTGGATGGCCTATGGTCTCTCGGACATCGTGCAGCAGCGCCGCATGATCGACGAATCGAGCGGCTCCGACGAATTCAAGCGGGTCTCGATCGGCAAGCTCGATGCGCTCGTTGGCCTTGCCGAAACGCCGCACTGCCGGCGCCGGCGGCTGCTCGCCTATTTCGGCGAGATCGTGATGGGCGAGGGCTGCGGCAATTGCGACAATTGCCTGACGCCGCCGAAAATGCGCGACGGCAAGGTGCTGGCGCAAAAATTGCTATCCTGTGCCTATCGCACCGGGCAGCGTTTCGGCGCGATGCATCTCATCGACGTGCTGATCGGACGCCTGACCGAGAAGGTGACGCAGTTCGGCCACGACAAGCTCACGGTGTTCGGCATCGGACGCGAGCTCAACGAGAAGCAGTGGCGCACGGTGCTGCGGCAGCTCGTGGCAATGGGGCATTTGCTGAGTGACAGCGAAGCTTTCGGCGCGCTGAAGCTGACGGATTCGTCGCGCGGCGTGCTGCGAGGCGAAACTGAAGTGTGGCTGCGCGAGGAAGCGCCCGGCGCCCGGATCCGTTCGAGCCGCGCCAAGTCCCGCCGCGGTGATCTGGCGCCGGCGGCCGATGCGCCGCAGGGCGATGTCGATCCTGAATTGCGCACGCGGCTACGCGCGTGGCGCTCGGACATTGCCCGCGAACGTGGCGTTCCGGCCTACGTCGTGCTGCACGATGCCACCATCGACGGCATCGTTCGCGCGTGGCCGACCACGCTGGACGAGCTGCGCAACGTGCCCGGCATCGGCGACAAGAAGCTCGAGCATTACGGCGACGAGCTGCTGCAGATCGTCAGGACACGGTAGGGCGCGGTGGCGGTTGTTAGCGCGCCAACTCCCCCACATCGTCATCCCGGACAAGCGCAGCGAAGCGGAGCGCAGATCCGGGATCCATACCGCGTGATCTGTCTTGGGGCACGCGCGACGACGCTCTTCGCCAAACTGCTCCCTGGGGTTATGGGTCCCGGCCCCCGTGCGCAATTGCGCACTAGGCCGGGACGACAGCGGTAAATGAGGCGCGAGGCGGGCAACCTCACCCGTTCCTGAACGCATACCCATAGCCGTTCAGCGCCGGCGCGCCGCCGAGATGGGCGTAGAGGATCTTTGCGCCCTTCTCGAAATAGCCCTTCTGCGTAAGGTCGATCAGGCCCTGCATCGACTTGCCCTCGTAGACGGGGTCGGTGATCATGGCTTCGAGACGCGCGGTGAGGCGGATCGCCTCCTTGGTCTCTTCCGACGGCACGCCATAGGCGGGATAAGCGTAATCCTCGATCAGCACGACGTCGTCGGCGACGAGATCCTGGCCGAGCTCGACGAGCTTGGCCGTGTTCTGCGCGATCGAGAGCACCTGCGCCTTGGTCTGCGCCGGGGTGAAGGACGCGTCGATGCCGATCACCTTTCGCGCGCGGCCATCGGCGGCGAAGCCGACCAGCATGCCGGCATGGGTCGAGCCGGTGACGGTGCAGACCACGATGTAGTCGAACTTGAAGCCGAGCTCGGCTTCCTGCTTGCGCACTTCTTCGGCGAAGCCGACATAGCCGAGGCCGCCGAATTTATGCACGGAGGCGCCGGCGGGAATCGCATAGGGCTTGCCACCCGCCGCCTTCACCTCCTCGATCGCCTCCTCCCAGCTCTTGCGGATGCCGATGTCGAAGCCATCGTCGACCAGGCGCACGTCGGCGCCCATGATGCGCGACAGCATGATGTTGCCGACGCGATCATAGACGGCGTCCTCGTGCGGCACCCAGGCTTCCTGCACCAGGCGGCATTTCATGCCGATCTTGGCCGCGACCGCCGCGATCATGCGGGTGTGGTTGGACTGCACGCCGCCGATAGAGACCAGCGTGTCGGCGTTCGAGGCGATCGCGTCGGGGATGATGTATTCGAGCTTGCGCAGCTTGTTGCCGCCGTAAGCGAGCCCGGAATTGCAGTCCTCGCGCTTGGCGTAGACCTCGACGTTGCCGCCGAGATGCTTTGACAGCCGCTCCAGCTTCTCGATGGGCGTCGGACCAAAGGTCAGCGGATAGCGCGCGAATTTTTCGAGCATCGTAAGGTCATCCCGATTGGCGTTAATGTCTCGAAAAACGCTAGCATCGCTCTGTAAAAAGGTGCTTTCAATTATTGTGCCTCTGTTGCGCGCGGTCTTGCGGAAAGTGCCATATAACGTAGTGTTTCTTTCGCACTAGATGCTAATTACGGAAGTTTCTTCCATGTCGGCTCGTCTTGACCGTATCGACCTTAAGATGTTGCGATTGCTGCAAAATAACGGGCGCCTCAGCAATGCGGAGCTGGCCGAAACCGTCGCCATCAGCCCCGCCACCTGCCATCGCCGCACCCAGCGTCTGTTCGAGCACGGCTTCATCGCCGCCGTCCGCGCCATGGTCGCGCCTAAGAAGGTGGCCAAGGGCACGCTGGTGATGGTCGGGGTCGTGCTCGACCGTTCGACGCCGGAGAGCTTTGCGATCTTCGAGCAGGCGATCACCAGCCTTAAATTCGTGCTCGACTGTCATCTCGTCGCCGGCGACTTCGACTATTTCCTCAAGATCCGCGTCGGCGACATGGAGGACTTCAACCGTATCCATGGCGAGCAGCTGATCGCGCTGCCGGGCGTGCGCCAAACCCGCACCTTCTTCGTGATGAAGGAAGTCGTCGACAACGCGCCGCTGGAGTTTTGAGCGGAAGCTATTGATGCGCGATCCGCATCATGAGAGATTCAGGTGATGCAGTCATTCCCCTTCCGCCACCTCAATCCGGCCGGGCCGGCCTATCGGCGCGGTTGGGTGGACGAGGCGGTCGCCGCGATCGAGGCCGACCAGTGCCGCACGGCCGACACGCATCTGATCCGGCTGATCGTGCCGGCGCTATCAGGCATCGACATCTACCTGAAAGATGAGTCGACGCATCCGACCGGCAGCCTGAAGCACCGGCTCGCGCGCTCGCTCTTCCTTTACGCGCTCTGCAACGGCCACATCCGCGAAGGCACGCCCGTCGTCGAGGCCTCGTCGGGATCGACCGCGGTGTCGGAAGCCTATTTCGCGCAGATGATCGGCGTGCCCTTCTATGCCGTGATGCCGCGCACGACCTCTGCGGAGAAAATCGCTGCGATCGAGCATTATGGCGGCAACTGCCATCTGATCGACGACGGCCGCGCGCTGTATGCGGAGGCCGGCGCGCTGGCCGCACGGCTGGGCGGCCACTACATGGACCAGTTCACTTTCGCCGAGCGCGCCACCGACTGGCGCGGCAACAACAACATCGCCGAATCGATCTTCACGCAATTGAAGGGCGAGACGCGTCCGGTGCCGGACTGGATCGTGATGGGGGCGGGCACCGGTGGCACCTCGGCCACGCTCGGACGCTATTTGCGTTATCGCCAGTACCCGACGCGGCTCTGCGTTGCCGATGTCGAGCATTCCGCTTTCTTCGACTGTTTCAGCTCGCAGGATCGCTCCCATGTTTGCGACCGCCCCTCGCTAATCGAAGGTGTCGGGCGGCCGCGCTGCGAACCTTCTTTTGTGCCGGGCGTGGTCGACCGCATGATGAAGATCCCGGATGCGGCAACGATCGCAGCGATGAACGTGCTGTCGCGTCGGCTGCGCCGCGCGGTGGGGGGCTCTACAGGCACCAACTTCCTGGCGCTGTGCCGGCTCGCCTCGGACATGCGAAACGCGAATCAGACGGGGTCGCTGGTGACGCTGATCTGCGATTCCGGCGAGCGCTACCGGCAGACCTATTATGAGCCCGCCTGGCTCAAAGCGCGCGGTCTCGATCCGGCGCCGTTCGAGGCGGCCTTGTCGTCGTTCCTCGATACGGCGCAGCCACTGGCGCTCGAGTTCGAAGACGTAACGAATCCGCAGAACTTGCGACATCCTGGCGCCTGATAGCTGGCGCCTGCCTGCCATTTGCAAAATTGCACGGCCGTCACGGCAACTTCACTTGCCTTGCGCGTGCGTGCGGGCGAGTTTCGCGCCTTCTCAACGAGGAGACCTGCCGTGCGCCTGCCCATTCTCGATCCGAAAGACCTGAGTGCCGAACAGAAGCCGCTCTATGACGACATGCGAGCGGGCATCAAGGACCACTTCAAGGGCTTTGTGAACATGCGCGACGATGGCGCGCTGCTCGGGCCCTGGAATCCATGGATCCGCGAGCCGCGTTTTGGCAAGCCGGTGTGGGAGCTGGTCAAGGCGATCGCGGCGAACCCGCTGCTGCCGGCGCCGGTGCGCGAGGTCGCGATCCTCGTCACCGGCTCGCATTTCCGCTCCGGCTACGAGCTCTATGCGCATGTGCTGGTCGCCGAGCAGCGCGGCCTCTCCGACGAGAAGCTCGCGACCATCGTCGCTGGACAGCGGCCGGTCGATCTCACCAAGCAGGAAGCCGTCGCCTATGACGTGGCGTCCGCATTGGTCAGCGGCGGCGTGCTGCCGGAACTGACTTATCGGGCCGCGGTCAAGGAATTCGGCGAGCACGGCGCGGCCGAACTGTCCTATCTCGTCGGCGTTTACTGCATGGTGTCGGTGACGCTGAACACGTTCGACGTGCCGGTGCCGGAATAGATCGACGGTGCGATCACTCCGCCGCCTTGTTCATGGGCGGCGGGGGCGACCAGGCGACGCAGCGGTTGCGGCCTTCGGCCTTTGCCTGGTAGAGCGCGTGATCGGCCGCGCTCATCAAGGCGTCGATGCCGGACATGCTGACACTTGCTTCCGCAATGCCGATGCTCACGGTGACGCCGAACTGAATTTGATCGGCGGCGATCTGTGCGCTCATCACGCGCTTGCGGATGCGATCGGCGACGATTCTTGCACGCGACAAGCTGGTTTCGGGCAGCAGAATCGCGAACTCCTCGCCGCCGAAGCGGCCGACGACGTCCGATTTGCGCTTGCCATCGAGGCATGCGGCCGCCACGGCCTTGATCGCCTCGTCTCCGACCGCGTGACCATAGCGGTCGTTGACCGACTTAAAATGATCGATGTCGAGCATCAGGACCGAAACAGAGCGGTAGTAGCGCTGGAAGCGGCTCCATTCGGCCTCAAGCGAGCCCAGCAAATGGCGGCGGTTATAGAGGCCCGTGAGCGGGTCGGTGGTGGCCAGACGCTCCAGCATGTTGGCCTTGTTGGTGAGATCGGTAATGTCGACATAGGTCAGCATGCGGCCGCCGTTCGACATCGTGGTGCAGTGGGCCCTGATCCGCCGCGCATCCGGCGTCTGGAGGTCGCGCACATGATCGCCCGCCTTGACCTCGGCGACGCGCTTGACGGGAAATTTCGCCAGTTCGTTCGCCGGCAGATCGGGCGCGCTCGCACGGTGCACCCGGCTGACCAACGATGCATAGGTCGGGCGGGCGGCAGCTTCCTGTTCGCTCACCTCCCAGAACCGCCGCATGCGCCGGTTCATGAAGCTGGCATTGAGATCGCGGTCAAGCAGCAACACGCCGTCCTCGACATTCTCGAGGGCGTCGCGCAGCAATTTCAGCTCGTCGGAGTAGCGCACGATGTCGGTGACCGGCGTATAGGTCAGCATCCGCCCGCCGTTGGGCAGAGGCGTGCATTGCATCCGAACGACGTCGCCGCTGGTACGGCGCAGGTCGCGCGGAGACGCATCGCCTACCTGTATTTGACGGACGCGCTCGGCGACATAGGCCTCCAGCTCGGCCGGCGGAATCTCGTAGGCTAGCGTATCGCGGCCATGATGCATCAGCGTCACAAATGACGGGTTGCTGTTGGCGACTTCATCCGGCAACAGCCACATCTGCCGGAACGCCCGATTGATCAATTGCGCGCGGAGATTGGCATCCAGCAGCACGATGCCCAGTGGGACGAAATCAAGCGCTGCGCGAAGCGCCAGCATCTGTCCGCGTATCAGCGAATCGGTCCGCCGCTCCTGCTCGTCCACGGTCTTCGCCTCGACATGATCTTCCGCTCCGAGCGCAATGCCGACCTGACGGTCCGACCGCCAGAGCACATGGCAGGAGAGGATTTCCTGGCCTGCGAGCCGGAGCTGGAACCGATCGGGCACGCCGAGGCTGCTCTGCACCTCCAGCGTCGCGCCGTCTTCGGACATCCGGCGCACGACGCAATCGATCGTCGACTGACCGAAGTTGAAGAAGATCTGGCCGGCGAGGAACGTTCGTTCCGATACCAAGCGGGGCATTCCCAACCTCCCAGGCGAAAGCGGCCCAGTTTGCCCGAAGCTTACTTGCAGAAGGGTAAGCTGGTGCGCGATTTTGCGAGAGGGCTAATAATTGGTTCACGCATCCGGCCCTCGTCTACCCGATGGCGGAACTGCCTGCTGGATGGATTGTGATCGCCCGTGTGGTCACGCGGTGTCCGCAATCGGTGGACGGTGCGAATGCACGCAGGTACGTTGCCGTGACCGCACGGACACATCCTCCGCCAGAGTGCAGGCCGGACACTGGAGAACGACAGCCATGGACACGTCACGCCGCATCCTGCTCGCCGGACTGACGGGACTCGCCGTTGCGCCGAGCGTCGCAGCAGCCGCCCCCTCGGCCGCGTCCGACGACGTGACGGTCGCCGAAGAGCGCTTTGCGCGCATGATCGCGGCTGCGCATGCGCCCGAAATCACCTGCGCGTGGCAGGCGGAGCGTTATGCGGATTCGCATTGGCCAAGCTACGTCGCGGCGGCGCGTTCCGTCATCGAGGCGAGAGCGTGAGGCATTCTCTTTCCTCTCCCATTGCGGGAGGCGGCAGCACCAGGTGCTTCACGTTCCCACCGCCCGCCTGACCTGCTCACCGATCTGCGACAGCACGAGCTGCGCCTGCGGCAGAATTGCGCCCATGGCGTGGAAATTGTGGACCATGCCCTCGTGGCAGACGTGCTCGACCGCGACACCTGCGGCGAGCAGCTTGCGGGCATAGGCATTGCCCTCGTCGCGCATCGGGTCGAACTCGGCGGTGTGGATGATGGCGGTCGGCAGGCCCGCAAGCCGTGTCCCGCGCAGGGGCGAGATGCGGGGATCGGCAGCGTCCAACGCCTCGGGCAGATAGTCGGCGAGATCGGCTTCGATCGTGACGCGGTCGATCAGGTGGCCCTCGGCGAATGCTTGCCGCGAAGGCGAGGCCTCCTCGAAATCCAGCACCGGGCAGATCAGGCATTGCGCGACGATGGAAAGGCCTGCGGTCTGCGCCGCCTCCTGACACACGATCGCGGCGAGCGTTGCACCGGCGGAATCGCCGCCGAGCACCAGACGCCCGGCGTCGATGCCGAGCGATGCGGCCTCGCGCGCGACCCATTCCGTGGCGGCGATCGCATCGTCCACGGCGGCGGGGAATTTGTGCTCGGGCGCCAGCCGGTAGTCGACCGAGATGAGGCGGCAACCGGTCGCATGTGCCAACGCTGCCGCGATGCGGTCATGCGTAGCGATGCTGCCGGCAACCAGCCCGCCGCCGTGAAAGAACACGAAGCCGGGCGCGCGATCATCGGCACCTGCCGGTGAATAGAGGCGATAGGGCAGCGCACCGCCGGGACCAGGCAGCACGCCGTCGGACGTCGCCACGTCAGGCGCATCGGCGCGCGCGAACTGCATCAGCTTTGCCAATGACTGGCGCCGCGCTTCCACGCTGGGCCGGCTCCGTGCCTGCGGCGCAGCCGCAGCCATCATGGTCAACAAACGCTTTGCGAGCGGATCGAGCGGCATGGTGCTTCCTTTCCCCTCCCGGGAGGGTAACTCACCATTTTCCCGCAGGGAATCATTTAGAAATTACGCTCAATAGTGGCGCTATAGTGCGGCACCACGCCAAGGGGAGAGGCCGGTCATGGCCGAGATCAAAAAGCCCATCGCCTATTCGCCGAGCTGGACCTTCTTCGAGGGCAAATGGCATGACGGCAATGTGCCGATCATGGGCCCGCGCACGCATGCGGCCTGGCTCGGCTCGGTCGTGTTCGACGGCGCGCGTGCGTTCGAAGGCGTCGCGCCCGATCTCGACCGCCACGTCGCCCGCGCCAATCAATCCGCGATCAACTTTGGGCTGAAGCCGGTGGTCGACACCGGAACCTGGATGACACTCGCAAACGAGGGCATCGCGCGCTTCGCGCCAAATGCCGAGCTCTACGTCCGTCCGATGTACTGGGCGCGGAACGGATCGGGCGGCGGCGTGCTGTTCGATCCCGAGACCACCGATTGGTGCCTGTGCATCTACGAGGCGCCGATGCCGAAGCCCGTCGGCAACGCGATCACGCTGTCGCCGTTCCGCAGGCCCACCGCCGAATGCGCGCCGGTCGAGGCCAAGGCCGCCTGTCTCTATCCAAACAATTCGCGCGCGCTTGCCGAGGCGGCCTCGCGCGGCTTCCAGAACGCGCTGATGCTCGACATGCTCGGCAACGTCGCGGAGTTCGGCAATTCCAACGTGTTCATGGCCAGGGACGGCGTGGTCTACACACCGGTGCCGAACGGCACCTTCCTCAACGGCATCACCCGCCAGCGCGTCATCAGCCTGCTTCGCGCCGACGGCGTCAACGTGGTCGAGAAGACGCTGCGTTACGCCGACTTCCTCGCCGCCGACGAGATCTTCTCTACTGGCAATTTTGCGAAGGTCGCGCCGGTAATCCGCATCGACGATCGCGAGCTGAAGCCGGGCCCGCTCTACACCCGCGCGCGCAAGCTCTATTGGGACTTTGCCCATGCGGTGAAGCTGGCGGCTTGATTCGCGCTGCCGCCGTCGTCCTGGCGAAAGCCAGGACCCATTACCCCAGAGAGCAGTTTGGCGAAGATTCGTCGTTCGGTACGTCTAGCGCCCACAATCGATAAATCACGCGGTTTGGGTCCTGGCTTTCGCCAGGACGACATCGTGGTGGTTCGTGAGCAACGCGAACGGCCGTGGTGCGCGGGGCGCGCCTTATGACGAGACCTACTCGTCCTTCTTCGACATCCGCTCGAGGCGTTCCTGCATGTCCTTCATCTGCTGGCGCAGATCGTCGATGTTGCTGTCCTTCGGGGCTTCGGCGGTCGGCTCGGGCGCCGGCTCCGCGGAGCCCGCGGGGCGGGCCGCACCGGGCGCGAAAGGCTTGAACATCGAGAAGGTCTGCTGGAACAGCTCCATGTTGCGGCGGACCTGTTCCTCCAGCGGCGCAAACGGGGTTCCGGACAGCGAGGTGGCGATCTGCTTGCGGAACTTCTCCTGCTCCTGCGTGAGCGACGCGATGGCCTGCTCCAGATATTTCGGCACCACCATCTGCATGCTGTCGCCGTAGAAGCGGATCAGCTGGCGCAAGAAGGTGGTCGGGAGCAGGTTCTGGCCGGCCTTGTTCTCCTGCTCGAAGATGATCTGGGCAAGCACGGAGCGGGTGATGTCGTCGCCGGTCTTGGCGTCGTAGACCAGGAAATCTTCGCCGTCCTTGACCATGGAGGCGAGGTCTTCCAGCGTCACGTAAGTGCTCGTCCCGGTGTTATAGAGCCGGCGGTTCGCGTATTTCTTGATTGTGGTGGGTTGGTCTGATTTCGCCATGGGCTCTCACTTGCAAGACGCGGAGAACGGGAACCTGACGGGCTATGCCGCAGGGCGGGAAGAGTACGCAACGCAACAAAATAAGCATTTTCAAAGGGGTCACGCTACCGTTTTGTGCGCCACGGTTAATCGGGCAGCAAAAACGTGCTTGCGAAAGCGCCAAGAACGCTATTTTGAATGCGCTGCGGGATGAATTCGGCCGCCGGCCGATTGACATGCCTCAACGACGTTAACAGGATGCCGTCCGAGACTGGCGAGCCGTTTCCCCAGCCCCGTCTGCCCCCATACAACCCAGGAGATGCCCATGTCAGACGATGTCGTCATCGTCAGCGCCGCCCGCACCCCGGTCGGAAGCTTCAACGGAGCGTTCGCAACCCTTCCCGCCCATGATCTCGGCGCCATTGCCATCAAGGCCGCGCTGGAGCGCGGCGGCATCGAGCCCGGCCGGGTCTCCGAAGTCATCATGGGCCAGATCCTGACCGCCGCCCAAGGCCAGAACCCGGCCCGTCAGGCTTCGATCAATGCCGGCATTCCGGTCGAGAGCCCGGCCTGGGGCGTCAACCAGCTCTGCGGTTCGGGCCTGCGCACCGTTGCGCTCGGCTATCAGGCGCTGCTCAACGGCGATTCCGAGATCGTGGTCGCCGGCGGCCAGGAATCCATGAGCATGGCTCCGCACGCCCAGTATCTGCGCGGCGGCGTCAAGATGGGTGCTGTCGAATTCATCGACACCATGATCAAGGACGGTCTGTGGGACGCCTTCAACGGCTATCACATGGGCAACACCGCCGAGAACGTCGCGCGGCAGTGGCAGATCACCCGCGCCCAGCAGGACGAGTTCGCGGTCGCCTCGCAGCAGAAGGCGGAAGCTGCGCAGAAGGCCGGTAAATTCAACGACGAAATCGTTCCCGTCACCATCAAGGGACGCAAGGGCGATGTCGTCGTCAGCGCCGACGAATATCCGCGCCATGGCGCAACGGTCGACGCGATGGCGAAGCTTCGCCCCGCCTTCGAGAAGGACGGCACGGTCACCGCGGGCTCTGCTTCTGGCATCAATGACGGCGCTGCCGCCGTGGTGCTGATGACGGCCAGGCAGGCCGCCAAGGAAGGCAAGAAGCCGCTCGCGCGCATCGTGTCCTGGGCGCAGGCGGGCGTCGATCCGAAGATCATGGGCTCGGGCCCGATCCCGGCCTCGCGCGCCGCGCTGAAGAAGGCTGGCTGGAACGTCGGCGATCTCGACCTGATCGAGGCCAACGAAGCCTTCGCGGCGCAGGCCTGTGCCGTCAACAAGGACCTCGGCTGGGATACCTCCAAGGTCAACGTCAACGGCGGCGCGATCGCGATCGGCCATCCGGTCGGTGCCTCCGGCGCGCGCGTGCTGGTGACGCTGCTGCACGAGATGCAGAAGCGGGATTCGAAGAAGGGCCTCGCCACGCTGTGCATCGGCGGCGGCATGGGAATCGCGATGTGTGTGGCGCGCGACTGAGAATAGTTGACGCGTCATTTGTGCGTGCGCTGCACACGTGACTGAGTGCGTTGCACGCGATTAAAAAGGCAGCCGTTGCAAATCAAATATTCTTCGCAACCGTACAAGCCTCGACTAAAGAGAAACGCCCGGCTCGACGCCGGGCGTTTTGTTCTTGATGTCCGTCAAACCAACCGCATAATCCACCGTTAAAAACGATCACACAGAAACGTCCGAAGAGTCCAAGGGAAGGAAATACGATATGGCACGTGTTGCATTGGTGACGGGTGGTACGCGGGGCATCGGAGCTGCGATCAGCAAGGCGCTGAAGGCGGCCGGCTACAAGGTGGCGGCGAGCTATGCCGGCAACGACGCGGCGGCGGAGACGTTCAAGGCCGAGACCGGCATCGCCGTCTACAAATGGGACGTCAGCAGTTTCGATGCCTGCGCCGAGGGCGTGAAGAAGGTCGAGGCCGAGGTCGGCCCGATCGACGTGCTCGTCAACAATGCCGGCATCACCAAGGACGGCGCCTTCCACAAGATGAGCCTCGAGCAATGGAGCGCCGTGATCGGCACCAATCTCGGCTCGCTGTTCAACATGTCGCGCCAGGTCATCGAGGGCATGCGCGGACGCAAGTTCGGCCGCATCATCAACATCTCCTCGATCAACGGGCAGAAGGGCCAGTTCGGTCAGGTGAACTATTCCGCGGCCAAGGCCGGCGAGATCGGCTTCACCAAGGCGCTCGCGCTGGAGAATGCCAAGGCCGGTGTGACCGTCAATGCGATCTGCCCCGGCTATATCAACACCGAGATGGTGCAGGCGGTGCCGAAGGACGTGCTGGAAAAGGCCATCTTGCCGCTGATCCCAATCGGCCGTCTCGGTGAGCCCGAGGAAATCGCGCGCGCAGTCGTGTTCCTTGCCGCCGATGAGGCCGGTGCCATCACCGGCTCGACGCTGACCGTCAACGGCGGCCAATACATGGTGTGATGCGCAGGCATCACGTTCGATCGTAAAGCCAACGACTCGTCATGCCCGGGCTTGTCCCGGGCATCCACGGCCTTACAACAACCGTCGCCACAAAAGAATGTGGATGGCCGGGACATAGGCGATCGGAAGCAACGCCGTCCTTCAGACGGCTCTGCCCGGCCATGACGAGAGTATTTGGCCAAATGACTCCCCGCACCGCGACGCTGATCGGATTGACGGCGATCCTGATGTGGTCGCTGCTGTCGATGATGACGGTGGCGACCGGAAAGATCCCGGCCTTCCAGCTGGCCGCGATGACGTTCGCCATCGGCGGTCTGGTCGGCCTGCTCACCTGGATCGGCCGCGGCGAGGCGACCAAGAGCCTGCGTCAGCCGCTGGCCGTGTGGGCCGTCGGCGTCGGCGGACTGTTCGGCTATCATGCGCTGTATTTCCTCGCGCTGCGTTTTGCGCCGCCGGCTGAAGCCGGCCTGCTGAATTATCTGTGGCCGCTCCTGATCGTGCTGTTCTCGTCGTTTCTGCCGGGCGAGCGACTTGCCGTGCATCACGTCGTCGGCGCCGTGCTCGGCCTCGTCGGCACCGTGCTGCTGTTCGCCGGGAACACCTCCGGCTTCACGCAGGGACAATTGCCGGGATTGGCCGCGGCCTTCATCGCAGCCTTCGTGTGGGCGATCTATTCGGTATTGTCGCGGCGATTGAAGGCGGTGCCGACGGATGCGGTCGCGGGATTCTGCCTCGCCACCGCGATGCTCGCCGCGCTGATGCATGGACTGCTTGAAACCACGGTGTGGCCGGACACGAGCTTGCAATGGCTCTCCGTCATCGCGCTCGGCATCGGTCCCGTCGGTGCTGCGTTCTACGCCTGGGACATCGGCATGAAGCGCGGCGACATCCGCGTGCTCGGCGCCGCGTCGTACGCGACGCCGCTGCTCTCGACCGGCTTCCTCATCGCCGCCGGATTCGCTAATGCCAGCGCCAATATCGCCGTCGCCGCGATCCTGATCGCCAGCGGCGGCCTGATCGCCGCGAAGGACATGGTGCTGCGGAAGCGATAGCGTCATTGCCGGCGCAAGCCGGAGCGACGGTGCCTTAAGGCTCCCAACCCTTCGGCGCGAGTTCGAACTTGGCGAACTCGAATGCTGGCGCCACGGTGCAGCCGACCAGGGTCCACTCGCCGGTGGTCTCCGCCGTCTGCCACGCATCCGCCGGCACGATCGCCTGTGGCCGCTCGCCGTTCAACAGATCCGTGCCGAGCCGCACCTCGTGCTGGGAGCAGCCGTCATGGGCGATGCGCAGCATCAGCGGGCTGCCGGCGTAATAGTGCCAGCTCTCGACCGCATCGATGCGATGCCAGTGCGAGCGCTCGCCGCGCGCAAGCAGGAAATAGATCAGGGTCGAACGCGCGCGGCCGTTGGCGTCCGTGGTCTGGTCGCGAAACGTCTCGCGGTAATGTCCGCCCTCGGGATGCGGGC
This sequence comes from Bradyrhizobium sp. WSM4872, assembly GCF_055811715.1. Lineage (NCBI taxonomy): Bacteria > Pseudomonadati > Pseudomonadota > Alphaproteobacteria > Hyphomicrobiales > Nitrobacteraceae > Bradyrhizobium > Bradyrhizobium sp. WSM4872. The sequence goes on along the minus strand of NZ_JBVVPT010000015.1, from coordinate 54,687 downwards.
GGAGTTCGAGGCGCGCGATGATCTCGGCTGCGGTCGGCATCGATTCCCGTCAGGATTTGCTTTTCAAGATTTGATCTTCAGGACTTGTTCTTGCGCTCGCGCAGCTCGCCGAACACCGCGGTGGCATCCGCGCCCTTCATGTGCAGCCTGGCTGCGACCGAGGGTTCGTCGGCGCGCAGGAACACGTTTGTCCGCTTCTCGTCACCAAGTAGCGAGGGAATGGTCGGCTTGTTCTCGGCCCGCAACCTCGCGACCTCCGCCGCGCGCGCCTGCAGCGCCGCATTGTCGGGGTCGACGGTCAGTGCGAACTTGACGTTGGACGCCGTGTATTCATGGCCGCAATAGAGCTTGAAGTCGTCGGGCAGGGCACGCAGCTTCAGAAGCGAATCCCACATCATCGGATAGGTGCCCTCGAACACGCGGCCGCAGCCGATCGAGAACAGCGTGTCGGCGGCGAACAGCGCTTTCTCGGTGTCGAACACGTAGGAGATGTGGTCGAGCGTGTGGCCGGGCGTCTCCAGTACGCGCCCCAGCAAGCTGCCGACCTTGACGATTTCGGCATTGGCGACGCGCAGGTCGACGTCTGCGATTTTGGTCGTCTTGTCATGCGGCGCGACGACGCGGCAATTGTATTTCTGCTTGAGTTCGGCGACCCCGCCGACATGATCGCCATGATGATGGGTGATCAGGATATCGGTGAGCTGCCAGCCCTCGCGCTCGAGCGCCTTCACGATGGGGCCGGCCTCCGGCGCGTCGATCGACGCGGTCGCCTTGGTGTCCACATCGTGGATCAGATAACCGAAATTGTCGTTTAAACAGGTGAAAGTACGAATTTCGGCGGCCATGTCATCTCCATCGCGCTCAGCACCGTCAGACAAATATGGCGTTAACGTTGCGCAGGCAATGCAATATTCCGCGCGCGGGGGCCACCTCGTGCATGTTACATTGCGGTCATGACCATTGATGTCGTCGACCTCCGCGAGTTCTACTCCCGTCGCCTCGGGATTGTGGCGCGGCAAATGATCAATCGCGGCATTCGGGAGCGCTGGCCGCGCGTCGATGGCCAGCGGGTGCTCGGCTTCGGCTATCCCACGCCCTATCTCGGGTTGTTCCGCGAGGACGCGGAGCGCTGCATCGCCTTCATGCCGTCGGCCCAAGGCGTCCTGAAATGGCCGACGGGACGGCCGGCGCTCGCCTCGCTGGTGGATGAGTTCTCGCTGCCGCTTCCCGACGCCGCGGTCGATCGCATCCTGCTGGTCCACGCACTGGAAATGTCGGACGATCCGGCCGCGCTGCTCCGTGAGGCATGGCGTGTGCTGTCGCCGTCCGGTCGCGTGATTGCAGTCATCCCGAACCGGCGCGGGGTGTGGACCCGCACCGACAGCACGCCGTTCGGTCACGGCCGGCCCTATTCGCGCTCGCAGATCACCGACCTGTTGCGCCAGACCTGGTTCACCCCGACCGCCTGGGGCGAGGCGCTGTTCATGCCGCCCTATGCCGGCGGCTGGGTGCTGAAATCCGCACAGATGTGGGAGCGCGCCGGCGCGGCGCTGTCGCTGCCCTTTGCCGGCGTGCACATCGTCGAGGCGACCAAGCAGGTCTACCGCGCGATCCCCGCCAAGCGCGAGCGGGCGCGGCTGATTCCCTCGCTGGCGAAGCCGGTGCTGGTACCGTCCTCGACGACGGCGACGCGCAGCTAAAAACAAATCGTCCCGGACATGCCGGGACGATTCAATTCAGATCAGGATTTGGCGCAGGATGTCCGGCGAAAGGTTTACTCGCCGGGGGCCACTTCGTCGCTCGAGGCAGCCGGAGCGGCTTCGCGCTCGGGGCGCGGGCCATTCGGCCGGCGGCGCCGCCGCGGAAAGCGCTCGCCACCACCACCCTCGAAGCCGGCCTGGCCGGGCGCGCCGCCGCTCACCTGCGGCTGCGGGCCGGTGATGAAGGAGGGCAGACGATCGACGCTGACCGCGTCGGCGACGACGGGCTGGGGCTGGTTCAGCGGCAGCGGCTGCGGCTGGGGCTGATATTGCGGCTGCGGACGATGGTCGCGTTCGCGATGCTCGCGCGGCTGCTGGTTGTCGCGCTGATAGTGGTTGTCGCGGGGCTGATGATCACGCGGCTGATGATCGCGCTGGCCGTCGCGGTCGCGCGTGAAGGGCTGCGGTGGCGGCTGTGGGACAAAACCCGGCTCCTGGCCGAAGTTCGAGAAATTCTCGCCGTCGTCCTCGCCGTCGTCGCCGCTGCTGTTGCTGATGGGCTCGTCGCCGCGCGGCTGCTGGTTCTGCCGGAACTGTTCCTGAGCCGTCGCGATCAGGCGAAAGTAATGCTCGGCATGCTGGTAGTAGTTCTCGGCCGCAACGGGGTCTCCGGAGGAGCGCGCGTCGCGCGCGAGTTGGAGATACTTTTCAGCAATATGCGAAGCCGTGCCGCGGATCTTGATGTCGGGTCCGTTGGACTCGTAGACCCGGGTCATCGGGTTCTGGCCGCGCCGGTTATTATTGTTGTTATTGTTATTATTATTGTTGCGGTTGCGCATCCGCTGCTTGTTCTGACCGTTTCTCATGTCCTGCCTTTAATTCCAGCCCTAAAGGTTGCACGCATTACTGATTGCCGAGAGTGACCTGATGACAGCGGTTCACATCGCTTGCGCGCAACCGCACGCAAGAGCGGATTGATCCCTGCCGATGTTCGTCGACCGTCGCGTTCAACAAAAGACGCGTTCCCCACCGCCAGCATCCATCGCCAGCGAACCCATTCATATCGCCTGCCGAAACAAGCCCTGCTTTGTTGCGTAAGTCTTCAAGCGCAATATCAGGCTTTCGTTCACGTTGCGGTCGGTAAGCAGCGCAGCTCAAAAGGCCATCGCGCTCAACAGGACCTGCGGCTTGGAACCATTATCAGTAAGCTCTCGCCCGAGAGCCCGGCTTTCGCCCGTAGGTCTACGGGGCCGGCACCGATGTGTTGATCGGAAGGTAGTCGTTCCCAAGGGATATTCCAAGAGGTTTTTTGCAGCCCAATCCGGCTTTTATGGGGGCATTTTTCGGGCCGAAACCGCCCGTGGGATGCCCGCCAGATCTGCCTTGGGCGACCTGTCCACGACCAACGCGGCAGCAATCATCAAGGTTTCAATATTTCGGGCCTGACCCTGTCCGGCCTCGACGATCAGTGCTCCGCCGGGGGCGAGACGTTCAGCCGCCTGCGGGATCAGGGCGCGATAGGCGTTGTAACCATCATTGCCGCCGTCGAGCGCCAGATGCGGATCGTGCTCGCGCACCTCGACGCTCAGTTTCGGAATTTCGGCCGACGGGATGTAAGGCGGGTTCGACACGACGAGGTCGAACGGGCCGCTGAGCGCGGCTGCGTAGGAGCAGGCGACGAAGCTGGCGCGGTCGGGGAGGCCCAGAGCCGCGGCGTTGTCTCTGGCGGTCTTGAGCGCGGTCAGACTGAGATCGGTGCCGACGCCGACGGCGCCGGGAATTTCGTGCAGCAGCGCGAGCAGGATGGCGCCGGAGCCGGTGCCGATATCGGCGATGCGCGGGCGATGGAGGGCTTGCCGCTCGCGAAAGATTTCGAGTGCCAGTTCGACCACCGTCTCGGTATCGGGGCGCGGCACCAGCGTCGCCTCGGATAGCTGGAACGGCAGGCCCCAGAATTCCCGGGCGCCGAGAATGCGGGCGACCGGCTCATGCGCGAGCCGGCGTTGCGCATATGCTTCGAGCCGCGCAGCCTCTTCAGGTGCGAGTTGCCGGGCCGCCTGCGTCACCATGCCGGTCAGATCAAGCCTTAGCGCAGCCCCGACGAGCAGGCGCGCATCGAGGGCGGGCTGCTCGATGCCGGCCGATTGCAGCCGTGCCGCAAGCGCGCGCCGCGCACTCTCGATGCTATGTCCGGGATCGAAATCTGTCGCCAATGGAACCATCCTGCCTGGCATCGTGGATAGATCGGCTGGCTTGCTTGCGTCAACGGAAAGGAGCGCGTCAGATCCCGCCTCGCAAACGAAGGAGGGTCCATGACGCCCTACGACGATCAGAACGTCTTCGCAAAGATCCTGCGTGGCGAGATCCCCTGCTTCGAGGTTTTCCGGGACGACCACAGCCTCGCCTTCCTCGATATCATGCCGCGCTCGCCCGGGCACACGCTGGTCGTTCCCCGGGCGCCGGCACGTGGCATCCTCGACGTCGCGGATGACGACCTCGCCGCGGTCGCCCGAACCGCCAAGCGCATCGCGATTGCCGCGATCAAGGCGTTCGACGCGGAGGGCATCATCCTTCAGCAGTTCAGCGAGCCCGCCAGCGGTCAGGTGGTCTTTCATCTGCACATGCACGTCATGCCGGTGAGGGCCGGAATCGAGCTGCTACCGGCGCAGACACGCAAGGAGGACATGGTGGTGCTCGCCGCTCACGCCAGGCGAATGATCGCCGCTCTCTAGACGCCGAGATAGCGCTGGAGCAGCTCCGGCTGGGCCTTGAGCTCCCGCGCCGGCCCCTCGTGCACGATGTGTCCGTTGTTGATGATGTAGATCCGCGTCGCCAGCGCCAGCGTCGCCGCCAAATTCTGCTCGACCAGCACGATGGTCTGGCCGGCGGCGGCGAGCTCGCGGCAGGCCTTGACGAGATCGTGGACGATGACGGGCGCGAGCCCCTCGAACGGCTCGTCCAGCAGCACGATCTTGGGATCGCGCACCAGCGCACGTGCGATCGCGAGCATCTGCTGCTCGCCGCCGGAGAGCTCGGTGCCGCGGTTGTTGCGCCGCTCCTTCAGCCGCGGAAACATCTCGTAGATGCGGTCGAGCGGCCAGCGTTTGGGCGCCGTGATCCCGGCGAGCAGGATATTCTCTTCCACCGACAGGCTGCCGAAAATGCGGCGCTCCTCGTGCACGAGCTGCATGCCGGCTTGCGCGATTCTGTGGCTCTTGCGCCCGGCGATATCGATGCCGTCGAATTTCACGCTGCCGCTCCGCGGCGTCACGACACCCATCAGGCTCTTCAGCGTGGTGCTCTTGCCAGCGCCATTGCGGCCGAGCAGCGCCACCACCTCGTGACGCGCGACGTGCATGGCGACGTCGAACAGGATGTGGGAGTCTCCGTAATAGCTGTTCAGGCCGTTGACCTCGATCAGGCTCATGCCGCGATCTCTCCGTGCACGCCGCCGAGATAGGCTTCTTGGACGGCGGCGTTGGCCTTGATTTCCTCCGGCGTGCCGGAGACCAGCACCCGGCCTTCCTGGAGCACGGTGACGCGCTCGACCAACTCGAACAGCGAATCCATGTCGTGGTCGATGATGATCATGGTACGGCCGCGCGCGATCGACTTGAGCAGCTTGACGGTCTCGACACGCTCTCGCGGGCTCATGCCGGCGAGCGGCTCGTCAAGCAGCAGCAGGCGCGGCGACGTGGCGAGCGCAAGCCCGATTTCCAGCCTGCGCTTCTCGCCATACGCAAGCTCGGACACGGGCGTGTCGGCACGACGAGCCAGGTTCACCAAAGCGAGCGTGTGCGCCACCTGCTCCGTCAGGCCCTTGACGCCGGCGAGCGTGCGGAACAGGTCGAGCCGGAATTTCCCGCGCAGCTCGGCCAGCGCGGCGATCGTTAGGTTCTCCCGCACCGTCAGCCCCGTGAAGAGCTGGTTGACCTGGTAGCTTTTGGTCAGTCCGAGCTGGCAAACCTCGGTGACCTTCAATCCCGTGATGTCGCGCCCCTCGAACACGATCTGACCAGAGCTCGGCGCGATCTCGCAGGTCAGCATCTTGAAGAAGGTCGACTTGCCGGCACCATTGGGGCCGATGATCCCGCGCAATTCGCCCTGGTTGACGCTGAAATCGATGTCGCTGTTGGCGATGAGCCCGCCATAGCGCTTGGTGAGGCCGGTGGCTTTGAGGATCGGTCCGGAATAGACGGGATGCGCGACCTCCTTCGCCTGCATTGGCGCGGGCGGGAGTTGCTGCGCGGCCTCGCCGTCAGCGGCTTCCTGCTCCATCTCCGCATCCGTCTGCTTTCGCTTTCCCGAGACGAGGCGGTAGAGATCGGCAAGACCGCCGATGATGCCGCCGCGCAGGAAGCAGACCAGCAGTACGAACACGACGCCCAGCACCAGCTTCCAGGCCGCGCCGAGGCCCAGCGCGGACTGGAGGAAGTCCTGAAGGAAGAGCCAAACGGTTGCGCCGACCAGCGGTCCGAACAGCGTGCCCCTGCCGCCGATGGCCGTCTGCATCACGAGCTGGCCCGAGGTGTCGAAGGTGAAGGCGTCGGGCGGCATGAAGGCTTGGAGCACGCCGAGCAGTCCGCCGGCGAAGCCCGCGTAAGCGGCTGCGATCACGAAAGCGGTCAGCTTGTAGCCATGGATGTTGTGGCCGACGGCCGTGGCGCGCAGCGGATTGTCGCGGATCGCACTCAGAATCGCGCCGACCGGCGAGCGCACGATCCTGAGGGCGATGACGACGCCGACGAAGTAGCACAGCGCGATGAACTGATAGAGCGACCAGCCATTGGTGAAGTGGATGGAGGTGAAGCCGAGATCGAAGCTCGGCGTCGGTACCCCCGGCAGGCCATTCTCGCCGCCGGTGAAATCGGAAAGTGGATTGAACTCGACGAAGAAGAACACCTCCGCGATCGCCACGGTGATCATCGCGAAATAGATGCCGGTGCGGCGCAATGCGATCAGGCCGATCAGGTAGCCGGTCGCGGCGGCCGCGATCATGCCGATGACCAGCGCGCCCAGCACGTTGCCGAAGCCTGCACGCGTCAGAAGGTAGGCGGCGACGAAGCCGCCGGTGCCGTAGAAGGCGGACTGACCGAACGAGAGCAGGCCGGTGAAACCGAACAGGATGTCAAAGCCGAGCCCGAACAGGCCCCAGACCAGGATCCTGTTCACGGTGTTCGGCGCGAAGCCGAGATGAGGCAGCACGAAGGGGGCTGCGATCAAGCCGATCGCAGTCAGGGCTTCGATCAGGAACGGGCGTTGCTTGAGCATCAGGTGATCGCTTACTCGCGGCCCTGGACGCCGAGCAGGCCATGCGGTCGTACCACGAGCACGAGCGTCATCGCCGCAAACAGCATCACATAGGCATAGCCGGGGTTGAACATGGAGGTGACGCTGATGATCTCGCCGGCGATCAGGCCGCCGAGAATTGCGCCCGGGAACGAACCGACGCCGCCGATCACCACCACCACGAAGGTCTGGACCAGGATGTCGTCACCGATGCCCGGTGTCAGCGAAACCACCGGCGCATTGACGATGCCGGCAAAGCCGGCCGCCATTGCGCCGATGCCGAACACGATCATGAAGACGCGGTAGACGTTGATGCCGAGCGAATCCACCATCACCGAATCCTCGATGCCGGCGCGCACAATCATGCCCAGCCGGGTCCGGTAGAGGACGATGAACAACGCGCCGAGCGCGACCGCGACGATCCCGACCACGGCGAGGCGATAGGTCGGGTAGAACATGAACCCGAGATTGGTGATGCCCTGGAACAGCGCCGGCGGCGGCACCAGCTGCGACTGGCTCGAGAAGATCAGGCGCACGAGCTCGACGAAGCAAATGCCGAGCCCGAAGGTCACGAGCAGCTGATCCTCGTGCGGACGATGATAGAAATGGCGGATGATGACGCGTTCCATGAGAACGCCGAGCAGCATCACGAACAGGGAGCCCGCGATCACCGCGAGGATGAACGACTCCGTGTACTGGTAGGCGACGAAGCCGGCATAGCCGCCGATCATGAACATCGCGCCGTGCGCGAGGTTCAGCACGCCGAGGGTGCCATAGATGATGGTCAGACCGGAGCTGATCAGCGCGAGCAGTGCGCCGAGCGCGAGCCCGTTGAAAAGCTGTGAAACGAGGTTGGGCCAACTTACCATGCGACAATCGCTGTTGTGGCGCGCGAGGGTGCGCGTCAGAAAAAGGTGACGCCGCGGGACCGGAGTGCAGTCCGCGGCGTCAAAGGGGTCAACCAGGTCTCAGCTGTAGTCGCCGAGATGGCAACCGAAGGCGTCCGGCTTCTGCATCAGGCCTTCACCCGGCACGATCTCGACCACGTCGTACCAATCTTCCTTGTTCTTCATGTCCTTCTGCTGCTTGCCCTTGACGATGATCACCGGGCGAACGCACTGATGATCCTCGGGGCGGTAATGCACGTCGCCGACCAGTGATGGGATGGTCTCGCCCTTCTCGTAGGCCTTGATCACGTCGGGCGGACTGAAGCTGCCGGCCTGCTCGCACATGTGCGCCCAATGGGCGAAGCTGACATAGGCGTTCTCGGCGCCCCATTCGGGCTTGTAGCCGTACTTCTTCTCGAAGGCTTCGTTGAACATCTTGGCCAGCGGGAATTTATCTTCGATGGTCCACCAATAGTCGGTGGCGGCGTAGACGCCTTGCATCAGGCCGCCGGTCTCGCGCGCAATGAAAGGTACCTGGTAGGGGACGACCAGCTTCATCTTGTCGAGCACGCCGAACTGCTTGGCCTGCTGGGTCGACAGCACGGCGTCGTGGCCCCAGTTGACGTTGATGAGTACGTCAGCGCCAGAGTTCGCGACGTTCAGCAGGTAAGAGGAATAGTCCGGCGCGCCGAGCGGGGCGACCTGGTTGGTCACGGTGGTCCAGCCGGCGGTCGCCAGGAAATCCTGCATCGACTTCGTGACGGTGTGGCCGTAGGTGTAATCAGGCGTGAGATAGGCGGCCTTCTTGCCCTTGCCGAACTCCCGTACCATCACAGGGCCGATCGCTGCAGCCGCAGTCTGGCCGTAGAAGTTCTGGCGGAAGCCGTAGCGAACGCAGTCCTTGCCGGTGGTGTCGTTCGAGCCCGAAATGCCGCACACGAAAATCACGTGTTCGCGCTGGGCGAGTTTGTTCAGCGCCACCGCAACGGCGCTCGACGTGCCGCCGGTGATCATGATGGCCTTGTTCTCGCTGATGAAGCGCTGCTGCGCCTGCACCGCCTCGTTGGGCTTGGCCGCAGAATCAGCGACGCCGAACTTCAGCTCCTTGCCGAGCACGCCCTTGCTGGTCTTGGGCGATATCTTCTTGATCAGGTCGTGTCCGCTGTTGATGTGCTCGATCGCAAGTTGATAGCCCTTGAGCTCATCTTCACCCTGCACGGCATAGGTACCGGTGCGCGGCACCGAGATGCCGATGAAGGCGGTGGAACCCGAGACCCCCGCGGGGTAGGAGCCGATCGCCGGCTTGTCCTCGGCAAACGCCGGCATCGCCGGCAGCATCGAGCCGCCGATGAGGCCCGCGGTGGTCTGAAGCAGGCCACGGCGCGAGAGGCCGCGGCGGATGAGATTGTCAGTCATGATCGTTTCCTCCGAACATCGTTCTTGTTTGCAGGCAAAGCACGACCTGTCCGGCGGCAGCCGGCCTCGAGGGCCTGCCCGCGCCGGGCACGTCACATCCGCGTGTAGCTCTTGGGCGTAAGCATTGCTTGTGAACGCCTTCTGTCAATTTCGTCTTTGGTCGAACGCCGAAAATTATCTCGTGAAAACATATCGTATCACGATATATGTTAGTCTTTGTGAGTACGAGGCTGGCGGGTTCGGCGAGAGAAATGGCGCGGCAGACGACAGTGGCGGGTACCCGGAAGCGACGGTCGTGGCCGCAAGGTGCGGAGCGGCAGGAGACGGCGTGGCCGGAAGAGGTGAGCGGGCAGCGCGCGACACCGCAGTCCGGCGATCCCTCGCGCATGCCCGATCCGCGCAACTGGCCGGCCGGCCGGCGGGGGCCCGTCGTCGGCCCCGTTCAGGCGAAGCGCGCACCCGGTCCGATGCAGAAGCTGAGCGTGCGCGCCCAGAACGTCCTCAAGGAGCTCGCGGTCGAGCTCACTGCCGAGCAGCCGCCGAAGGGGAACTGGTCGCCCTCGCGCGAATTGCTGCTTGCTCTGACGGCTGAACGCCTCGCCACCGCGCGCAATTGCGGTCCTCACACGATGAGGGAGATCATCGACTGGGCGCAGGGCTGCGGCGTGACCATCAAGCCGGTGATCCCACCCGGCGGCTCGCTGTCGCAGATGTGGGCGGAGATGATTACCAATGCATCCGCGGGTGCCTTGACCAGCGCCGAGATTGCCGGCGCGCTGCAGCGCTCGATCCGGCGGAAAAGCGTTCGCATCCCGATCGCGTTTCAGGTCATCCTGGTGAAGATCCTGCTGTCCAGCTTCGAATAGATCGACGGATAGCTGTGTATCCGGAGTTCCCGCTGGTTGGTCCCCGCGCTGCTGCTTGCTACTTTGGCTGGGCTGCCCGCGTTGCCGAGTGGCACGAACGGAGGGGCGCGGCATGGTTCGGGCGAAGAAGGCGCAGCCGTCCACGGCGGCGAAGCCTGCGGGGCCTTCACGCGGCCACACAATGCGCGACTCCGACTATGCTGGGCTGGCGCAGTTCCGCTACCAGATCCGGAGCTTTCTGGCGTTCAGCGAGGCAGCCGCAGCACAGCAGGGATTGACGCCGACGCAGCATCAGGCGCTGCTTGGGATCAAGGGCTTTGTGCGTCCGGGTCCTGCGACCGTCGGTGATGTCGCGCGATTTCTGCTGATCCGGCATCACTCCGCTGTGGAACTGATCAACCGCCTGGCGAAGCTCGGGCTGGTCAGCCGCATTGCCGACCCTGAAGATGCCAGACGCGTTCATCTCAAGCTGACGAAAAAGGGTGAGCAGAAGCTCCAGGCGCTTTCTCGGAAGAACCTCGAGGAGCTCCGCCGCGCCGCGAGCCCGGCATTGAGCCGGCTCCTGAAGTCGTTCCGCGCCTCCAGCGGGGCCTGACGCGACGTCAGATCCTCACGCCGCGGCGCCTTGGGCGGCGAGCTGCGCGGCCTGGTGCTCGGTGGTCAGCGCGTCGGTCAGTTCGCTCAGCGCTTCGCCCGCCATCACCTGCGGCAGCTTGTAGAGCGTCAAATTGATGCGGTGATCGGTGACGCGTCCCTGCGGAAAATTATAGGTGCGGATGCGCTCGCTGCGGTCGCCGGAACCGACCTTCTCCTTGCGCTCGGCCGAGCGCGCCGCGTCGAGGCGTTGCTGCTCGGCGTCGTAGATGCGTGAACGCAGGATGTTCATGGCGGAAGCGCGATTCTTGTGCTGCGAGCGGCTGTCCTGCATCATCACCACGATGCCGGTCGGGATGTGGGTGATGCGGATCGCCGATTCGGTCTTGTTGACGTGCTGGCCGCCAGCGCCTCCGGCGCGCATCGTCTCGATCCGCAAATCATCGTTCCTGATCTCGACGTCGACCTCCTCGACCTCGGGCATCACGGCGACGGTGGCGGCGGATGTGTGGATGCGCCCTTGCGTCTCGGTGTCCGGCACGCGCTGCACCCTGTGCACGCCGGATTCGAATTTCAGCTTGGAGAACGCGCCGCGGCCCTGCACCTCCGCGATGATTTCCTTGTAGCCGCCGACGCTGCCTTCGCTGGCCGAGATCACCTCGACCTTCCAGCCCTGCAGGGCCGCGAAGCGTTCGTACATCCGGAACAAATCCCCGGCGAACAGCGAAGCCTCGTCGCCGCCGGTGCCGGCGCGGATTTCCAGCACCACGTTGCGGTCGTCCATGGCGTCCTTCGGCAGCAGCGCGACGCGGATTTTCTGGACCAGTTCCTCGATCTTCGGCGTCAGCTCGCCGCGCTCGGCCTCCGCCATGGCGCGCATCTCCGCATCGGTCGCGGGATCGGCGATCAGTGCCTCGGTGTCGGCGAGCTCCTTGACCGCCGAACGATAGGTCTTGACCGCTTCGATCAGCGGCGTGAGCTCGGCGAGTTCACGGGTGATCTGCACATAGCGTTCGGAGGCGAGCTGGCCGAGCGATTCGGCCTCGAGCGAGGCGTGATGCGCGAGCAGGACGTCCAGTTTGGCTTCGGGCAGTGACGACATGGGTTCAGTCTCAAAATGCGGGAAAGGGGCGAAGGCGGCAGGAAGGGGGCGACAGGCCCGCTACAACGCCAGGCCTTCGGCCTCGGCAAATTCCGTCAGCTTCTGCCGGATCGAGACGCTGCCGGCGGGCGCGTCCAGCAAAGGGCCGAGCATCGCTTCGGCCTTCTTGGCGTCGAGATCGATCACCATCGCCTTGACCGGGCCGAGCGCGGTGGCGGAGAGCGACAGCGAGCGATAGCCCATCGCGATCAGCGCGAGCGCGCCGATCGGCTTCGACGCCATCTCGCCGCAGAGCGACAGCGATTTCTTCGCCTCTTGCGACTTGCGCGCAATGTCGCGCAGCGCGCGCAGGATCGGCGCCGACATGGTGTCGAAGCGCTCGGAGACCTTTGCGTTGCCGCGGTCGACCGCGAACAGGAACTGGAACAGATCGTTGGAGCCGACTGAGATGAAGTCGACCTTCTTGAGGAGCTCGTCGAGCTGATAGAGCAGCGCCGGTACCTCGACCATGGTGCCGATGTCGATTCTTTCAGGCAGCGTGTGGCCGTGCTGGCGCAGATAGGTCAGCTCGCGTTCGACCAGCGCCTTCGCCGAATCGAATTCACCGACCTCCGAGATCATCGGGAACATGATGCGCAGCGCGCGTCCGCCGCCGGCGCGCAGCAGCGCGCGGATCTGGCCGCGCAACAGGCCGGGACGGTCGAGCCCGAGACGGATCGCGCGCCATCCGAGCGCTGGATTCTCCTCGATCACCGCTTCCATATAAGGCAGCGCCTTGTCGCCGCCGATGTCGAGGGTGCGGAAGGTGACGGGCTTGGTGCCGGCGGCATCCAGTACGGTGCGATAGAGCGCGAGCTGGTCGCTGGTGCGCGGCAGGCTCTGGCCGACCATGAATTGCAGCTCGGTGCGGAACAGGCCGATGCCGGCGCTGCCGGTGTCTTCGATATGCGGCAGGTCGATCGCGAGACCCGCATTGATCATCAGCTCGACCTTCTGGCCATCTTTGGTGACGCAGGGCAGGTCGCGCAACGCCAGATACTGGGCCTGGCGGCGGGCGCGGAAGCGCACGCGCTCCGCGAAGGCCGCCTCGACCTCCTGCGATGGGCGCACATAGATCATGCCGGAGGTGCCGTCGACGATGACGGCGTCGCCGGGATCGGCGATACCGGGCGCGTTCGGGACTTCGCCGACCGCGGGAATGCCGAGCGCGCGCGCCACGATCGAAACGTGGGAATTGGCGGTGCCTTCCTCCAATATGATGCCGCGCAGGCGCTTGCGGTCGTAGTCGAGCAGCGCCGCCGGGCCCATCGCGCGCGCGATGACGATGGCATTGTCGGGCAATTGTTCGCGTGACGGCGCGTGATCCTGGCCGACCAGCTGCCGCATCAGGCGATAGCCGAGATCCTCGAGATCATGCAGCCGGTCGCGCAAATAGGGATCGGTCGAGCGCAGCATGCGCGCGCGGGTGTCGGATTGCACACGCTCGACGGCGGCTTCCGCCGTGAGGCCGGTGGCGACCGCCTCGTGCAGCTTGTGCGACCAGCCCTGGTCGTTGGCGAACATGCGGTAGGCTTCCAGCACCTCGCGATGCTCGCCGCCTTCCGCCACGTCGCCGCGCTCCAGCATGCGGTCGAGATCGGCCCGTAGCTTGGCGAGCGCGGTGTCGAGCCGCTTGATCTCCTTCGGCAGGTCCTCGGCGATGTAGTCCTTGATGACGACGCGCGGCTCGTGCAGCACGACATGGCCGAGTGCGATGCCTTCCGACAGGATGGCGCCGACCTTCTGCGCCGAATGACGCGCCGCGGGCTCATGGCCCGGCTGGGCCAGCGCAGACAGCTCGCCGGAGGCGATCAGCTCCGCCAGCACCATCGCGGTGGTCTGAAGCGCCTCGAGCTCCTCCTCGACATAGTTGCGCTTGGCGCGGTTCTGCACCACCAGCACCCCGAGCGTGTTGCCGGCCCGCAGGATCGGCACGCCGAGAAAGGAGTGGTAGATCTCTTCGCCGGTCTCCGGGCGGAACGAGAAGGCCGGATGGCTCTGCGCGTCGCTCAAATTGAGAGGCGTTGCCTCGCTGGCGACCAGACCGACAAGGCCCTCATGGGCGCTGAGCACGGTGTGGTGCACTGCCTCGCGATTGAGGCCTTCGGTCGCATAGAGCTCGAGTGTGTTGTCGACGCGCAGCACATAGACCGAGCACACCTCGGCCACCATGTTGGCCGCGATCAGCACCACGATCTTGTCGAGCCGCTCCTGGGCCGAGACCTGCTCCGCCATGGTTTCGCGGAGCCGTCTCAACAAGACGCGGGGACCTCCCGACGCGCTCCGCATGAACCGTCAATCTCCTCCGTCTGCCGGGGCCGAAAGGACCCGCGGCGGCTCGCCCAGAAATCCAGAAAAACAACAAATTTGCTCGTCCGGCGCCAGCCCCGGCGGTTGCCTGGGCCGAATCAGCACCGCCTCAACTGGGGCACAGTTTCCGGCAGCCCACCCTCTTCGCCGTATAGCGAATTGGGGCTTGTTTTGCCAAGCAAAACGCCTGCCAAACGCGAAAGTGTGGAGACCTCAGCGTTTGCTGCGACCGCTAAGAGAAAATTAGCCTAAGCTTGGTCGAGACCGTAGAGCGTATGCAGGGTGCGCACCGCAAGCTCGGTATAGGCGGTGTCGATCAGGACCGAGAATTTGATCTCGGAGGTTGTAATGGCCCGGATGTTGATATTCCGTCCTGCAAGGGCCGAGAACGCCTGGGCGGCAACGCCGGCATGGCTGCGCATGCCGCTGCCGATCACCGAGATCTTGGCGACGTCGGTCGCGGTGTCGAGCCGGGCATAATTGATCTGGCCCTTGGCCGCGGTGATCGTCTCCTTGGCCCTGGTGTAGTCGGCGGCCGGCACCGTGAAGGTGAGGTCGGTGGTCTTGCCGTCCTCGGAGACGTTCTGCACGATCATGTCGACGTTGATGTTGGCATCCGCGAGCGGGCCGAAGATCGACGCCGCCACGCCGGGCTTGTCCTCGATCTGGCGTACCGAGATCTGGGCCTCGTCCTTCGAAAAGGCGATGCCGGTGACGACGTGGCTTTCCATGATCTCCTCCTCGCTGCAGATCAGCGTGCCGGGCGGCTGGTTGGCATGCGGGTCGATATCCTCGGGCTTGTCGAAGCTCGAGCGGACGAAAATCGGCATGTTGTGGACCATGCCGAGTTCCACTGAGCGGACCTGGAGCACCTTGGCGCCCTGGGAGGCCAGCTCCAGCATGTCTTCGAACGCGATCTTGTCGAGCCGGCGCGCTTTCGGCACGATTCGCGGATCGGTTGTGTAGACACCGTCGACATCGGTGTAGATGTCGCAGCGGTCCGCCTTGACGGCGGCGGCGATCGCCACGGCCGAGGTGTCGGAGCCGCCGCGGCCGAGCGTGGTGATGCGGTTGGTCTCGGGGTTGATGCCCTGGAAGCCGGCGATCACGGCGACTTCCTTGCGCTCCCTGAAGCGCTTGATGATCTCGCCGCCGTCGATACCCTCGATCCGGGCCGAGGCATGGGCGTCGCTGGTCGTGATCGGGATCTGCCAGCCCTGCCAGGAGCGGGCCTGGATACCCATGCCCTGAAGCACGATGGCCAGCAGGCCGGACGTCACCTGTTCGCCCGATGCGACCACGGCGTCGTATTCGCGCGCGTCGTGCATCGGCGAAGCCTCGGTGCACCAGGCCACCAGCTCGTTGGTTTTACCGGACATCGCTGAGACGACCACGGCCACTTCATGGCCGGCGTCGACCTCACGCTTCACATGGCGTGCGACGTTGCGGATACGTTCGATGTTGGCGACGGATGTGCCGCCGAATTTCATCACGAGGCGGCTCATGACGACGCGTGCATTCCCTCATAAGGATAAGTATGGTGACCCGCGCTGGACGGGTGCCTGCGATACCGACCGCGCGTATACAGAGGGGCGGGGCCGGGGGCAAGCGGGTTCCTGCCCGGGCCAATCCGGGCAATGGGTTAATCGAGGTCATGGCGCGTTATATCGACGAGATCCTGCAACCGGGCGAGCGGGTGCTGTATTCGACCAATGCGCACTGGATCTTCTATTTGCCGGCGATCCTGGCCTGGATCGTGGCGCTGGCCCTGTTCGTCCTGTCCCGGCAAACGATCGTCGAGGGGCTCGTGCTGCTCTGTCTGGTCGCGGCCGGCCTGGTGGCTCTGGCGGCGCTGTACTGGACCGTGAAGGGCTGGTTCCATCGCTTTACGACCGAGACCGACGTCACCAATTTGCGGATCGTGCACAAGACCGGCTTCATCAAGCGCCGCACCTTCGAGATGGCGCTGGACAAGGTCGAGAGCGTCGATGTGAATCAGACCATTCTTGGACGCATTCTCAACTACGGCGACGTGACCATCAATGGCGTGGGGGAAGGTCGCGAAACCATCCGGACCATCGCCTCGCCGCTCGCCTTCCGCAGTTCGATCACCACGCGGTAGGACCGCGCGTAACAATGAGCATGCAGCAAAATACTTCCGCTACCGCAAGCCCGCAGCCGGGCTCGACCGTCGACGCCGCCGAGATCGCGAAATTCTCAAAACTTTCAGCCGAGTGGTGGGACCCCAACGGCAAGATGGCGCCGCTGCACCGGATCAACCCGCTGCGGCTCGGCTACATCCGCGATGCCGCCTGCCGCAAGTTCGAGCGCAATTTGCGCAGCCTCAACTGCCTCGGCGGTCTGCGCGTGCTCGACATCGGCTGCGGCGCCGGCCTGCTCTGCGAGCCGCTGTCGCGCTTGGGTGCGCAGGTCATCGGCGTCGATCCGTCGGTCAGCAACATCGCGGCCGCAAAGCTGCATGCCGACAAGGCGCATCTCGCGATCGACTATCGCTGCACCACGGTTGAGGAGATCGACCCGCGCGAGCGCTTCGACATCGTGCTGGCGATGGAGGTGGTCGAGCACGTCGTCGACGTCGGCGTTTTCCTGAAGCGCTGCGCGGCGATGCTGAAGCCGAACGGCCTGATGGTGGTCTCGACGCTGAACAGGAACTGGAAGAGTTTTGCGCTCGCCATCGTCGGTGCCGAATATGTCCTGCGCTGGCTGCCGCGCGGTACCCACGAGTGGAACAAGTTCGTCACCCCCGACGAACTGACGAAGTACCTGCTCGACAACCGCTTGGTCATCACCGAGCAGACCGGCGTGGTCTACTCACCCTTCGCCGACAAATGGACCCTCTCGTCAGACATGGACGTGAACTACATGGTGGTGGCGGAAGGCATGGTGTGAGGCCGGGCTGCATCCAAACATTCGTCGTCCTGGCGAAAGCCAGGACCCATTACCCCAGGGTCTAGTTAGGCGAAGGCTGATAACCACGAATCTTCGCCAAATCACTCCCTGGGGTAATGGGTCCTGGATCTGCGCTTCGCTTGTCCAGGACGACGATTGAGTTTGTGGCGAAAGCATCGCTCCTATGACGTGGGCGTGATTGACCTGCTTGAGTCCCGGCGGCACTTTGGCCGCAATCATTGGTCCTCCCACCCATTTTCCCATGTTCACCATCGCCAGCCTCTGGATTCCCTTCACAGTCATTGCCGCGCTTGGCCAGGTCGCGCGCAATGCGATGCAGCGGTCGCTGACGAAGCCGCTGGGGACCTGGGGGGCGACCAATATCCGCTTCCTGTTCGGCTTCCCGTTCTCGCTCCTGTTCCTGGCAGTGGTGCTGGTCGCCACCGGCGATCATCTCGGCATGCCGCCTGGTGTGTTCTGGCCGTGGCTCCTGCTCGGCGCGCTGAGCCAGATCGTCGCGACCGGCCTGATGCTGCTCGCCATGAACGACCGCTCCTTCGTGGTGACGACGGCCTATTTGAAAACCGAAGCCATTCAGACTGCCATCTTCGGCTTCGTCTTCCTCGGCGATCATCTGACATGGCTCAAGGTACTTGCAATCGTGATCGCGACAATCGGCGTCGTCATCACCGCGTTGCGGCCCGGTGGCGAGAAGAGCTTTGCCGAACTGAAACCGACGATCACCGGCCTCGTCGCGGCCGCGTCCTTCGCGCTCTCTGCGGTCGGCTTCCGCGGCGCCATCATCAACGTGCCGGATGTCTCCTTCGTGACGGCGGCATCGTTCACGCTGGTGCTCGGCCTGTTCGTGCAGACGCTGATCCTGACGATCTATCTGCTTTGGCGCGCGCCGAAGGTGCTTCAGGCGATCCTGGGGCTTTGGAAACCATCGCTGCTCGCCGGCTTCATGGGCGCCTTCGCCTCGCAGTTCTGGTTCCTGGCGTTCGCGCTGACGGCCGCCGCCAATGTCCGCACCCTCGCTCTGATCGAGGTGCTGTTCGCGCAAGGTGTGGCGTACTACTCGTTCAAGCAGCCGATCGCGCCGCGCGAGGTTGTCGGCATCGCGCTGATCGTGATCGGCGTGGCGGTGCTGGTGGGAGTCTAATTCCGATCTTCCGGCAGCGTCGGCAGCGGAGACACCTCGATGCCTTCGTCGATCAGCGACTTGGCCTCGTCGGGCGAGGCTTCGCCGTAGATCGGACGGTGCTCCTTGTCGCCGTAATGCATCGCGCGGGCTTCATTGGCGAATCGCTCACCGACATTGTCGGCGTTCTTCACGATGTGGTCACGCAGCTCTTTGAGCTTGGTGCGCAGCTCGCGCTCCTGCGCCAGCAACAGCGAGGTCGGTGCGGATTGCGCAGCCTCGGGCGCGGTCGTCGTGGCGGTGGGCTCAGGCGGTGGCGTGGCGCGTCCGCGGCCCTTCTTGCCAACGATGCGCGGCGCCATGATCGCCTTGTCGACCTTGGCCGAGCCGCAGATCGGACAGGTCACGAGCTTGCGCTTCACCTGAGAATCGTACGCGGCCGAGCTCTGGAACCAACTCTCGAAGTCGTGGCTCCGGTCGCAGCGGAGCGCGTAGCGGATCATGCCGATCCCCGCACCAGGTGCAGGTGGTCCGGCCCCGCCTTGGGGTCGGCGACGCCGAAGCGGCGACCGTGCTGGAGCGAGGGGATCGCGCGGCGCGCGGTCTCGACCTTGGCCGGATCGATTTTCGCCATGATGATCCCGGGCTCGACATCGCCTTCGGCGAGGATCTCGCCCCAGGGATCGATGATCAGCGAATGGCCATAGGTCTCGCGCTTGTTCTCGTGCAGGCCTGCCTGCGCCGCGGCGAAGATGAAGCAACCGGTCTCGATCGCGCGCGCACGCAACAATACGTGCCAATGCGCCTCGCCGGTCTTGCGGGTGAAGGCCGAGGGTACCGTGATGAAGTACGCGCCGCTTTCGGCCAGCGCGCGGTAGAGCGCGGGGAAGCGGACATCGTAGCAGATCGTCAGCCCGACGCGGCCCCAGGGCAGGTCGGAGATCACGGCCGTCTCGCCCGGCTGGTAATTGGCGGATTCGCGATAGCTCTCGCCGTCCGGCAGCTCGATATCGAACATGTGGATCTTGTCGTAGCTCGCGAGCACATTGCCCTCGGGCCCGATCAGGAACGAGCGGTTGACCGCTTTCTCGTCGGAAAAGCGCAGCGCCAGCGAGCCGACATGGATGTGGATCTTCAGTTCGGCAGCGAGCGCCCGGTACGCCCTCAGCGAGTTATCGTCATCCTGGCTCTGGAGGTGCTCGAACAGGGCCTTGCGGTTGAGCTGCATCATGTTGCTGACTTCGGGCGTCTGCACGTAGTCGGCGCCATTGGCTGCAGCCTGGCGGATCAGCCTGGTGGCCTGCTCGAGGCTCGGCTCGGGCATCAGGCCGGTGCGCATCTGCACCATCGCCGCCGTGAACGTCCTGTTGTCGCTCATGACTCCGCCTTGACGCTTTCGAGCATGCCGTCGAGCTTGCCTTCGCGATCGAGTGCGTAGAGCTCGTCGCAGCCGCCGACATGGGTTCCGCCGATCCAGATCTGCGGGAAGGTGGAGCCCTCGCCGGAGCGATCGTACATCTCCTGGCGCCAGGACGGGTTCTTGGCGATATCGAACTCCGTGAAGGTCGCCTTCTTGCGGGTCAGCAGCGACTTGGCGGCGGAACAATAGCCGCAGCCCGGCCTCGTGTAGATCTCGACAGCAGCGGTCATTTGGTCTGGCGCTCTCATGTCATGAATTCATTGAATTATATGGGACTTCACCGGCTCTCGACAACCCGGGCAAACACCAGCACGTCCACTTGCGCTGCCTTGGCCCGGAGCAGGGCCCGTGCACAGGCATCAAGCGTCGCACCCGAGGTCAGGACGTCGTCGACGAGGACAATGCTCCGACCCTGGACGTCCGCCTGACGGTCGGGGGATACCTGGAATGCGCCCTGCACATTGGTGGCGCGCTGGGCCCGTGACAGGCCGATCTGCTGCTCGGTCGCGCGTACCCTGCGCAGCACCTGAGCCCTCGCTTTCACCCCGCTCTGCCGCTCGATGATCCCCGCCAGCGCCCCGGACTGGTTGTAACGGCGGCGCCAGGCCCTTCGCCAATGCAGGGGAACGGGCACCAGCATGTCGGCCTCGGCGAGCAGTTCGCCGCCCGCGCGCGCCATCCAGCGGCCCATGGCGGGCGCCAAATCCGTGCGGTCCTGGTATTTCAGCGCATGCACCAGGGTGCGCGCGACGTCATCATAACGCACCGCGGCGCGCGCCCGCTGGTAGGCCGGCGGGCTCGCGATCGCCTCCATCGACAGCATGTCGGGGCCGGGATCGTACACAAAAGGAATGCCGAGCCGCGGGCAGTAGGGCCGTTCGATGAACGACAGCCGCGCCCAGCACGCCGCGCACACGCCCTCGCCGTCGACCGGCTCGCGGCAGGACACGCACAGCGTCGGCAGCGCGATGTCGAGCGCAAGCCGTGCCGCACGCGACAGCACGTGGCGGCCAGCCGTCCATGCGGCACGCAGGGGGGCGGCGATGGAACGAGAAGGGGCGTGAGCGGCTTCCATGGGACGAGGCTAGCGTTCTGTTTGGCGGCGCTCAAGCGGCTGGATCGGTCTCGTGCCCTGGACGCAGCGCAGCGCCACTTCGGCGGTGCGCTGCAGAGCCGGGGCCCATCTCGCCGCATCGTGCCATGTCGCCTTCTGGATCCCGGCTCTGCGGAGCGTCACTGCGTGCCGCAACCCGTCCGGGACATGGGAGAGGAGATTGCAATCATCAGCATGATCGGCGTAACCAGCGGCATGGCTCAAGACCCGCAAACCCCGCCTGCTTTGTTCGATCGTGCTTTGCTGCGCGCGCGACAGCGCCGCGCGCAGGCGCAAGGTGCCGTGAGTTTCCTGCTGGATCGGGCCGCCGAGGACATGTCCGACCGGCTGGCGGCGGTGATGCGGGAGTTTCACACCGCGGCCGATCTCTGGACGCCCGGCGAGGGTCTCGCGGTGCTGCGCGCGCGGCTGCCCTCGATCGAGCGCATTGAGCTCGATGCGTCGGGTGCGGAGAAGCTGCCCTTTGCGCCGGAAAGCCTCGATCTCGTGGTCTCGGCGCTGGCGCTGCAATTCGTCAATGATCTGCCGGGGGTGCTTGCGCAAATCCGTCGCGCGCTGAGGCCGGACGGCCTGCTGCTGGCGGCGATGATCGGCGGCGACAGCCTGACCGAGCTGCGCCAGGCTTTTGCCGCCGCCGAGGCCGAATGCGAGGGCGGTGTTTCGCCGCGTGTGGCGCCGTTTGCCGATTTGCGCGACATCGGCGCGCTGTTGCAGCGGGCGGGGTTTGCGTTGCCGGTCACCGATGTCGACCGCGTCGTGGTGCGCTACGCCAACGCGTTCGCGCTGATGCAGGATATCAGGCGTATGGGCGCCACCAATGTGCTGATCGAGCGGCGCCGCACGCCGAGCCGGCGATCGACGCTACTGCGGATGGCTGAAATCTACGCGGAACGCTATGCCGATGCCGACGGCCGCATCCGTGCGACATTCGACATCATCTGGCTCTCCGGCTGGGCCCCGCATGCGAGCCAGCAGCAGCCGCTCAAACCGGGATCGGCGAAGGCGAGCCTGGCGGAGGCGGTGAAGAAGGCGGGGAAGGATTAATCCTCATGGTGAGGAGGCGCGTCAGCGCCGTCTCGAACCATGCAGGCCCCGCTCTCATCCGCAGCCATCCTTCGAGACGACCGCTGCGCGGTCTCCTCAGGATGAGGTCCGAGCTCACATCAGCAGATCGATCAAATGCGGGATCAGCGGAATGTCCGCGGGCGGCATGGGATAGTCGCGCAGCTTGTTGGCGCGAACCCAGGCCAGGGTCTGGCCTTCGCGTGGCGTGACCTGTCCCTCCCAGCGCCGGCAGATGTAGAGCGGCATCAGGAGGTGAAAGGTCTCGTAGCCGTAGCTCGCGAACGTCAGCGGCGCCAGGCAGGGCTCGGCGACGGTGATGCCGAGCTCCTCGTGGAGTTCGCGGATCAGGCTCTGTTCCGGCCGCTCGCCGGGCTCACACTTGCCGCCGGGAAATTCCCAGAGGCCGGCCAACGTCTTGCCCTCGGGGCGCTGTGCGATCAGGACGCGCTTGTCGGTGTCGACCAGCGCGCAAGCCACCACGAGCGTCAGTTTGAGATCAGCCATGCCTGGAATTCCGCTCGCCTGAAGGATCATCCGCAACGGTTGGTTAACCCTGTTACGGCCCGTGTTTCCGAGGTCTCCATAAGTCATATTTAATCCACGGTTCCTAGAGTGGAAACGCTGAAACCATTTCGGGCCAGATCCATGCGCGCTGAGTGTCGTACCATCTTCCGTCGGTTCGTCCGCGACCGGCGCGGCAATGTCGCGGTGATCTTCGCAATCTGCTGCGTCCCCCTGATCACGTTCATCGGCACCGCGATCGACTACTCCCGCGCGACGCAGGTCCGGGCGAAGCTCCAGGGCGCGGCTGATGCGGCCAGCGTCGGTGCGCTCGCCAAGGCATCGCCGGGGTTTATCGCCGCGGGCTCGATGACCACGGACGGCACGATCACGGTCGGCGTCGACGACGCCCAGAAAATCTTCGATGCCAATCGCGCCAACCTGACCGGCTATACGCTCAACAGCGTCACCCCGACCGTCGTCAAGACCGGCTCGACCATCAACTCGACCGTCTCGTTCACCGCCACCATCAACACCATGTTTCTCGGCCTGATCGGCAAGACCACACTGACCATGAGCGGCACGTCGTCGTCGACGGCCAACATGCCGCTCTATGTCGACTTCTATCTCCTGCTGGACAATTCTCCGTCGATGGGCGTCGCAGCGACACCGACCGACATAACGAATTTGCAGGGAAAGACGGGTGGATGTGCATTCGCCTGTCACGACACCACCAAGGCCGCCGGCACAAGCAACTACGACATCGCCAAAGCAAATGGCATCACGACCCGAATTGACGTGGTGCGCCAGGCGAGCGCGAACTTGATGGACACAGCCCAGAGTACGCAGACCTATTCGAACCAGTTCAGAATGGCGATCTACGATTTCGGCGCTTCTTCAGCGACGATCGGATTGAGAAATCTGTTCGCGCTCTCTTCGAGCCTGAGCTCCGCCAAGACGGCGGCGGGAAACATCGACCTGATGGCGGTTGCCGGTCAGAATGACGTCTATACTATCGACAAAGATACTCCCTTCACCACTATTTTTCCCGCAATCAATACCGCAATCGCCTCGCCTGGAGCAGGTACGTCCGCCTCACCGCTGAAGTATCTGTTTTTTGTATCCGATGGGGTCGCTGACGAAGCCAACTCGGGCACGACGATGTGTAGTGTCTCTTCTTCTTCGTATCCTCTCGCATCATCGAACCGCTGTCAGTCGCCGATCAATCCGGCGCTCTGCACGACCATCAAGAACCGCGGGATCAAGATCGCGGTGCTGTACACGACATATCAACCGCCTACTGACGGCTGGTACAACACATGGATATCGCCCTTTAACGCCGGGCCGTGGGGGCCGTCTCCGAACAGCAAGATCGCGCAGAACATGCAGAGCTGCGCGTCGCCGGGATTCTATTTCGAGGTTAGCCCCACCCAGGGCATTTCGGACGCGATGAACGCGCTGTTCAAGAAGGCACTCGCGGATGCGCGGATCGCGGGGTGATTTTGATCACCCCGCCCGATTGCGGGTTAAGAGGACTCACCATGAGTCCGGCTACGACCTGTAATCCCCGTTGATCGCGACATACTCCTTGGTGAGGTCGCAGGTCAGCACGCGGTCGCGGCCCTTGCCGAGGCCGAGCGAGACCTTGATCGCGATCTCCGGCGCCTTCATCGCTTCCGACACCTGCGCCTCGTCATAGGACGGATCGCGCGCGCCGCTCCTGGCGACGCGGATACCGTTGAACGAGATCGAGAGCTTGTCACGGTCGGCCGGCTCGCCGGCCTTGCCGACCGCCATCACCACGCGGCCCCAATTGGCGTCCTCGCCGGCGATCGCGGTCTTCACCAGCGGCGAGTTCGCGATCGACATCGCGATCTTGCGCGCCGAGGCCTTGGTCTTGGCGCCCTCGACGGTGATCTCGACCAGCTTGCGCGCGCCTTCGCCGTCGCGGGCCACCTGCTCGGAAAGATTGGCGAGCACCTGGTTGAAGGCCTTGACGAAGGCTTTCAGGCGCGGGTCGCTGGCGCGGCTGATCTTCGGCGCGCCGTGTTCTGCGGCTGCGCCGGTGGCAAAGGCCAGCAGCGTATCCGAGGTCGAGGTGTCGCCGTCGATCGTGACCGCGTTGAACGTGTCCTCGACGCCGCTCTTGAGCAAAGCCTGCAGCGCGGCAGGCGCGATCGGTGCGTCGGTGAAGATGAAGGACAGCATCGTCGCCATGTCGGGGGCGATCATGCCGGCGCCCTTGGCCATGCCGTTGATCGTGACCTTGGCCTTACCGAGCTTCACGGTCGCGGTTGCGACCTTCGGGAAGGTGTCGGTGGTCATGATCGCCTTGGCGGCGGCGAGATAATCGCCGGCCTCGGCAGTTTCAGCGAGCCGACCAAGCACGCCGTCGAACTTGGTCGCATCCAGCGGCTCGCCGATCACGCCGGTCGAGGCCAGGAAGATTTCTCCCTCGGTGCAGCCGACGGCCTCGGCCGCGATCTTGGCGGTCAGCGCGGTGGAGCTGCGACCGGTCTTGCCGGTGAAGGCATTGGCGTTGCCGGAATTGACCACCAGCGCGCGCGCCTTCCCGCCCTTCAGCTTGGCGCGGCACCATTCCACCGGCGCGGAGGGGCATTTCGACTTGGTGAAGACGCCGGCGACCGCGGTGCCCTTGTCCATCACCGCCAGCAGCACGTCGGTGCGGTTCTTGTAGCGGATGCCGGCCTCGGCCGTCGCGAGACGGACGCCCGCGATCACGGGCATGTCGGGAACGTGTTTCGGGGCGAGGGGAGAGACGGAGGAGGACATCGCGGGCGCCTTGATGGGATCTGGATATGCAGATGCCCGGCGCGGGGGCCGGGCATCACAAAGGCTTAGATACTCTTCACGTCACCGAAGTGACAGCGAATTCTTACTTCTTCGCGGGCGGCGCCATCTTGCTGTCGGACGGCTTCGCATCGGCAGGCTTGGCATCGGCAGGCTTGGCCGCATCAGCCGGCTTGGCGTCCTTGTTGGCCGCGTCCGCCGGCTGGTCCAGTCGCTCGACCTTGGCTTCCGCGCGCAGCTTGGCGACGTAGTCGGCCTGGGCCTTGCGGGTGACATACTGCTCGATCTGCGCCTTGACCTGCTCGAAGTCCGGCGCCTTGCGGTTGCGCTTTTCCTCGACCTTGATGACGTGCCAGCCGAACTGCGACTTCACGGGGTCGGAGATCTTGCCCGGCTCCAGCGCAAAGGCGACCGCCGAGAATTCCGGCACCATCTGCTCCTTGGTGAAGAAGCCGAGGTCGCCGCCGTCGGCCGAGCCCGGATCCTTGGACTTCTTCTTGGCCAGTTCGGCGAAATCCGCGCCCTTGTCGAGCTCGGCCTTCACGGCTTTGGCCTCGTCCTCGGTCTCGACCAGGATGTGGCGGGCGTGCACTTCCTGCTCGCCGGTGATCTGCTTGGAGGCCTCCTCATAGACCTTCTTCATGGCATCCGGGGTGGTGGCGGCCTTGCCCTCGCCGGCGAGCAGGCTGTCCATCAGCAGGCGGTTGCGGGCGAACGCGAGCCGCTTCTTGAACTCCTCGCCGTCGGCGACCTTCTTGTCCTCGGCGGCCTTGCCGACGATCTTCATGTCGATCAGGAAGGACAGGACGTTCTCGTCCTTGGTCGCCGGGTCCATCTGGGCGAGGCTCGGCCCGAGTTCCTCCTCGGCCATGGCGACGTCGCTCTTCTTGATTTCCGCGCCATTGACCTTCGCCAGCACCGGATCGTCGGCAGCCCGGCCGGGACCCGCGATCAGCGCCAGCGCAAGGCAGCCCACGAGGGCGGTGGCGAGGCCGAAGCGCAGGCCGGTTTTGGTTACCGGGAACGAGGTGGTCATGGAAAATCCTTTTGTTGAAGCAGGGGGCTGCTCGAGCGGGGCGGACACTCGCCCAATTCAGGGGGCCTTGGCAACGCGAAAAGTCTGTCAAAATGATGAATTAGCCGCAATGCACCCGCCGTTGACAAGGCCCTGACCGGGCCATATCTCTGCCCGGTCGCGTCCATGCGATGGCGTTTATTTTGCTGCGTTTTTGGCCGTTGAACCCAGACTTGCCCAACTCCAACCCATATGGCGGATGGACCCCTCGCAGACGGGGCTCCGGCGCCCAGCAGGCGTCACGGTGAGTTGATGGGCAGGCGGGTGACAACCTCTTGGCTGCAACGCGAACGCGGTTGAATCGCGAACACAGGAACTAAGCATGATCGGCGCGCTCGCCCGCAAGTTTTTCGGCTCCGCCAACGACCGGCGGGTGAAGGGATATCAGTCCCGCGTCAACGCGATCAACGCGCTGGAGCCCGAGGTCTCGAAGCTCTCCGACGAGGCCCTCAAGGCCCGCACCGTCGAGTTCAGGAAGCAGCTCGCCGAGGGCAAGACCCTGGACGACCTGCTGGTCCCCGCTTTCGCCACGGTCCGTGAAGCCGCCAAGCGCACGCTCGGCCAGCGCCATTTCGATGTCCAGCTGATCGGCGGCATGGTGCTGCACGAGGGCGACATCGCCGAGATGAAGACCGGCGAAGGCAAGACCCTGGTCGCCACGCTCGCGGTCTACCTCAACGCGCTCGCCGGCAAGGGCGTCCACGTCGTCACCGTCAACGACTACCTCGCCCGCCGCGACTCCGGCTGGATGGGCCAGATCTACGGCTTCCTCGGCCTGACCACCGGCGTGATCGTGCACGGCCTCGACGATTCCGAGCGCAAGACGGCCTATGCCTGCGACATCACCTACGGTACCAACAACGAATACGGCTTCGACTATCTGCGCGACAACATGAAGTACCGGCTCGAGGACATGGTCCAGCGGCCGCACTTCTACGCGATCGTCGACGAAGTCGACTCCATCCTGATCGACGAAGCGCGCACGCCGCTGATCATCTCCGGCCCGCTCGACGACCGCTCCGACTTCTACAACACCATCGACGGCTTCCTGCCCAAGCTCGACAAGTCCGACTACGACGTCGACGAGAAGCAGCGCACGGTGACGCTGACCGAAGCCGGCATGGAGAAGATCGAGACGCTGCTGCGCGATGCCGGCCAGCTCAAGGGCGAGTCGCTCTACGACGTCGAGAACGTCTCCGTCGTGCACCACATCAACCAGGCGCTGCGCGCCCACACGCTGTTCACGCGCGACAAGGACTACATCGTCCGCGACGACGAGGTCATCATCATCGACGAGTTCACCGGTCGCATGATGCAGGGCCGCCGCTATTCCGAAGGCCTGCATCAGGCGCTGGAAGCCAAGGAGCACGTGCAGGTCCAGCCGGAAAACCAGACGCTGGCCTCGATCACCTTCCAGAACTATTTCCGGATGTACGAAAAGCTCGCCGGCATGACCGGTACGGCGCTGACCGAAGCCGACGAACTGTTCGACATCTACAAGCTCGAGGTCGTGGAGATCCCGACCAATTTGCCGGTCGCCCGTCTCGACGAGGACGACGAGGTCTATCGCACCCAGAACGAGAAATACGCCGCGATCCTGGCCGAGATCGAGCGCGCCAATGCGCGGCTGCAGCCGGTTCTGGTCGGCACCGCGTCGATCGAAAAGTCGGAAGTGATCGCCGAATATCTCAAGAAGCACGGCTATCGGCAGATCGATTTCGGCAACGAAAATTCGATGCAGAAGCTGTACGCCGCGGCCCGCGCCGGCAAACCGGCAAAGCTGTTCGCGGTGCTGAATGCGCGCTTCCACGAGCAGGAAGCCTACATCGTCGCGGAAGCCGGCGTACCCGGCGCGATCACGATCGCGACCAACATGGCCGGCCGCGGCACCGACATCAAGCTCGGCGGCTCGCTCGAAATGCGGATCCAGCAGGAGGCCGCTTCGATCGAGGACGAGGCCGAGAAGGCGAGGAAGATCGAACAGATCAAGGCCGACATCGAGCACTTCCGCGACATCGTGCTGAAGGCCGAGGAAGAGGTCGAGATCGAGCCGGCGAAGGGTTCGAAGCCCGCCAAGACCGTGAAGAAGCCCGGCGGCCTCTACATCATGGGCTCCGAACGCCACGAATCCCGCCGCATCGACAACCAGCTCCGCGGCCGTTCCGGCCGTCAGGGCGACCCCGGCCGCTCGAAATTCTTCCTGTCGCTGGAAGACGATCTGATGCGCATCTTCGGCTCGGATCGCCTCGACAGCATGCTGCAGCGTCTCGGCCTGCAGGAGGGCGAGGCCATCATCCATCCCTGGATCAACAAGGCGCTCGAGAAGGCGCAGCAGAAGGTCGAGGCGCGCAACTTCGACATCCGCAAGAATTTGCTCAAGTTCGATAACGTCCAGAACGACCAGCGCAAGGTGATCTTCGACCAGCGCGTCGACCTGATGAAGGACGACAGCGTCGCCGAGACCGTCGCCGACATGCGCCACGCCTTCATCGACGACCTCGTCGCCAAGCACGTGCCCGAGCACGCCTATGCCGAGCAGTGGGACGTCGCGGGCCTGAAGGAAGAGCTCAAGCGCGTGCTCGATCTCGACCTGCCGGTCGAGGACTGGGCCAAGGAAGAGGGCATCGCCGACGAGGAGCTGCTCACGCGCATCGAGACCCGCGCCGACGAGCACATGGCCGCAAAGGTCGCGCAATGGGGTCCCGACGTGATGCGTTACGTCGAGAAGACCATTCTGCTGCAGACGCTCGACCATCTCTGGCGCGAGCATCTGATCATGCTCGACCATCTGCGCCAGGTCATCGGCCTGCGCGGCTACGGCCAGCGCGATCCGTTGCAGGAGTACAAGACCGAGGCGTTCAACCTCTTCCAGGAGATGAGCGCGCATCTGCGCGAGGCCGTCACGGCGCAGCTGATGCGGGTCGAGATCGTGCCGCCGGAGCAGGAAGCCCCGGTGCTGCCGCCGATGGAAGCGCATAAGTTCGACCCGAACACCGGCGAGGACGAAATGGCGCTCGCCAGCGTCACGCTCGGAGCACAGGCCACCGACGCCGCGTTGCGCGATCCCAAGAACCCGGCAAGCTGGGGCAAGATCGGCCGCAACGAGGATTGCCCGTGCGGCTCAGGCAAGAAGTACAAGCACTGCCACGGGCGGTACGCGTAAGGTTTGAATGTGAGGCGCCGACGTCGGCGCCGCACTCCACTGTCGTCGCCCGGTTTAGCCGGGCGACCCAGTACGCCGCGGCTTCTCGGTTCAAATCACATCAGTCTCTGGAATACTGGATCGCCCGATTAAATCGGGCGATGACAGCGACTATGTGGCACGCAGCTCCATCTCCATCGCCGGGATGACCGTGTTGAGGGAGCGCGCTAAACGCACCCCTCAATTCGAGCTGTCGATCAAGCTCTCCAGCAGCCGCTTCAATTCGCTCGTCGATTTGTCGCCGTAGCTCTCCAGGATGTGCTCCTCCTGGTCGACCGCGAGCGAGTTGAGCTTCTTGCTCAGCACCTTGCCGCGATCGGAGATGAACATCAGGACCTTGCGGCGGTCGTTCGGGTCCTGCACGCGGTAGACCAGCGTGTCCGAGACCATGCGGTCGATCATCTTGGTCAGCGTCGGATGATTGAGCAGCACGGCATCCGCCAGCTCGCCCATCGAATGGCCGTTGCCATCCGACAGCACTTTCAGGATGCGCCACTGCTCGACGGGCACGCCTTCCTTGCTCAACCGCAGTTCCAGCTGCCGGTTGATCTCCCGGTTGGCTTGCGCGAGCAGGTAGGCGAGGTGTTCGGTGATCGGGGTGTTCGGTTTTGCCACGGCTAAGACTTTGTCTTGACCCAAATGAGTGAATGTCTTGCAATCGATGCTGCATCTATATGCACTTCAATTCTTGAATATTCAATATTTTCAAAATAGGATATTGCTCAACAAAAGGGCGGGTGCCGCGGCCGCCTGCTGAATGAGCTTTCAAGTCTGGTATCAGACAGGAGTTGGCGTGCGCCCGACGGTAAACTTCCCGGCTCACGGCGGTCCGGCGTTACCGCCGTCCCTGCTGTTCAGGAATCTGTCGCCCGCGGCAGCGGATTTCGACCGGTCGCCGGTTGACGCGCATTTCATGAAGCGCCGCGGCGCACACAACAAGCTCCGCATCGGCGGCTTCATCTGCTGCACCGGCTCGCCCGGCGTTTGGGGCCCGTGCGCGACAAGCAGCGCGCAGCTCGCGGTCGCCGAGATCAACAAGCGCGGTGGCATCCTCGGGCGCGAGATCGAGCTTTCGATCTACGACGCCGGCGGTCCGCTCGACGAGATTCTGAGCCGCGCCGAGCAGGCGATCGCGTCCGATGAGATCGATCTCATCGTCGGCTTGCACACCAGCGCGGTGCGCGTGGCACTGCGCAAGGTCACCACCCGCCACCGCATTCCCTACATCTACACACCCGTTTACGAAGGCGGCGAGCAGACGCCGGGTGTCATGGCGATCGGCGAAACGCCGCGCTGGCAGAGCCGCCCCTCCATTCACTGGCTCGCCGACGTCAAGAAGGCCGCGCGCTGGTACCTGATCGGCAGCGATTATGTCTGGCCCTGGCAGTCGCACCGCGCGGTGAAGCGCTACATCAAGGAGGCCGGCGGCCATGTCGTCGGCGAAGAGTTCGTTCCCCTCGGCGAAGACAACCACGAGCCGCATCTGGAGCGCATCCGTGCCGCGAGGCCGGACGTCGTCCTGATCTCGTTGATCGGCACCGACAGCATCACGTTCAATCGCGCGTTCGGCGAATGCGGCCTTGGTGCCACGACGCTGCGCCTGGCCGGGGCGATGGACGAGACCGTGCTGCTCGGAATCGGCGCCGACAACAGCGAGAACCTGTTCTGCGCCTCCGGCTATTTCCCCGGCATCGGATCGCAGGCCAATGACGACTTCCAGAGCCGCTATCGCGCGATGTTCGGACCGAACGGGCCCCCGATCGGGTCGCTCGGTCAATCCAGCTATGAGGGACTGTGCTTCCTCGAAGCTGTGGCGAACAAGGCGGGCACGTTGGCGATGGGACCGATGCTCGCGGCCGGCCGCAACATCGTCTATGGCGGCGCGCGCGGCCCCGTCACCGTCAGGAACGGTCATACCCGGATGCAGATGTATCTCGCCGGGGCGGATGGCCTCGATTTCAAGCTGATCAAACCGATCTGATGCCGGCGCGGCCATCTGCAAACGCCCAAATCCAAAATAATACTTGAAAAGGAAAATATTTCCGTCTGTAATATCGAGGTGGAGCCTATTGGCGCGCGCCGTGCACGCGCGCCTATGAACTCCAATGCCAGGGATTCCAATTCCAGGGATCAAGAAGCCTTTGAGGAGAGCGCCGTGACAGTTGTCCTTCCCACCCCAGCCCAATTGCGCAGTGTCGCTGACCAGTGCGGCCTTTCGCTGACCGACGACGATGTCGCCTCGTTCCGCGGCCTGATGCAGGGCTCGATCGAAGCCTACAATCTCGTCGGCGCGATGCCGGACGAGGTGCCGGAGGTCAAATATCCGCGCACGCCGGGCTATCGGCCCTCGCCGGAAGAGAACCCGCGCAACGCCTGGTATCGCAAGTCGACCGTGAAGGGTGCGGCGAGCGGCAAGCTCAAGGGCAAGACGGTCGCTCTCAAAGACAACATCATGCTCGCCGGCGTCCCCATGATGAACGGCTCGGCGACGCTCGAAGGCTACGTGCCCGATTTCGACGCCACCATCGTCACCCGCATGCTCGATGCCGGCGCCGAGATCGCCGGAAAAGTTCATTGTGAATCCTTCTGCATGTCCGGCGGAAGCCACACCAATGCGGTCGGCGCCGTCCACAATCCGCACAAGATGGGCTATTCGGCCGGCGGCTCGTCGTCAGGCTCAGGCGTCGTCGTCGCACTCGGCGAGGTCGACATGGCGATCGGCGGCGACCAGGGTGGTTCGATCCGCATGCCGTCCTCGTTCTGCGGCACCTACGGCATGAAGCCGACCTGGGGCCTCGTGCCCTACACCGGCATCATGCCAATCGAGGTGTTCGTCGATCACACCGGCCCGATGACGGCGACCGTCGCCGACAACGCCCTGCTGCTCGAAGTGCTGGCCGGCGACGACGGCTACGATCCCCGCATCAAGGCGCCCAAGGTCGAGGATTACACCAAGGCGCTCGGCCAGGGCGTCAAGGGCATGAAGATCGGCATCCTCAAGGAAGGCTTTGAGCAGGCGAATGCCGAAGCCGCCGTGAACGAGAGCGTGCGGGAGGCCGCAAAGCGTTTCAGGGATCTCGGCGCCACGGTCGAGACCGTTTCGATTCCGATGCATCTCATGGGCCCCGCGATCTGGACGCCGATCGGCACCGAGGGCATGACCCAGACCATGATGTATGGCGACGGCTATGGTCTGTCCCGCTCCGACCTCTATTCGACCACGTTGATGGACTTCCATCGCGGCTGGCGCCGGCAGGCGGATTCCCTGTCCGAGACCACAAAGCTGTTCCTGCTGCTCGGCACCTACATCAACAATACTTTTGGTCCCCGTTACTACGGCAAGGCCCTCAACATCTCCCGCCGCCTGACAGCGGCCTACGACAAGGCCTTTGGGGATTACGACCTGCTGCTGCTGCCGACCACGCCCATGAAGGCGACGAAGCTGCCGGAGCCCACGGCCAGCCGCGAGGACTATGTCGCGCGCGCGCTGGAAATGATCTCCAACACCGCGCCGTTCGACATCACCCATCATCCGGCGATGTCGCTGCCCTGCGGCATGGTCGACGGCCTGCCCGTCGGCCTGATGCTGGTCGGCCGCATGTTCGAGGAATCCACCATCTACCGCGCCGCCCACGCCTTCGAGCAGATCGGCGACTGGAAGAAGATGTGAGCGAGGCATTGATGCGGGCCAACGGAACAGGGAAGCGTTTTCGGACGCGTCAAGATAACAAACCGGAGCCCCGTTCCGATTCCATCGGAACGGGAAAGGCTCCGGCGCATGGCTAACGCGTTCGTCGCGGCGTTCGAGATCCTGAGCTTCGGCGCGATCATCGTCCTGATCGTGCTGGGGCTCGGGATCATCGCCAGCATGATGGGCATCTTCAACTTCGCGCAGGGCGAGTTCGTCCTGCTCGGGGCCTACATTACCTATCTCGCCTACGCCAAGGGCCTGCCGATCTGGGCCGGCATGGTCGCCGCGCCCTTCGTCGTCGGCGCGCTCGGCTTCGTGCTGGAGGCGCTGATCATCCGACGCTTCTACGCAGCTCCCATCGTCGCCATGCTCGGCACCTATGCGCTCGGCCTGATCATCCGCGAATCCGTGCGCGGCCTGATCGGCGGCTTCTATCTTACCGTGCCGGAGCCGATCGGCGGCTCGATCGACATCGGCGCCATGCACATCTCGGCCTGGCGCTTCACCATTATCGTCATCACGGCGCTGGTGATGGGCGGCTGCTATCTGCTGCTGGCACGCACCAGCTTCGGCCTGCGCGTGCGCGCCACGCTGGAAAATCCGTCGCTGGCACGCGCCTCCGGAATCTCCACGCCGCTGATCTACGGCGCCACCTTTGCGTTCGGCGCGGCTCTTGCCGGTCTTGCCGGCGCGCTGATCGTCCCCGTGTTCAGCCTGTTCGCCGATCTCGGCCTGCGCTTCCTGATCCAGGGCTTTGTCGCGGTCATGGTCGGCGGCGTCGGCTCCTTCATCGGGCCGGTCGCGGGCGCCGGCCTCATCGGTACGCTCAGTGCCGCGCTGCCCTGGGTGATGGCGCCCGTCGTGGCCGATGTCCTCGTCTTCGTTCTCGCCATCGTTTTCATCAAATTCCGGCCGCAGGGCCTCATCGCTGGAAAAGGGGTTTAGTCACATGTCCGATCGCACTCAGCTCTCCCGCCGCCGCTTCCTCTCGAATTTCGCCTTTGCCTCCGGAGCGGTCGCAACCGGCGTCGGCAGTTGGGTGATCCCGGCGCCCTGGGCCAATGCGGCCGAAGCCCCGATCAAGGTCGGCATCGCCACCGACCTCACCGGACCGATCGCCTACGCCGGCAATGCCGACGCAAACGTCGCCAAGATGGTGATCAAGGAGATCAACGCCGGCGGCGGCCTGCTCGGCCGCCCGCTCGAGCTCTATATCGAGGACACCGCCTCGAACGAATCCGTCGCGGTCGGCAACGTCCGCAAGCTGATCCAGCGCGACAAGGTGGATATGGTGCTCGGCGGCATCACCTCGTCGATGCGCAACGCGATCAAGGACCCGATCGTGGCGCGCGGCAAGACGCTCTACATTTATCCGCAGCTGTACGAAGGCAAGGAGTGCACGCCCTATCTGTTCTGCACCGGGCCGACGCCGGCGCAGCAATGCGACGAGTTCATTCCCTGGCTGATCAAGAACGGCGGCAAGAAGTTCGCGCTGCCGAGCGCCAACTACGTCTGGCCGCACACGCTCAACGTCTACGCCCGCAAGGTGATCGAGGCCAACGGCGGCGAGGTCGTGTTCGAGGAATATTATCCGCTCGACCAGGTCGACTTCTCCTCGACCGTCAACCGCATCATCTCCAACAAGGTCGATGTCGTCTTCAACACCGTCATCCCGCCGGGCGTCGGCCCGTTCTTCAAGCAGCTCTATGAAGCCGGCTTCCTCAAGAATGGCGGACGACTGGCCTGCGTCTACTATGACGAGAACACGCTCAACATCAATCAGGCCGCCGAGATCGAGGGTCTCGCCAGCTGTCTCGATTATTTCAAGGTCCTGACCAAGGAGAACCCGTTCGACGCCAAAATCCAGGCGGCCTACGAGAAGGATTTCCCGGGCAACTTCCTGTTCGCCGCCGGCAGCGCCGCCACGGGCACCTATCGCGGGCTGAAGCTGTGGGAAGCCGCCGTCAAGGAAGCCGGCAAGATCGACCGCGAGTCGGTCGCGGCTACGCTCGACCACGCCAAGATCGCGGAAGGCCCCGGCGGACCTGCCGAGATGGTGCCGGGCAAGCGGCACTGCAAGATGAAGATGTACACGGCGGTCGCCAAGGGCGGGAACTACGAGATCGTCGGACGCAGCGACGGTCTCGTCGATCCCAAGGAATGCTAGGGTCGAATGCCGAAAGCGATGGGCGCAGTGAAGCAGGCAGTCCCCGCCGAGATCGGCGGGGAACAGAACATCGCCATGGTTGAACACGGATCAGCAGGGGTAACTGGTTCCCAGCGAAAAATCCTGCCGATCGTTGAAGGCGTGGTGCTCGTTGCCGCGCTGCTCGCGCCGCTGGTGCTCCAGGATTATCTCACGGTGTTCGCGACGCGCGTGATCATTCTCGCGCTGTTCGCGCTGTCGTTCGACCTGGTGTGGGGCTATGCCGGCATCATGAGCTTCGGCCAGGCGCTGTTTTTCGGTTCGGCCGGCTATGGCGTGGCGCTGCTCGCGCGCGACCTCGACATCACCAACATCTTCCTGGTGCTGCCTGCGGGCACCATCATCGGCCTCACCTTCGCGCTGCTGCTGGGCGGCTTCCTGCTGCTGGGGCGGCATCCCTCCAGCGTGATCTTCGTCTCGCTGGGCACGCTGACCGGATCTTACGCAGCCGACCGGCTGGCGCGTGGCTGGTACTATCTCGGTGGCCAGAACGGCATCCCGTCGATCTCGTCGATGACGCTCGGCAGTTACGAATTCTCGGAAGGGTCGCCGTTCTATTATCTCGTGCTTGGCCTTCTTGTCGTGGTCTATCTCCTCTGCCGTTTTCTGGTGCGCTCGCAGTTCGGTTTGGCGCTCGCCGGATTGCGCGAGAACGAGCAGCGTATCGCCTTCTTCGGCTACAAGGCGCAGCACCTGAAGGCGATCATCTTCGCGATCGGCGGCGCGGTGGCGGGTCTTGCCGGCAGCCTCTATGCCTTCCACGAAGGTTTCGTCTGGCCCAACATGGTCGGCGTCGTCGTCTCGACGCAAGTCGTGCTCTACGTGCTGTTCGGCGGCTCCGGGACGCTGATCGGCGCCGTCATCGGCGCTGTCATCGTCGAGGGCGTCAGCTTCTGGCTCTCGGACAATTACCGCGAGGTCTGGCCGATCATCCTCGGCGTGCTGCTCCTGCTCGTGATCTTGTTCCGGCCGCTCGGCCTGATCAGTTTCGTGCTCGGCGAGCGCGAGCGGGTCGGCAGCTTTGGTGCCAAATCCAGGAAGACCGGGAAGGAGAAGCGCGATGCCGCTCCTTGAAGCCATCGGCGTCAAGAAGATCTTCGGGAAGCTCACCGCGCTCGATGGCGCCACGCTCACTGTCGGCGAGAACGAGTTTCACGGCCTGATCGGCCCGAACGGCTCCGGCAAGAGCACGCTGATGAAGTGCATTGCCGGCGCCGAAATGCCGACGCAGGGCAAAGTGAGTTTCATCAACACCGACATCACCGCGTTCACGCCGACCGAGCGTGCCCGCGCCGGCATGAGCCTGAAATTCCAGATTACATCCGTGCTGCCGACGCTGACGCTCTACGACAACATCCTGCTCGCGCTGCAGGCGCAATCCTCGCTGTTCGACCTCGTGTTCTCGCGCACCCGCGGGCTCCTGCACGATCAGGTCATGACGATGTTGACGCAATTTCGCCTCGCTGATCGCGCTTTCGACGCGGCGGCGGCGCTGTCGCACGGCCAGCAGCAATGGCTGGAGATCGCGATGGCACTGGCCGGAAAGCCGAAACTGCTGCTGTTGGACGAGCCCACCGGCGGCATGAGCCTGGAGGAGCGCCGCGTTACCGGCGAATTGCTGCAGCCGATCAAGAAACATTGCTCGCTGGTCATCGTCGAGCACGACCTCGATTTCATCCGCGACATCTGCGATCGCCTCACCGTGCTCGACCAGGGCAAGGTGCTGGCGTCCGGCACGGTGTCGGAGATCCAGGCCAACAAGGCCGTCCAGGAGATCTATTTGCGCCGTGCCTGAATTTTTGGACATCAAGCATCTCGACGCCGGCTATGGCCGCAGCCAGGTCCTGTTCGACGTCAACCTCGGCATTCCCTGGCGCGGCGGTGTCGCCGTGCTCGGCCGCAACGGCGCCGGCAAGACCACGCTGATGAAGACCATCGTCGGCGAGCTGCCGGCGTGGAAGGGCGAGGTCGCCTTCGACGGCCGCGACATCAGCCGCCGTGCGACCCAGGAGCGGGTGCGCGCCGGCATCGGCTACGTGCCGCAGGAGCATTCGGTGTTCGCGCGCCTGTCGGTGCGCGACAATCTCGCGGTCGGCTCGCTCGCGAGCAGGAAGGCCGACGCGGTCGACCACGTGCTGACCATCTTCCCAAAGCTCGGCCAGCGCCTCGACCAGCCGGCCGGCACGCTGTCCGGCGGCGAGCGCAAGATGCTCGCGATCGGCCGCGCGATGTTGGGCGATCCAAAACTGCTTCTGCTCGACGAGCCGACCGAGGGCGTCTGGATCGGCGTGATCGAGGAAATCACCGAGCGCCTGATCGAACTCGCGAAAACCATCGCCGTCATCATCGTCGAGCAGCACCTCGACCTCGCGCTCCGCGTCGCCGATTACGCCTACGTGCTGGACCGCGGCCGCGTCGCGCTGCAAGGCGAGGCCGGCGAGGTGAGGGGCAATCCGGAGCTGCTGCGCTATCTGGCGCCGTAAGAGCGCGCGTGAAGCGCGTCGCTCTCACACCGAACTCGGCTGTCATGCCCCGTGAAGGCGGGGCATCCAGTACGCCGCAGCTTCTCGATCGATAAGGGGTGCCTCTGGAATACTGGATTCCCCGCATTCGCGGGGAATGACGGCGTCAGGCTGGGATGGATCGAAGAGATTAAGCGGAGCGCCCGCTTACTTCACCGCCCCAAACCGGCTGTCGAACGAGTTCGACTGCACCACCGGCGCGGCTCCCATGATCTGGGTCGCTTCACCCGCGCCATCAGATACCGACGGCTTCAGCGTCGGGCGGGTCGCGGCGAGGCGGGTGTCGGGCTTCGCTGGCTCGGCAGCGGCAACAGCCGGCTTCGGCGCATCCTTCGCTGCATCCTTGGACTTGTCGTGTCCCGGCACGAACCGGGTCACCGCGGCTTTCAGCCGGGACGCTGCGGTCGGCGGCGTCGTGGTCGCGGCCGGGGCAACGGATGCCGTGGCCTGTGGCGGCGGCGTGGTTGCCGTGGCGTCGGCGCTGCCCATGCCCATCTTGCGGCCGAGGCTGGAGAAGAAGCCGGATTTCTCCGCCGGAGCTGCAGTGGCGATGCGGGTGTTGGCGGCGGGCGCGCTGACAGCGACGACCGGCTCCTCCTGCGGCGAGGGCGCGGCTGCATCGAGATTCGGCTTCGGCGGATTGACGTGTCCGGGGATCGTGCCCGGCGCCTTCGCCATCGCCAGCATCTGGAGCGTGGTGCCTTCGGCGCCCTCCGACAGACCAGTCGAGCCTTCCGGAATTTTCGCGGCAAAGATCTTGTTCATGCCGCCGTCGATGCCGGTGTTCATGCGCGCGACGGGCGTGCCGCGCGAGACCAGCTTGTTGTACTCGGCTTGGTCGCGCGCTTCCTTCTCGCGCACGGCGCTGGCGATCTCGTCGGGGATCACATAGGCCGGGCACTTTGCGGACGCGTCGAACACCGGATCACGCTTGGCGTCAGGCGCCTTCGCCGCGTCGAAGACGTATTTCTTCTCGCAGAAATCGACTTTCGGCTCCTGCCGCGTCACCTCGAAATGATCATAGCCTTCCTTGATCATCTTCCAGAACGGCATGTTCGGATTGTTCCGGTGCTTGGCCATGTTCACCGGCGTCATCTTGAACGGATAGGCCTGCAGCTGGAACGCCTTCTGGCCGCCGAAGAAGGATTCGCGCCCGAGCGAATAGATCTCGGCGATCTGCTCGTCCGTCATTGCGTAGCAGCCGCGCGACGAACAATCGCCATGCACCATCAGCTGTGAGCCGCTGCGGCCCAAAGCCTTGTCGAACGCGTTCGGATAGCCCGTGTTGAACGACAGATAATACGCCGACTGCGGATTCATCTGGCCCGGATTGATCGAGTAGAATCCTTCCGGCGCCTGGCGGTCGCCTTCGCGCACCTTCGGCCCGAGGTCGCCCGACCAGCGACAGATCGGATAGGTCTTGAGCAGCGCGAACTGGCCGTTGCGGGTCTGCTTCCAGACCTCGAGCTCGGCCTCCTGCTTGAACAGGCGCACCAGGATCGGCGATTGCAGGTCCATGTCCTTCTCGACCATTGCGGCGAGAAGTTTCGGCGGGACCGGCTGGTTGGCCTTGGCGTTGGTCGCGAGCGAGACCTGGTCGGTATCACAGCCGGCCAGCACGAAGCTGGCGGCAAGCGCCACCGAAACCAGAAACGCGCGAGCAAGCGAACGAGAAATCAAGATGGACCCCACACCGTCCAGGGCATCGCGCGCAAACCCCAATCTTGAAGCATGATCCGACCGGAGACCCGGACCCGTCGCGACGGGCTTTTTCGCAATCACGCTCCAGCGCTTATGCCCTGAAGCCATTGATTAAAATTCTAACCTCTGGGGCATGTGGTCGCAACCCGAACGGGGATCACGAGCCCGTTGGCCCAAAGGCGTGGTCAACGAAGACTTAAACTGGGCCGTAACTTGGGCCTCGCGGCCAAACCGGTACAGAGATCGCTGATTTGGGCAAAAAAAGGGTTAACGCGGGGTTACCGGGGCTCTTCACCTCCCCGCTTGCGGGGAGCGCATCGTCCAACGGGCCCCAAAACCCGGCCGAATCAACCCAGTTTCCGGCCGATATCGAGGAATTTCTGCCGCCGCTGCTTGCGGATGGCGTCGCCGTCCAGACCCCGCAGCTCGTCAAAGGCCTTGGCGATGGCGTCGCCCGTGGTGGCGATCATGGCGGCGGGGTCGCGATGGGCGCCGCCGACCGGCTCCTTCAGGATGCTGTCGATCACGCCGAAGCGGAGCATGTCCTGTGCGGTGATCTTCATGTTGTTGGCGGCTTCCTGCGCCTTGGAGCCGTCGCGCCAGAGGATCGAGGACGCCGCCTCGGGCGAGATCACGCTGTAGATCGCGTGCTCCAGCATCAGCACCTTGTTGGCGGTGGTGATGGCGATGGCGCCGCCCGACATGCCCTCGCCGGTGATGATCGCGACGTTCGGCACGGTCAGCGCCATGCAGGCATCGGTCGAGCGCGCGATTGCCTCGGCTTGTCCCCGCTCTTCCGCGCCGATGCCGGGATAGGCGCCGGCGGAATCGGCGAGCGACAGCACCGGCAGGCCGAACCGCTCGGCCATCTCCATCAGCCGCACGCATTTGCGATAGCCCTCGGGCCGCGCCATGCCGAAATTATGCTTGATGCGGCTCTCGGTGGAATCGCCCTTTTCCTGGCCCATCACGCAGATGGCCTCGCCGCGGAAGCGGCCGAAGCCGGCCACCAGCGCCTCGTCCTCGCCGAACTTGCGGTCGCCGGCGAGCGGGGTGAACTCGGTGATCAGGCCCTTGATGAAGTCGTTGAAATGCGGCCGCTGCGGATGCCGCGCGACCAGCGTCTTCTGCCACGGCGTCAGGTTCAGATAGAGGTCGGCCATCGCCTGCGCCGCCTTGTCCTCGATCCGCCCGATCTCCTCGGCGATGTCGCTGCCGGAGGCCGCAAGCGTCCGCAATTCGTCGAGCTTGGAATCGAGCTCGGCGACGGGCTTTTCGAAATCGAGATAGCTGCGCATCTGGTCTGGCATCAACTCAATATAGGGAGAACGGGGCGAGGCGGCGAAGCGGATTCGATGTCGCGGAAAGAAGTGTAGGTTCGTCAATGAGTTGGCCTGTGTGCTCGCAAGGGGCGCAGGCCAATCATCGTGAGGCCCCGGCTCTTTCTGCGGAGATGTGGCCGAAGTCAAGGCGGTTTCGGGCTGTGGCCTGTAGCCGGGCTACAGTAGCCTCATTTCTCCGCCAGCGGGTGCAGGTCGCGGACCAGGCTCTTCAGCCGCTCCTCGACCACGTGGGTGTAGATCTGGGTCGTGGAGATGTCGGTATGGCCGAGCAGCGTCTGCACGATGCGCAAATCGGCCCCGTTGTGCAGCAGGTGGCTGGCGAAGGCGTGGCGCAGCACGTGGGGGGAGACCAGCCGGGCCTGCAGGCCCGAGGCGACCGCGAGCTCCTTCAAGTCGCGCGCAAAATGCTGCCGCGTCAGATGTCCGCTCTCGCCGAACGAGGGGAACAACCATTTCGAGGCCGCCACGCTGTTCTTCTTGTCTGCCTTGTTGTTGTCCTTTGCCGCCTCCGTCGCCGCGAGATAATCGGCCATCGCCTGGCGCGAGGCCTCGTTGAGCGGCACCAGCCGTTCCTTGTTGCCCTTGCCGCGCACCACGATCATGCGGGCGTCGCGCTTCGCCGCCGTGCGCGGCAGCGCCACCAGCTCGGAGACGCGCAGGCCGGTGGCGTAGAGCACCTCGAGCAGACAATAGAGTCTCAGGGCGCGCAGCCGTTTCGAGGGCGAGGCATCCTCCGCCTCGCTCAATTCCTTGGCGCGGCGGAGCATGCGGTCGACATCGGCGATCGACAGCACCTTCGGCAGGCCGCGGCCGCGCTTGGGGCCTGACAGGATCGCCGCGGGATCGTCGGTTCTAATTCGTTCGTTCAGGAGGAAGCGATAGAGATGCCGCATCGCCGACAGCCGTCGCGCGACGCTGGTGGACTTGAAACCGCGCGTGTCGAGATCGGCGAGATAGTCGCGCAGCGTCTGTGTTTCCGCGTCCGCGAATGCATGGCCGACGCGGCCGAGAAACTCGGAGAAATCGGTGAGGTCGCGGCGATAGGCATCGAGCGTATTGGGGCCGGCGCCCTGTTCCGCCGCGAGCATGTCGAGGAACAGGCCGGTGAGTTTTGTGTCCGAGGGCTTGCTGGCGGAAGATCTGGCACGCATGCCGGCAGCCTAGCTGCTATTTCTTGAGAAACTTATCCGGTGGGATCGTCACCGTCATTTCCCGCGGCTTGGGATTGACG
The DNA here is from genome assembly GCF_055811715.1 of Bradyrhizobium sp. WSM4872. Lineage (NCBI taxonomy): Bacteria > Pseudomonadati > Pseudomonadota > Alphaproteobacteria > Hyphomicrobiales > Nitrobacteraceae > Bradyrhizobium > Bradyrhizobium sp. WSM4872. Next base: position 12,551 of record NZ_JBVVPT010000015.1, on the reverse strand, counting down.
AAGTTCGCCAGCGCGAAGACCACGCCATAGACGATGCCGGCGATCACGGTGACGACCGTCAGGAAGCGGAACAGGCTGGGCATCGGCAGGATCTCGGAGCGGGTCTCGGTCAGGCGGCTTGGCGGGCAAATTAACCAATGAAATCATCCAACACGTTCGCCGTTTCGTGGCAAGAGTCCTCTGGCGAGGGCCCCTGCGGGGTCGTATAGGTGGCCAAAGGATGCCGCCTTTGGCGGCAGATCGAGCGAGACCCATTCGAGCGAGACAAATGCCCGACGCCGCGTTGCCGATCCAAGCCTCGCCCGAGGCCGACATTCTGTCGGCGCTGGGGACGCGCTCGATCGTGCTCGTCGGCATGATGGGGGTGGGCAAATCCACCATCGGCCGCCGCATGGCTCTCCGGCTCAAGCTGCCCTTCGTCGATGCCGACACCGAGATCGAGGCCGCGGCCGGCATGACCATACCGGAAATCTTCGAGCGCCACGGCGAGCCGCATTTCCGCGACGGCGAGGCCCGCGTGATCGCGCGTCTGCTCGACGGCGGCCCCATCGTGCTGGCGACCGGCGGCGGCGCCTTCATGCGCGAGGAGACGCGGGCGCGCATCGCCGCGAAGGCGATCTCGATCTGGCTCAAGGCCGATCACGACGTCATCATGCGCCGCGTGCGCCGGCGCGCCGACCGTCCGCTGCTCCAGACCGCCGATCCCGAAGGAACCGTGACGCGCCTGCTCACCGAGCGCGAGCCGGTTTACGGCCATGCCGACCTCACCATCGCCTCGCGCGACGTGCCGCACGACAAGATCGTCGACGAGACCATCGAGACGCTGCGTGCGCATCTTTGCGGCGAACGGGCGTCCCCGCCACCAGCCGACGTCGCGAGTGCCGCACGATGACCGCGCCCTTGAAACATTCTGATCCCGTCACAGTCGAGGTCGCGCTGGAGAATCGCGCCTATGACATCGTCATCGGCCGCGGCGTGCTGGCTTCGCTCGGCGAACGGGTCGCGCGCCTGCGCCCCGGCGTGCGCACTGCGATCGTGACGGATCGCACCGTCGCGAAATACTGGCTCGAGCCTGCCGAGGCCTCACTGGCCGCCGCGGGCATTCCGACATCGCGCATCGTCGTCGAGGAAGGCGAGATATCCAAGACCTATGCCGGTCTCGAAAAGGTCAGCGAAGCCCTGATCGCCGCGAAGATCGAGCGCAACGATCTCGTCATCGCGCTCGGCGGCGGTGTCGTCGGCGATCTCGCCGGCTTTGCGGCGGCGATCCTGCGCCGCGGCGTCGATTTCGTGCAGGTGCCGACCTCGCTGCTGGCGCAGGTCGATTCCTCCGTCGGCGGCAAGACCGGCATCAACTCGCCGCAGGGCAAGAATCTGCTCGGCGCCTTCCACCAGCCGGTGCTGGTGATCGCCGACACCGCCGTGCTCGACACGCTGTCGCCGCGGCAGTTCCGCGCCGGCTATGCCGAGGTCGCCAAATACGGCGTGCTCGGTGATGAGGCCTTCTTCGCCTGGCTCGAGAAGAATCATTCCGACATCGCCAAAGGCGGTTCGGCGCGCGAGCATGCGATCGCGACCTCCTGCCGCGCCAAGGCCGGCGTGGTCTCGCGCGACGAGTGCGAGACAGGCGAGCGTGCGCTGCTCAATCTCGGCCATACGTTCGGCCATGCGCTGGAAGCCGCGACCGGCTTCTCCGACCGCCTGTTTCACGGCGAGGGCGTTTCGATCGGCATGACGCTGGCGGCGCAGTTTTCCGCGAAGCTAGGCATGATCGGCGAAGCGGATGCGACGCGCGTCGAGCGTCACCTGATTGAGGCCGGCCTGCCGACGCGCTTGCAGGACATCGCGGGCTTTGCGCAGGAGGGGCTTGCCGATGCCGACGCGCTGATGGCGCTGATGGCGCAGGACAAGAAGGTCGTGCGCGGCAAGCTCACCTTCATCCTGCTGGAGGCCGTGGGACGCGCCGTGATCGTGAAGGATGTCGAGCCGGCTCCGGTGCGCGACTTCCTCAAGGACAAGCTCGCGCAAAAGGCGTGACACGCGGTTGAACGGCGCTAAAGCGTTTTCGAGCGAAGTGGGTACCGGTTCGCGTCAAGAAAACGCGTCAAAACAAGAAACCAGAGTGGTTCATGGATTGGCTCGGATTCACCATCGTCATTTTCTGCCTGCTCGTCTCCGGCTTCTTCGCCGCGAGCGAGACCGCGCTGACCGGCGCTTCGCGCGCCAGCATGCTGCGGCTCTCCAAGCAGGGTAATCGCGACGCCGACGTGGTCTCGCAGCTGCTCGACATGCGCGAGCGCCTGATCGGCGCGCTGCTGCTCGGCAACAACATCGCCAATATCAGTGCATCCGCCCTGGCCACCAGCATCTTCACGGCCTGGTTCGGCGATGTCGGCGTGCTCTATGCCACCGGCCTGATGACCGCACTGGTCGTGATTTTCGCCGAGGTGCTGCCCAAGACCATCGCGATCAACGCGCCCGACCGCATGGCGCTGGCGGTCGCGCGCCCGATGCGGCTGACGATGTACGTGCTGGGGCCGCTGCTGCGGATCGTGGAAGTCATCGTGCGGCTGTTGATGCGCCTGTTCGGCCTTGCCGGCGAGCACCAGGCGATCCTGTCGCCGACCGAGCGCCTGCGCGGTGCGGTCGACCTGCTGCACCACGAAGGCAAGTTCGAGAAGCACGACCGCGACATGCTCGGCGGGCTGCTCGACCTGCGCGAGCTCCAGGTCTCCGACGTCATGATCCATCGCACCGAGATGACGATGATCAACGCCGACCTGCCGCCGGAGGATCTGGTGCGCGAGGTGCTGGCGGCCGAATACACCCGCATACCGTTGTGGCGCGAGAAGCCGGAAAACATCATCGGCGTGCTCCACGCCAAGGATTTGCTGCGCGCGATCCGCGCGGCCGACGGCGAGACCTCGCGCATCGACGTCTCCACGATCGCGCTGCCGCCCTGGTTCGTGCCGGAGATGCGGCCCGTCTCCGAGCAGCTCAAGGCGTTCCGCCGCCGCAAGACCCATTTCGCCCTGGTCGTCGACGAGTATGGCGAAGTTGAAGGTCTCGTGACGCTGGAAGACATTCTGGAAGAGATCGTTGGCGACATCTCCGACGAGCATGATGTCGTGGTCGCGGGCGTGCGCGCCCAGCCGGACGGCTCGGTCGTCGTCGACGGCTCGGTGCCGATCCGCGATCTCAACCGCGCCATGGACTGGCACCTGCCCGACGAAGAGGCAACGACGGTCGCCGGCCTCGTCATTCACGAGGCGCGCTCGATTCCCGACCGCGGCCAGAGTTTCACCTTTCACGGCTTCCGCTTCCGCGTCCTCCGCCGCGAACGCAACCGCATCACCGCACTCCGTATTTCACCGGTGCCGCGCGAGACGGAAATGGAGGAAGCCAAGCGGCGGCGGGCGGGGACGTCGTTTTGACGCGGTAGCTTTGGCTCTGAAGCTTCCACATCGTCATGGCCGGGCTTGACCCGGCCATCCACGTCTCACTGGCCGCACCAAGAACGTGGATGCCCGGGACATAGGCGAGCGGCAGCGACGCCGTCCTTCGTACGGCTATGCCCGGGCATGACGACCATTTCGATGACGCACGAGGCCTCCAGCCGAGAGTGAAGAAGCCTCAGCCTTCCCCCGGCGCTTGCGCGTGGATCGCCAGCGCGTGCACGCTGCCTGCGAGTTCCGCGGCCAGCGCCGAATTTATCATGCGGTGGCGATCGACCCGGCTCTTCCCTTTGAAGCCCTGAGACACGATATAAACGCGGAAGTGCGTCTCGCCGCTCGGCCGATGGCCGGCGTGGCCCTCATGCAAATGTGACTCGTCGACGACTTGCAGGCTTTCCGGCGTGAAAGCTTCCTGCAACTTGTTGCTGATAGTGTCTCTCATAGCCATGGGTGTGCCATTAAGGTGCGCGACCGCACTCCGTCAATTCCGTAGGTCGCCTTTGGCGGCCGTTCTTGAGAACGCCGAGGCGAAGCTTCGGGTATGTGTTTTCAGCTAATTGCAATGTCAAGACTTGAAGGTTTTTGCATTGCGTAGTCAAAGTCAGCCATGCCGATCGATTCATCAAAGTTCTTCGACTCCATCCGGGTCAAGCCGAAAGGCAAGCAGCCGGACGTGAAGCCGCGCGACGCCGTGGTCAATTGCGAATGGACCGGGTGCCAGAACAAGGGCGCCCATCGTGCGCCCAAGGGTCGCGACAACCAGCGTGAGTACTGGCACTTCTGCCTGAACCATGTGCGCGAGTACAACCAGAACTACAATTTCTTCTCCGGCATGAATGCCGACGCTGTCGCGCGCTATCAAAAAGATGCGCTGACCGGTCATCGTCCGACCTGGAAGATGGGCGCCAATGGCGGCGTCAAGAAAGGCGCGGAGGCCGAGATCGACGGCGCCTTCGATCCGTTCAGCATGTTCCAGGAGCTCAACGGCCGCACCGGCTGGCGCGCCGGCCCGCAGGCCGCGCCCAAGGCCGAGACGCGCAAGATCATGAATGCCGAGCGCAAGGCGCTCCAGGTGATGGGCCTCGGCCCCGAGTCCACGCTGGCCGACGTCAAGTCCAAGTACAAGGCGCTGGTGAAGCAGCACCACCCCGACGCCAACGGCGGCGACCGCTCCACCGAGGATCGCCTGATCGAAATCATCAAGGCGTATAATTATCTGAAAACCGTGGTGCGCGAGGCCTGAGGCCTCTCCCCGCGCCGCAGCATGGTATGGTGGGCAAAGCGAAGCGTGCCCACCACTTCTGTTGCGGTGTTGGATCGATGGTGGGCACGGCGCAAGTGCGCCTTTGGCTACCCTACGATTCCCGGCTCGCGGAGATATCCGCGGTCCCTCACATCTTCGGCATCGCCCCCACATATGACGAACTCGGCCGGATCAGCCGTCCGGTCCGCTGCTGCTCGCGCGCATGCGCCGTCCAACCGGCGGCGCGCGCCACCGCGAAGATCGGCGTGAAGGCCTGCCTCGGGATCGCCAGCGCATCGAGCAGGATCGCGGTGAAGAACTCCACATTGGTCTCCAGCGGCCGGTCCGGATTCTTCTTGCGCAGTGCGCTGCGGATATAGGCTTCGACCTCGCCGGCAAAGGGCAGGTCGGCGCCGTCCGAGGCCAGCGCCTCGATCGCGGTCTTGAGCACGTCGGCGCGCGGATCGCGCACGCGATAGACGCGGTGGCCAAAACCCATCATCCGCTCGCCGCGAGCGAGTGCCGCGTCCACCCAGGGCTGGATGCGCTCGCGCGAGCCGATCGCGTCGAGCATTTCCAGCACCGGCTCCGGCGCGCCGCCATGCAGCGGACCCGTCAGCGCGCAATAGCCGGCGGTGACGGCGGCAAACAGATCAGCCTGCGTCGAGGCCACCACGCGCGCGGTGAAGGTCGAGGCGTTCATGCCGTGGTCGCTGGCGGTGACGAGATAGGCGTCCAGCGCCGTGACCTCGCGGGGTTCAGGCGCCCGCCCGTGCAGCATGCGAAGCGTATCGGCAGCATGGCTCACGTTCGGATCGGGCGCCACGGGATCGAGACCCCTGGCGCGGCGGACGAGCGCGCCCGCAATCACCGGGAATGCGCCGACGATCGTCGCCTCATGGGCGAGGCCGTGCTCGGCGCGAAGTCCGGCGACCGCCGCGCGAAACCCGTCGACGACGCCCATGCCGCGCGTCGCCGGCAGCAACTCATCCAGCCGGGCGAAGGCGCGCTCGCGTGCCGCGCCGAGGCTCGCGCGCACATTGGCTTCGCTCAGCGTGGTTATGCTGGCGCCGTTCCAGAGCCTGGCGGTGACGCCCTCAAAGCTCGACTGCCTGGCGAGGGTGCCTACATGCTCGCCGGCGATGATCAACTCGCCGCGCTCGCCGTCGACATGGCTCAGCACGGTTTCGGCCGCGGGAACGCCGTCCAGCCCGATCTGGCTCTTGGTGAGGTGGATGTTCATGGCCCAAATCTCCTTTGTACCAGTCAAAGGTCAGGCCTCTCGACAGATTGATCAATCTTGATTATATAAATCAATATGAATAATTCCGAGGAGCTCTACCTGTCGGCCAGGGAAGCTGCCGCCGAGCTCGCGATCTCGCCGGCCACGCTCTACGCCTATGTCAGCCGCGGCCTGGTCCGCTCCGAGCCGACGCCGGACTCGCGCAAGAACCGCTATCGCGCCGAGGACGTCCGGGCGCTGAAGGAGCGCCGGGTGCCGTCGCCGGAGCCGCGCGGCCTGCGCAGCTTCGATGCCGATCTGCCGGTCATGGACACCGAGATCTCCACCATCACCGAGGACGGCGCGATCTATCGCGGCGTCAATTGCGTCGATCTCGCCGAAAACGACACGCTGGAGCACACGGCGACGCTTCTGTGGGACGTCTCCGGCGTCGATCCCTTTGCGCCGGATAATCAGCCCGCGGTGTCCGATGAGATGCGCCTGATCGCGCAGGCGGCACGCCGCGCCGCGCCGATCGATCGCGCCATTGCCGTGCTGGCGCTCGCATCGAGCGCCGATCCCCGCGCCTTCACCCGCGCGCATGATGGACGCGCGATGGTCGGTGCGCGCATCGTCCGACTCCTGGTCGCGACCATGCTCAATACGGAGCCGTCCGCCGAGCCACTGCACCAGCAGATCGCGAGGGCCTGGGCGCCCGACAACAAGCACGCGGCCGATCTCATACGCCGCGCGCTGGTTCTGCTCGCCGAGCATGAATTGAACGCGTCCACCTTCACCGCGCGTTGCGCAGCCTCGACCGGCCTCAATCTTTATGACTCCGTCATCGCCGGCCTCGCCGCGCTGAAGGGACCGAAGCACGGCGGCGCCGGCGTGCTCGCCTCGCAGCTCGTCAAGGCGCTGGTGGATCGTGACGTCGAGCCAATGGTCCGCGAACGCGTCGCGCTCGGCGAACGCTTTGCGGGCTTCGGTCACGGTGTCTACAAGCGGGGCGATCGGCGCGCGCAGTCGCTCCTGAATTCCCTGGCCCGCACCGGCGCACCGCGCAAATTCACCAAGGAGGTGCCCGAGCGCATCGCGGAGGCGACCGGCGAGCTCGTCAACATCGACTACGCGCTCGCGGTGCTCGTACACGCGCTGCGCCTGCCCGCAGGCAGCGAGCTCGCCCTGTTCGCCATGGCCCGCAGCGTCGGCTGGATCGCTCATGCGAGCGAGCAATTACAGTTCGGCAAGCTGATCAGGCCAAGGGCGCGTTATGTTGGGCCTGCACCGGGGCGAAGGGCAGGGGGCGCGGACTCCAAGGGATAATCAAAAACCCTCATGGTGAGGAGCGCGGAACGCGCGTCTCGAACCATGCAGGCCCGGCTTTCGCCCACGGCCATCCTTCGAGACGCCCGCCGTTGGCGGGCCCTCCGGATGAGGAGGGTGGGCTTGGATACGGTCAATCACCCCCGCGGCTTCGCCACCGCCACATCGCCACCGTTTCGGCGGCGATAGATCCAGACCGCCAGGCCCAGAACGATCGCGCCGCCGATCACGGTCAGGATCCAGATGTGCTTGCCGACATGTCCATGGTGATGCAGCCCGGCATATTCGTGCAGGGCCGACACCGCCAGCACGCCCGGCAGCACATGCGCCGGCGCCCAGACCAGGATCGCCGGGATGTTGATGGCGTAGAAGCGGGCCGGGGGCATGCCGAGCGCACCCGCGGTGACCGGGACGAAGGCCCGGATCGGCGGCACGAAGCGGGCGAAGAACACCGCCCAGGTGCCGAAGCGGTGGAAGAAAGTCTCGCTCTGCTCGACCACCCGCGGATAATTGGTCAGCGGCCAGGTGTTGAGGATCTCCCGTTGCTGCCGGTGCCCGATCCAGTACGCCGAACCATCGCCGAGCACTGCGCCCAGCGCTGCCGCCAGCAACACCCATTGCAGCCGAAGCTCGCCGCCTGGGACCAGGGCGCTCAGCGCCAGGATGATGGTCGAGCCCGGGATGACGGACCCCACCACTGGAACCGCCTCCAGCAGGGCCGCCAGGAACAGGGTCAGATAGGCCAGCCACGCGTGGGCCGAGACGAATGAAATGAGGGGATCGAGAAAGGACGTCACATCGTCTCTGTGGTGGGATTGGGCCTAGGAGATTGGCCTCGGGGTTCGGACCCTACATAAGTAACGAGCGGCGGCAAAAGTGCCAGCCGCGTAGGCAGGACCGTGCCTCCGCACGAAATTCAGGCGTGATTCGCAGGGCAGCCTTCCAAAAATCGCGTTCCTTGCCTATCTAAATGAAAAGACAACGGAACTTTGATTGGGGGGCGGGCTTCTGCCCGCACGTTGTCTCTGATAGGTTCGCAACAGCACCCAGCCGCAGCCAACGTGCAATAACTGGTCTCGGGATCGCCCGGGACCTCGGAGGATTGATGACGACCGCCGCGATGTCCAAAGTTGAGGAAGTTTCCGGTTTGCCCGACATGAAGGTGTCGGTGCGCCAGGTGTTCGGGATCGACAGCGATCTCGAAGTCCCCGCTTATTCCGAAGTCGATCCTCACGTCCCCGAAGTCGATTCCGATTACCGTTTCGATCGCGCCACCACGCTCGCCATTCTCGCGGGCTTCGCCCACAACCGCCGCGTCATGGTCACGGGTTATCACGGCACCGGCAAGTCCACCCATATCGAGCAGGTCGCCGCGCGACTGAACTGGCCCTGCGTGCGCGTCAACCTCGACAGCCACATCAGCCGTATCGACCTCGTCGGCAAGGACTCGATCGTGGTCCGCGACGGCAAGCAGGTCACCGAATTCCGCGACGGCATCCTGCCCTGGGCGCTCCAGCATAACGTCGCGCTGGTGTTCGACGAATACGACGCCGGCCGTCCGGACGTGATGTTCGTGATCCAGCGCGTGCTGGAAGTCTCCGGCCGGTTGACGCTGCTCGACCAGAACAAGGTGATCAAGCCGCATCCCGCATTCCGCATGTTCTCGACCGCCAACACCGTCGGCCTCGGCGACACCTCGGGCCTCTATCACGGCACCCAGCAGATCAACCAGGGCCAGATGGACCGCTGGTCGATCGTGACCACGCTGAACTACCTCAGCCATGACGAGGAAGTGGAGATCGTGCTGGCCAAGGCCAAGCACTATCGCACCACGGAGGGCCGCGACATCGTCAACAAGATGGTTCGCCTCGCCGACCTCACCCGTAACGCCTTCGCCAATGGCGATCTGTCGACGGTGATGAGCCCGCGCACCGTGATCACCTGGGCGGAAAACGCCGACATCTTCGGCGACATCGGATTTGCGTTCCGGGTCACCTTCCTCAACAAGTGCGACGAGCTGGAACGGCCCCTCGTCGCAGAGTTCTACCAGCGCTGCTTCAACGCGGAGCTGCCGGAATCGGCGGTGAACGTGGCGCTCAGCTGATTTCTCGCGATATGTCGTCCCGGCGAACGCCGGGACCCATACCGCGTGATGTCTCGAGTGAAGCGACGCTGCTAATTTCTCCTGACGCAATGATCGCCGGTGGTTATGGGTCCCGGCCTTCGCCGGGACGACGGGTAAGGGCGAGATGAGCACCACCTCCAACTCCAAATTCCGCAACACCAAGGAAGCGCCGACCGAGCCGTTCAAGCGCTCGGTGGCCTCCTGCCTGAAGGCGATCGCCAAGGCCCCCGAGCTCGACGTCAGCTTCGCCGCCGAGCGTCCAGGGCTCGCGCCGGGCAAGGCGCGGCTGCCCGAGCCAGCGCGAAAGATGACCAGGCGGGATGCCGCGATCGTGCGCGGCCACGCCGATTCCATCGCACTCAAGCTCGCCTGTCATGATCCAAAGGTGCATCGCAAGCTGATGCCGGGCAATCCGCAGGCGCGCGGCGTGTTCGAGGCGGTGGAGCAGGCCCGTGTCGAGGCGATCGGCGCGCGGCGCATGGCGGGCGTTGCGAAAAACCTCACCGCGATGCTTGACGACCATTTCCATCGCGGCAAGTTCGACGAGATCACCGATCGCGCCGACGCGCCGCTCGCCGACGCGCTGGCGATGCTCGTGCGCGAACGCCTGACCGGCATGGCGCCGCCCACGGCCGCCAAGAAGATGGTCGATCTCTGGCGTCCTATTCTCGAAGACAAGATCGGCAGGCGGCTCGACCGGCTCGATACCGTGGTCGAGGACCAGACCAGGTTCGGCGATGCCGTGCATGATCTGCTGACGGCGCTCGAAATCGGCGACGAGCGCAGCGCCGACAGCGAAGACAATGACGAGAACGACGAGAACCAGGACGGCGACAACGATCAGTCCGGCGCCGAGGGTTCGCCCGATTCCGACGCCGCGCAGGAGATGAGCGCCGATCAGGCCCAGGCGTCGAGCGAGGAGATGAGCGAGAGCGCGATGGAAAGCGCGCAGGCCTCGACCTCCGACACCTTCGACGACGGCGAGCTCGGCGACGACGAGACGCCGGGCGAGGCGACGCGGCCGAATTCGCACGGCAAGAACGAGCCGCGGGGGCCGGAATATCATGCCTTCGCGCCGAAGTTCGACGAGATCATTGCCGCCGAGGACCTCTGCGACCATGACGAGCTGGAGCGCCTGCGCGCCTATCTCGACAAGCAGCTCGCGCATCTGCAGGGCATCGTCGCCCGTCTCGCCAACCGCCTCCAGAGGCGCTTGATGGCGCAGCAGAACCGCGCCTGGGAGTTCGATCTCGAAGAAGGCATCCTGGACCCCGCGCGGCTGTCGCGCGTGGTGACCGATCCCTATCACCCGCTGTCCTTCATGCACGAGAAGGAGGCGACGTTCCGCGACACCGTGGTGACGTTGCTGCTCGACAATTCCGGCTCGATGCGCGGCAGGCCGATCACGGTCGCGGCGACCTGCGCCGACATTCTCGCCCGCACGCTGGAGCGTTGCGGCGTCAAGGTCGAGATTCTCGGCTTCACGACGCGCGCCTGGAAGGGTGGGCAATCGCGCGAGGCGTGGCTTGCCGCCGGCAAGCCGGCCAGTCCGGGCCGCCTCAACGATCTCCGCCACATCATCTACAAATCGGCGGACGCCCCGTGGCGTCGTGCGCGGAAGAATCTCGGCCTGATGATGCGCGAGGGGCTGCTGAAGGAGAACATCGACGGCGAGGCGCTCGACTGGGCGCACAAGCGCCTGCTCGGCCGGCCCGAGCAGCGCAAGATCCTGATGATGATCTCGGACGGCGCGCCGGTCGACGATTCCACGCTGTCGGTCAATCCCGGCAACTATCTCGAGCGGCACCTGCGCCACATCATCGAGGAGATCGAGACCCGCTCGCCGGTCGAGCTGATCGCGATCGGCATCGGCCATGACGTGACGCGCTATTATCGCCGCGCCGTGACGATCGTGGATGCCGAAGAGCTCGGCGGCGCGATCACCGAAAAACTCGCCGAACTCTTCAGCGAGACCAACACCGCGCCGACGCAGCCGGCCGGTCGCCCGCGACGCAAACTGCATTCGTGAGCAAATATCGATCCCGCCGCAGCTTTATCGGCCACGCGGCGGCGGGATTTTCCACTCTCGCACTGTCTCGGCTGGCGCAGGCACAGCCCGCGCCGAAGCCGGCGCTGATCGAGCACGCCGTCGCCGCGCCCGTTGGCATCGAGGTCAACGCGCGGCCGATTCCCAATTTCGAGCCGCGCGACCGCGTGCGCACGCGCTTCGGTTCGCTGGACTATCGCGGCGGCCTGGTGCTGACCTCGCCGCATCGCGGCTTCGGCGGGCTGTCCGGCTTCCGCTTCCTCGACAGCAAAGGCGAGCGCTTCCTCGCGATCTCCGACCAGGGCACCTGGTTCACCGGTCGCATCCACTATTCCGGGCGGAGCATGACCGGTCTCGACGACGTCGAGGCCGCGCCGGTGCTCAATGCGGAGGGGCGGCCGATCACGGAGAAGCGGCTGTGGTACGACACCGAGTCGCTCGCGCGCGACGGCGACCTCGTCTATGTCGGGCTCGAGCGCGTCAACCAGATCATGCGGTTCGATTTTTCGAAGGGCGGCACGCGCGCCCGCGGCGAGGTGCTGCCGACGCCGCAGGCCGTGCGCAAACTGCCCTATAACAAGGGGCTCGAGGCGTTGGTGTTTGTCCCCAAGGACATATCAAAGGGGCAGCCGCTCGCGGGGACCTTGATCGCGCTGTCGGAGGGCGGCTTCGATGCCGACGGCAATCTGATCGGATTTTTGCTCGGCGGCCCCACGCCCGGCCAGTTCAGCATTCGCCGCACCGACCAGCAGCTCATCAGCGACGCCGTGCTGCTGCCCTCGGGCGACCTCCTGATCCTCGAACGCAAATTCTCCTGGTTCACCGGCGTCGACATCCGCATCCGCGCAATTCCCCTGAAATCGATCGCGCCGGGCGCATTGGTCGACGGCCCCGTGCTGTTCAAGGCCGATCTCGGCCACGAGATCGACAACATGGAAGGCATCGACGCCCATTTCACCGCCGATGGCGAGACCGTGCTGACGCTGGTGTCGGACGACAATTTCTCGATGCTCCAGCGCACGCTGCTGCTGCAGTTCGCGCTGGTGGAGTAGCCGCAATGCATCCCCCGCGAGCCGCCATTCCCGCCGCGCGGCTGGCAATCGGCGCATCGCTCACTACACTCTCTCCAACTC